>JAEDNK010000126.1 GCA_016302545.1 Bacillota bacterium
GGCGTGCCTCTCAATCTTATGAAGCACGCCATTACTATATGTTTTTCTCCCTATTCAACACCCACATATTCTTCCAGAGTCAGGTTGTTTTCCATAATATATGTTGCAGCATCTACGCCTACATAGCGCAGGTGCCAAGGCTCATAATCATAGCCTGTTATGTCTGTCTTGCCTTTTGGGTAGCGAATGATAAACCCGTATTCATGGCAGTGGTCGTTTATCCACTCACCGTCGGGATAATCAGCAAAGTCCTGACTCAGACCCCAGCCCATGCTGGCTGAAGTCACATCGATGGCAAGCCCCGTGTGGTGCTCGCTTCTGCCCGGGTATGCAGATCTGATGTTGGCCATTTCACGTCCGCGTGTTGAAACTGCGTTTTCATAAAGGCTTTTCTGTGTGCTGTAGGATCTCATGGCAGAACACAGTTTAAGGTTGAAACCCTGTGCCTTGGCATCTTTATACAGTTTAAGGAAAGCGTCATAAGCCTCGGATTTAAGCTCCATGTTATTCCATGTGCCGTATTTGTTATCTATGGTAACCAAATCTTTTGGTTTATAGTTCTTCGAAACCGCATGGTACTTATTAACTACCACCAGCAGATCCCCGTCGTCCTCAGTGCGTACATCGATTGCATCGGGTATTCCGCGAATGGACTTGTCGCTGCCTTTTGAAGGTGCATTCTTGTCTTCCGGCTCTGAGGCAGGTTTTGACGAGGTGTCTTCAGGTTTTTCGGACTTCTCGGGTTCTTTCAAAGCTTCATCATCCTCCGATTCCTTTCCCTGCTCATCTCCCGTTTCGTCCCCGCCTGACGCATCCAAATTGTCACCGCCTGCCGATGCAGCTATACTGCCGTCATCCTCCGGCGGCATGGCCTGACGAGCGCCGCAGCCGCTGATTACCAGTGCTGCACACACAATCAGTATTACAATCAAACAAATCATACAAGCTTTCTTCCTCATTTTTTAAATCTTCTCCTTTAGTATATTCATTTTTATAATTTAGTTGCACATCATAACGTTCAGTACCCGTAGACCTTCCTGTATTTTATCAGCAAAGGCACGGAAACCGCCGCCGACAAAAGTTCTGCACAGGGCAGTGTCCACCAGACGCCGTCAACACCCGCCAAAGCAGGCAGCAGAATCAGCGCTCCCACCTCAAAGACAAAGGTTCTCAGAAATGAAATAATCGCCGATATCTTTCCGTTATTCAGCGCCGTAAAATATCCCGAAGCAAAAATATTTACTCCGCACAGCAGAATGCTCAGTGCCAATATTTTGAAGCCGGATATCATCAGCTCCGCCAGAACCTCATCGCGGGAGGCAAAAATCATAGTCATAGGTCTGTCCAGCACCTCTGCCAGCAAAAACATAACCACCGAAGCCACAGCGATAACCCTCACCGCTATTTTAAACAGCTTTTTTATATTTTCCCGATTATCAGCGCCGTAATTGTAGCTGACAACCGGAGCTATTCCCGAGGTAAAGCCTATAAAAACAGTCACAAACAAAAACTGCATGTAAAACAGCGCGCTTATGGCAGCCACGCCCTTTTCTCCCGCCAAACTCATCATTTGAATGTTGAACATGGCAGTTGTGACTGCACTGGACAGGCTGCTGACCATCTCCGAGGTTCCGTTGCCCAGCGCCTTAAAAACATCTCCGCCGGGTCTTGCAGGCTTTTCGAAGTGCAGCAGACTTTTCTTATTAAAGAATACCAGCAGCGGCACCAGTCCCCCCACAAACATCCCCGCTCCCGACGCCAGACCTGCGCCTGTAAGCCCCATACCCAGCACGCCTACCAGCACCACATCCAGTATCACATTGAGGACGCCTCCAAGCACTGAAAGCCACAGCCCCATAGCCGGTCTGTCGGCAGTTACGAGAAAGCTCTGAAACAGAATCTGGAGGGTCCACACAGGTCCCAGCGCCACCATTATGGTTCCGTATTCCACACAGTAAGGCAGCAGCCCTTCATCTGAACCCAGCTTCATATAAATGCTTTCGTCCCACATAAAAAACAGCGCCATGATTACCGTCACAAGAGCCACATTCAGCAGCACCGTCAGCGTCAAAAACCTGTTTGCCGCAGACTGCTTTCCCTCGCCCAGCAGCTTGCCTATGAGAGCGTTACTGCCCATAGCAAACATAAACGCCAAAGCCATGTTCACATTGAGCACCGGATATACGATATTTATTGCAGACAGCCCCACGCTTCCCACATAATTAGACACTACAATTCCGTCCACAGTGGTGTACAAGGAAATAAAGACCATCCTCACCGTAGTGGGAATGGCAAAGGTCAGCATATTGGCAGCAGTTATGGGCTTGTTATATATCAAATTTTCATCCATGGTCATTTCCCCTTCTGTCAGTAAAATTATTATACCTACTTTCTCGCTCATTATCAAGCATCACATGTTATAAATCTGAGGCTTCCGGCATATATTTGTCTTAACAAAGCTAAGGAGTGTGTGTCTTGCTATGAAGGACTATATTGAGGAAAGAGTTTTAGAACTGGCACATTACATAATCGATACCAAATCAACGGTGAGAGCTGCCGCAAAGAAATTCCGCGTCAGCAAGTCTACAGTACATAAGGACATTACGGAAAGGCTTTTGGAAATCAATCCGGGGCTGGCTTCCGAGGTAAAGGACGTTCTGGAAAACAACAAGGCGGAGCGCCACCTTCGCGGCGGGATGGCAACAAAGGAAAAATACCGGCACGCAAAGGAAAAATAACGGCCCACGGGTCGTTTTTTGCTTGCTAAATATCATATACAGGGTCTATAATTGAAATATACAAAATAGAAAAGAAAATGTTCCGTTGTCAGGGAAATGGGTTTCTGCGCACTGCGGAACAGGGGAGGAAAAAATGATTTATTTCAGAAGTGACTACAGCCTTGGCGCTCATCCGAAGGTAATGCAGGCTCTTATGGATACCAATATGGAGCACACTGACGGCTATGCCGAAGATAAATTTTCCTACGAGACAGCCGACATGATACGGGAAATGATAGGAAAACCCGACGCCCACGTTCATTTCATGGTAGGCGGCACTCCGACCAACACCATAACCATTGCCGCGGCTCTCAGACCTTACGAGGGAGTAATTTCTCCGGCTACGGGTCACATTTATGTTCATGAAACCGGCTCAGTTGAGGCCACCGGTCACAGAGTTTTTGCCGCTCCTACGGAAGATGGCAAACTGACTCCTGAAGCCATCGAAAAGGTGCTCCTTCACCATGAGGACGAGCATACCGTAATCCCTAAAATGGCATACATAACCCACCCTACGGAAAACGGCGGAGTCTATACCAAAGCAGAGCTGACGGCTCTCAGTGAATGCTGCAGAAAGCACGGTCTCTATCTCTACATGGACGGCGCTCGTCTTGGAACAGCTCTCACATGGACGGAAAACGACCTGAAGCTGCCGGACATCGCCAACCTTGTAGACGCCTTCTACATCGGCGGAACTAAAATAGGAGCGCTTTTCGGAGAGGCCCTCATTATAATGAACGACGATATGAACGACCACTTCCGCTACATGGTTAAGCGCGCCTGCGCACTTCTGGCAAAGGGCCGTCTCATCGCCATCCAGCTCAAGGTCCTTCTTGAAGGCGGCGAGAACTCGTTGTACTATGAGCTTTCACGCCATGAAAACGAACTCGCTATCAAGCTGTCAAAGGGCGTTGTGGAAAAAGGCTACGACCTCTGGATTCCTCACCAGACCAACCAGGTTTTCGTAATCGTCGATAACGACAAGATTAAGGAGCTGGAAAAGGACTTCTTCTTCTATACCTGGTGTCCTTACGACGAAACACGCTCGGTAATCAGACTTGTTATCAGCTGGGGCTCCACTGAGGAAGA
>JAEDNK010000015.1 GCA_016302545.1 Bacillota bacterium
TCGACCTAATAAGATATAAGGGAGTGAGGACAAAAACCTGGACCTGGATTTAATTGAAATCATGAGGTATAATTCGCATGTTTTCTTATGAGGAACGTATTCGAGCTGTTAAATTATACATTCAATACGATAAGAGTTTTGCATCTGTAAAGAAAGGAAAAATAGTATAATTGAAGCAGTCATGTGATAAGGAAAATATTAACAAGGAGCAATTTATGAAGTGGATAGTTAATATGAACATAAAAGAGTATGTTCGTAATTGGAGCGATCAAGAAATACATACAGAATATAAAGGGGTTAATGCAGATATTAGAATAAAAGACACCAATTGTGAAGTGGTTCTTGGGGGAGAGAAAAATATTCAGGATGTGTTTCGGCTTATTTGGGAATTGCTTTGTCTGTACGATGGTTATTTTTATGAGCCAGTGTTATTTCAAATTGATGGGAATAAAAAAGATTGTAAAGAACTTATTACGCTTCCATTTTATATAACTGACAGAAAGTGGTACCATTCAGAATTGTTAGGAAGATCAAATCGTAATTTGTCATCGACGGTATTAGAAAAATATGATAAATTTCGCAATACTAGTTTTTCAGATAAGAAAATGACTAAGTCTGTAGTAAATGCGTTCTATTATTTGAATTCAGAAAATTATGGAAAAATAAATGTAAATCATAGATTATCGTTGTTATTAAATATCGCGGACGGATTTATAATAAATACATTCAAAGAGACGAATAACGTAAAAAGTAGCTATGATAGACTTTTTAAAAAGACAGTGGATAATCAAAAATTACAACAAGGGATTTCTTTACTTGGAATACAGTGCGATAAGTATAAGGTATTGTTAACTGAAGAAAGACATACATTTGATCATTATATAGAACAAGAGAATATGGATTATGCGTTAGATGCGATAATTGATTGGATTGTATATGAAAATGATTTAGCAGTGGATTGTAAAACGCCTCAATATCAGATGAAACAAAAGCAAAGACGAATGGGTATTACCATGAAGTAAATGTTGTAGTTAGTAAAAATAAATTCATACAAAAGCTTATAGCAAGGAGAAACAAATGACCAGACCAAAGGCGATCAACCGTAAAAGTTGGTCGCTTTTTTACAACAATGTTGTCATAAAATTTATGTGAAATTAGCTTGAAAAAATGACAAAGCAAGCATATAATATAAGTGAGCACTTAGTGTGTTCTTTGAAAGGAGAGTATAAGATGGAGGCCAACACAAAAAATATTCGTTTAAAGCAACTTAGGAAGGAAAGTAAAATAACTCAGGAACAATTGGCAAAATATTTGGATGTAGATCAGACGATGATTACAAAACTGGAAAATGGAACGAGAAGCTTGAATGTAACGCTAATCGAAAAAATTTGTAACCTGTTTGGATGTTCAGATGCGTATTTGATGGGAGAAGATGATGAATATATCCCTTTAAATTTTGCGTTTCGATCCAATGGAATCCAGACAGAAGACCTGGAGAGTATAGCAGTGGTCAATAAAATTGTAATGAACATACGCTATATGAATGAAATGATGGGAGACGAGAATTTATGAGAACAGCTCAGGAGTTAAACTCATTAGCATTAAGGACACGAAGAATGTGGAATGAGGATGGGTATTCCCCTATTGATATTTTTACTATTGTTAACGGATGGAAAGATAAGAAAATTACGATAGTAAGATATCCCCTTTCTTCACGAATAAGTGGTATGTGTACAAAAGAAAACGAAGATATCGTTATTTGTATAAACTCAACAACCTCTTATGGAAGACAAAGATTTACGCTGGCGCATGAATTGTACCATGTCTTGTACGAAGAAGATATGCAGAGAGTAATTTGTGATATGAGTATGAATGGAAACAAATCAGAATCAGAAAAAGAAGCAGATAAATTTGCAAGTTATTTATTGATGCCATACGATGCTTTGTTAGAATATGAACATGATAAGACAAAATGGGATCTTGAGAAAGTGATCGACGCAGAGCAGTTTTTTCAAGTAAGTCACCAGTCGATGCTTTATCGATTAGTATGTGATAATTTGATCAGCAGTGAAGTTGCTGATGAATATAAGTCTATTACTGTTTCCACCGTGGCTGCCAAGTTGGGTTATGGCAAAGAATTATATTTACCAACAGATAAAAACAAACAATATTTCACAACCGGTGAATATATTCGAAAAGTTGAAAGGATGGCAAAAAAAGACCTTATTTCCGAAGGAAAAATGGAAGAACTTTTGCTGGAAGCGTATAGAGCGGATATAGTATATAATATTGATGAGGAGGAAGCTAACCTAAATGACTGATGAGTTGTTTTTTGATACAGATTGTTTGTCAGCATTTTTGTGGATTAACGATACCAACATATTGCACGAGCTTTATGGTGGGAGAATTGTTTTGCCGGAACCTGTTTATCAAGAACTATCGAATCCAAGCATTCCTCATATAAAGCAGCGTGCAGATATAATGATCAGCAGCAAGGATGTATCCGTTAAAACAATTGATGCGGGTACTGATGAGTATAAATTGTATGTTGAGCTTGTACGCGGTAAAAAGGGGCAAAAAAGTATCGGACGTGGTGAAGCAGGCGGAATTGCTTTAGCTAAAACGTATAATGGAGTTCTTGCAAGTAATAATTATAAAGATATTGCTCCATATATAGAGAAGTACAATCTGAAGCATATTGATACTGGACAAATTTTGGTGGAAGCAATGAAAAGAGGACTGATAACAGAAGCAGATGGGAACAGCATTTGGAGTAAAATGTTAGCAAAAAAGCGTAAGTTGCCGGGGAATACTTTTTCAGAGTATCTAGCAAACCAACAGAATGATATTTAAGAATAGAGAAAGAGAGTTCGAAAAAATGATTAAAGTACTTTTCATCTGCCACGGCAACATTTGCCGCTCGCCCATGGCCCAGTTCGTCCTTCAGGACATGGTCAATAAAAAAGGGCTGGAAAGCCAATTTGAAATATTTTCCGCTGCTACCAGCAGAGAGGAAATAGGCAACGGTGTTCACCACGGCACCCTGCGTAAGCTGGCGGAAGAGGGCGTGCCATGCGGTGAGCACAGAGCCGTGCAGGTGACCAAAAAGGATTATGAGTATTACGACTACCTGCTCATAATGGATGAAAACAACAGAAGAAACCTGATGAGGATTATAGGCAGCGATCCGAATGAGAAAGTCCATGGGCTTCTTGACTTTTCCCACAGGTCTCGTGACATAGCAGATCCTTGGTACACAGGAAACTTTGACATTACATATGACGATGTGGCAGAAGGCTGCGAGAGCTTTCTCAAATGGCTTGCGGAAACCGGCAAAATACAAGACAACTAAGGGAACGACCATAAAATGAATGCAAAAATCAAAATAATCACAGCCATGGTGACCTTTGGAACCATAGGCATTTTCGTAAGATACATACCGCTCCCTTCCAGCATAATTGCGCTGGTAAGGGGAGTACTGGCAACATTCTTTCTTTTTGCCGTTATGGCATGCGGCAATAGATGGCCGGACAAGGCGGCAATTACTCGAAATCTGGCGCTGCTTTTGATTTCAGGTGCGCTTATTGGATTTAACTGGATTCTGCTTTTTGAGGCATATAACTACACATCCGTTGCAGTGGCCACACTTTGTTACTATCTTGCACCGGTTTTCGTCATAATCGCGTCTCCTTTTGTTCTGGGTGAAAAGCTGACCGCCAGAAAGACCCTCTGTGTTATAGCGGCACTTGTCGGAATGGTGCTGGTGTCAGGAGTTATTCAGAATTATGTGAGAGGAGGCAATACAGAAGATCTGAATCTGACCGGGGTACTTCTCGGAATGGGTGCAGGAGCTTTATATGCCACTATAATTTTGATAAACAAGAAGCTTAAGGACATTTCTTCATATGACACAACAGTTATGCAGCTTGCGGCTGCATCCATAGTTCTGGTGCCATACTGCCTTCTGACAGTGAATATGGGAGTGCTTGAAATCACACCTGTATCGGTGGCGCTTCTGCTCATAGTGGGAATAGTTCATACAGGTATTGCATATGTGCTGTATTTTGGTTCAATCAAAGAGCTGCCGGCACAGACTGTGGCAATTTTCAGTTATATTGATCCCATACTTGCTGTTCTGCTTTCAGCACTTTTACTTAAAGAAAACATGGACATGCTTAGCATATTAGGAGCAGTTATGATTCTGGGATCGACATTTGTAAGTGAGATGAAAGGGGATTCCAATGACTGACTTTACAAGACGGGAAATAAAGACCAGATTTATGGAACTGCTGTCCGAAAAAAACCTTGATAAGATAACAGTTAAGGAGCTGGCGGATGTATGCGGTATAAGCCGGAATACATTCTACTATCACTACCACGATATTTTTGAAGTTCTGGAGGAAATTTTTCAATGCGAAATAATGAAGGTGGTCGAAGCAGAAAAAAGATACGGCTCTCTTAAAGAGGCTTTCCTGATGGCAACGAAGTTTGCACAGGACAACAGGGCGGCGATGCTTCATGTGCATCAGTCAACAAAAAAGACTTTTTTTAAGAATTATCTTATAAGAGTATCAGATAAGATAATCAAAGAATACATATATCAGCAGGCTGAATGTCTTGAGGTGGATGAGAGTGATATTAATCTTCTGACAGTATTCTACAAATACGGTCTTTTAGGTATTTTAAAAGAGTGGATTGACAGCGGCCTTCAAGGCGGAAAGGAAGAAGTAATAGATAGAATGGCATTCATCCTCGAAGGAAATGTAAGAAATTCATTAAGAAAAATTTCATCAAAATAGTATTACAAGTTCTGCTCAGTGTACAATTTTTGTGCACCGGGCTTTTTTTATATCTATGAATAAAACAGAGTTTAAATTAGAATATCTTAAAATAAGGTGGAACAGAATCAGATGAAATAACAGAATGGGGGAATATATATGTCAATGAACCTTGCACACATGGCAGAGAGAAAAGCCTTTGAGATTACGCTTAATTCAATAATAAAGAAAGCCCGTAATGGTGAAGAACTTTCAGAAGTATTCGGCTCGCTTATAGATAAGATGGAAAAAGTCCTGGGAGATTCCTGGCAGCCATCATCCTATGAAATGCTCAGAAAGCTGACCTGCGAGCCTGACAGCAAATGGGCACATTACACAGAGAGAATTCTGAAAGAGGTTGATCCTCACATTTTGGCAACCTTTGCACTTAATGCAGGATACGAGGGCGGCTTCAGAGGATTCAAAACCTCTCTTGAGATGTCTGAAAAGTACGACTGCAACATTCCGTGGATAATTCTGATGGATCCTACTACAGCCTGCAACCTTCACTGTACAGGCTGCTGGGCAGCAGAATACGGCAACAAGCTGAACCTTACATATGAGGAAATGGACAAAATCGTGACAGAAGGCAAAGAATTGGGAATTCACGCTTACCTGTTTACAGGAGGTGAGCCTTTGATAAGAAAAGACGATATAATCAGACTCTGCGAGAAACATAAGGACGTGGCCTTCCATGCATTTACAAACGGTACTCTCATCGATCAGAAATTCTGTGACGACCTTCTGAGGGTAGGAAACTTCTTCGTCTCCGTAAGTATAGAGGGCTTCGAGGAGTCCAACGACGGCAGAAGAGGCAGCGGACATTATCAGAAGGCTCTTGAGGCTATGGATCTGATGCATTCCAACCATATTCCTTTCGGGGTTTCCATATGCTATACTTCAGCAAACTACCTGACGGTTACAAGCGATGAGTTCCTGGATATGCTCATCGAAAAGGGCTGCATTTTCGCATGGTACTTCCACTATATGCCTGTGGGAGCAGGAGCGGGAACGGACCTTCTTCTCAACCCTGAGCAGAGAGAATATATGTACAATAAGATTCGTGAAATAAGAGGTCTGGAAGGCGGCAAAGAACTCTTTGCTATCGACTTCCAGAACGACGGCGAGTTTGTAACAGGATGTATTGCAGCAGGAAAGAAGTACTGCCACATAAACGCCAACGGTGATGTGGAACCTTGCGTTTTCATTCACTACTCGGGAGCTAATATCAAGGAAAAGTCACTTCTGGAATGTCTGCAGCAGCCTCTCTTCAAGGCTTACAGAAAGGGTCAGCCTTTCAATGACAATCTTCTCAAACCGTGCCCTATGCTGGAAAACCCTGAAATACTTCAGAAGCTGGTTAAAGAAACAGGTGCTGTTTCTACAGACCTTATGCAGCCTGAATCAGCAGAAGAACTTTGCGGCAAGTGCGTAAAATATGCTGAAGAATGGGGACCTACAGCTGACAGGCTGTGGAATGAGACACATCCCAACTAAGCTTGAACAAACTGCGGTTTTATGATAAAATATCGAAGATATTTACAATTAAGTAAAGGAGGGCGGCTGCAGGAATCAGCAGCTGCGATATTTAAATGAAACATGCAGTAACCTACAGTTTAATAAAGAAGGACAGCAGAACCCGTGCCCGCCGCGGCGTGGTCCATACTCCTCACGGCGATATACAGACACCTGTATTCATGCCGGTGGGAACTCAGGCTACAGTCAAGGCTATGAGACCGGAAGAGGTCAGGGAGATGGGAGCTGAAATTATCCTTTCCAACACTTATCATCTTTACCTGAGACCCGGCCATGAAATTGTCAGGGAAGCGGGCGGTCTTCATAAGTTTATGAACTGGGACCGTGCAATTCTCACTGACAGCGGCGGATTTCAGGTTTTTTCTCTTGGCAAACTCCGCAAGATAACAGAAGAGGGGGTTAAGTTCCGTTCACACATTGACGGATCAGCTCACATGATTTCCCCGGAAAAATCAATAGAAATTCAGAACGCTCTCGGTTCGGATATTATGATGGCTTTCGACGAGTGTGCGCCATATCCGGCGGACAGAAGATATGTAAAGGACTCTCTTGAAAGAACAACCCGCTGGCTTAAGCGCTGCAAGGATTATCATCGGGACTGGGAGCGTCAGTCCCTGTTCGGCATCATGCAGGGAGGAATGTATAAGGATTTAAGAAAGCAGAGCGCTCAGGAAGTCGTAGAGCTTGATCTGCCCGGTTACTCCATCGGAGGCCTTTCTGTAGGAGAACCCAAAGAGCTTATGCTTGATATACTGGACGATTGCGTAGATTATCTTCCGGAGGAAAAGCCAAGATATCTGATGGGAGTAGGAAGCCCCGATTACCTCTTTGAGGGAGTGGAAAGGGGTATCGACATGTTTGACTGCGTGCTTCCTACCAGAATCGCCCGTCACGGTCTTGCCATGACTTCTCACGGCAGAGTTAATATCAAGAACGCAAAGTATGAGAGAGACTGGGAACCGCTGGATAAGGAGTGCGACTGCTACACATGCCGCAATTATTCCAAAGCATATCTCAGACACTTATATAAAGCGGATGAGATGCTTTCGGCAATGCTGCTTTCAAACCACAACCTTCATTTCCTCGTTAACATGATGAAAAACATAAGGGAGGCCATTGAAGAAGACAGATTTTTAGAATACAAGAAGGAGTTTTATGATAAATATGGCAGATTTTAAAGAATTATGTCCACACAGGGAGTTTTGCGGAGGCTGTATTTATCAGGATGTGCCTTACGAAAAGCAGCTTGAGGAAAAGGAAAGAGAGGTTCTGAGGCTTCTTGAGGCAAAAGGCGTAAAGCCTGAAAAAACAGACAGGATAGAAGGCTGTCCTACACCATTCTGCTACCGCAACAAGATGGAATACACCTTCGGCGATTTCGTCAAGGACGGAGAAATGACCCTGGGCATGCACCGCAAAAAGAACTTTATGTCAATAGTTACAGTTGACAGCTGCCGGCTGGTGGACCCTGATTTTAATGTGATATTAAGAGCAGTGCTTGATTTTGCCGTGGAAAAAGGGTATACCTTTTACCACAAGCGCAGCCATAGTGGTCTTCTGAGAAATCTTATAATAAGGAAAGGTATCCGAACCGGCGAGCTGCTGGTAAACATTGTGACCACATCTGAGGAAGGTTTTGACGAGGACAAGTTTACGAAAATGTTGTTATCGTTAACTTTGGACAATGAAATCGTCGGTGTCCTCAGGACCTACTGCGACAGCCTTGCAGATGCGGTAGTGCCGGATTCGCTGAAAACACTCTACGGCAGAGATTATTACATGGAAAAGCTGCTGGGACTTGACTTTAAGGTGAGCGCTTTTTCATTCTTTCAGACCAACGTGGAGGCGGCGGAAAGGCTTTACACCGAGGCACTGGCGCTGGTGGATTCCTTTGAAGGCAAAAAAGCCTTTGACCTTTACTGCGGAACCGGTACAATAAGCCAGGTATTGGCATTAAAGGCAAAAGAAGTTCTGGGAATCGAACTGGTTGAAGAAGCCGTTGACGCTGCCCGCGAAAACGCAGCCTTAAACGGTCTGGATAACTGCCGCTTTATAGCCGGCGATGTGTTCAAGGTTTTAAGCGAGGTTGCCGACAAGCCTGATGTTATAGTGGTAGACCCGCCCAGGGTGGGCATACAGCCTAAGGCGCTGGATAAGATTATCAGCTATGGAGTTAAGGAAATCGTATATATTTCCTGCAACCCAAAGACACTGGCAGAGAACCTGAGATACCTGGACTATTACGGATATAAGTGCAGATACCTGAAGCCTTTTGACAATTTCCCGATGACTAAGCATACCGAGTGCATAGCACTGTTGGAGAAGGAGTAACCTATGAGAAGACATGACCGAGAAATAACAGACAAAAACGAAATATTAGAAATAATGGACCGCTGCGATGTATGCAGGCTGGCATTTAACGACGGTGACTATCCATATATTCTGCCCCTTAACTTCGGCATTGAGGAAAAGGACGGCCACATCATTCTTTATTTCCACAGTGCGCTGGAAGGATATAAGACAGAACTGATAAAAAGGGATAATCGTGTATCCTTTGAGATGGACTGCAGGCATGAGCTTAAATACGATGATGAAAAGGGCTATTGCACTATGGCTTACGAGAGTGTAATCGGCAGAGGCAGAATTGAAGTTCTGCCAGAGGAAGAGAAGGCAAATGCTTTGCGAAAGATTATGGGACATTATCACCAATCTGAAGATACTTACTTTAACCCGGCGGCTATACCTCGGACGTTGGTTTATATGCTGATGATTGAGGAAATGACAGCAAAGCGCAAACTTTAACCATTGATTTTACGAAACCTGAAGAGTATAATATGTTAAAACGACAAAAAGAAACGAAAGGAAGCGATTATTATGATGCAGGAAAACGGAGTTGATGAAAAACTTTGGGAAAAACATTATCACATCGGCGTTGAAAACATCGACAACCAGCATGATAAACTGTTTTCCATCGCACGAAGAATAGTCAGCATAAGAGATGAAAGCGCCCATAACCAATTCCGCAGAACCTTTGTAGGCAAAGAAGGGATTAAATTCCTGAAAAGCTATGCTTTAAACCACTTTGCAGACGAGGAAGCCTATATGAAGGAAATCGGCTACCCCCACTTCACTGCACACAAACAGGAGCACGACAAGTTCCGTGATGTTGTCGTTCCAAGTCTGGAGCATAACCTGATTGAATCCGATTATTCCCAGGATGCAGTGGAAAGGCTTGTGGCCGCAGTGCTGGCATGGCTTGTAAATCACATTTCCAAGACGGATATGGACATAGTCGGACGGGCGGCCGTTCCTCTCAGAAGTGAGGTGGAATCAGACAGAATAGAAGAAACTATGGCAAATATCATCATCAATCTCTTTTCAGGGATGTTTGACCTTAACATGAGGGTAGCCGACCTGCATTACGGTGGAGAAGACTTCGGCGATGCGATTTTTTACGAAAGAAGCTATCAGTCCCCTGAAACAAAGCAGAAGGTGCAGTTCATCACTGCGCTGGGAGGAAACGCAAGCGCTTTTCTCGGAGAAATGCTGCTTAATCAGCCGGACGCCGTCATGGATCATATGATAGCCTCCCTGATTGAAGAATTCAGCTTCATGCTTATACAGCACCTTGACCACATGCTGATTAAAGAAGAGCACAGCTGCAGGTATGCAGAGGGAAGCTTTATAGACAGAGAAAAGTTCGAGCAGATACTGCAGAATAAGATGCCGGAATTTTCAATACTATTTGAGACGGATAAGGGAAAATTTGCTGTCTGCGCAGACCGCATCCCATTGATGTGATCTTCCTGCCTGCCGGGATGTGAAATCAGCGGCAAAGACGGTTCACTTATTATGAGTAAGTTATAAAACAATTGCCCTGAAAAGGCATGTGTATAATATGGGATTCAAATCTGAATAATAATGTAAGACCTATATTAGAGAATACGAGGGAGGAAGCATTATGAATTCAGATTTTAAAACAAGCCGTACGGCGATAAATCTCATGAGGGCATTTGCCGGAGAAAGTCAGGCCAGAAACCGTTATACATTTGCGGCGGATCAGGCGAAAAACAGTAATCTTCATGTAATAGAGGCGGTATTCAGATTTACCGCAGATCAGGAAAAAGAGCATGCGGAGATTTTTTATAATCACCTCAGTTCACTGGCAGGAGAAACAATTCATATTGATGGAGGCTATCCTGTGGATCCTAAAGATACGGTGATTCAGCTGCTCCGCTCTGCACAGCATAACGAATATGAAGAGTGGCAGGATGCCTATCAGGCTTTCGGTGATGAGGCATCTGAGGAAGGCTATATACCTGTTGCCACATCGTTCTATAAGATTGCAGAGATTGAAAAAACTCACGGTGACAGATTCGGAGAACTTGCGGATCTTATGGAGCAGGGCAAGCTGTTTGTTTCCGACGTAACATGTAAGTGGATGTGCCTTAACTGCGGGCATGTTGAAGAGGGAGGTTCGGCACCTAAGATTTGCCCCGTCTGCCAGCATGACCAGGGGTACTTCATAAGGCTGGAACTTGCACCTTTTACCAGGTAACATGTCAGATTAAATTTCAATGGTTTGCGGGTTTGGTAAGAAAATTTTGCATAAAAAGGCTATTTCTCATCCTCAGCACCCATATCCATAAATGTAACCAGAGAACCGGCGTACTTTTCTTTAGTATTTTCTGTTACACCAAGATAGAGCATAGGCATATTTTCATTTTTCTCTGACAATATAGTGAGAGGGGTGAACTCCACGGTTTTTTCAACCTTCATTTCGGAGCTTCCGGTAAAATCGAGGAAGGCTTCCTCAAACTTCTTGAGAAATGCAACGTTTTTACCCAGCCCCTCGCCGTTGTATATAGGATAATCCTCAACACAACGATACTTTACATTGCACAGACCGGATATAGTCTGGTAAGAATCGCTGATTTCGTCGAGAAATTCCTTGATGCAGCTCATGGCGGCAACCTCTATCTTAAGCTTAGCGTTCTTGGAAGAAATCTTGCCTATATTGGTTACAGCCATCACATTTCCATCGTCATCCTTGTTATATACCCCGTTCAGAGCGGTGTACATAAGGCTTACGATGTTATCCGTTTCATCTCTTGTAAGCACCTTTGAAGGCATATCCGTCTCTTCATATGTGTATTCTATCTCAGGGAAATTCTCTGAGTACTTATCCATGAATTTTTCGATGGCGTTATCCAGCTTACTCTCAAATTTAGACGCATCAGAGCTGTTGATTACAAGTGTTATTCCGGCAGAAGAAGGTACGGTGTTCGCGCTGTCTCCGCCGTAAAAGCTTGAAACCTCAAAAAGCATGGAGGTTGATTTAAAGCTTGCAAGAAGGCTCCCGATGGTCTTGATTGCGTTGGGTTTAGCCCCCACCTTGCTCCCGATAGCCTCAGAAGGTACATTCTTTATCCTTATCTTATACGCCTTGTCAAAGGATGGAGCGGTAAATTCGAGATTTTCGGAAAGCTCATACCGTCTGTAACCGCCTGTAACCTGAGAGACCTTGGCGCTGCCGGATTTGCCCAGATAAAACACTTGAGGATCTTCCGAGAAAAGGGAAGGGGAAAGGCTGCCGGCACCGATTTTTTCTCCCTCTGCTTCAGGGCAAAAAATCACCTTATAAGGGCAGTTGCTCAGGCTGTTTTTGGCAACGGTGAGAGCGATAGCCATAGCCTCCGTATAGTCGCCCATATTATCCGCGTCGTAACCGCATATTATAACGCTTGGCAAACTGTCCTCCTGCCCTTCAGAAGCCTTAATTGAAAAAATCACATTCCCATATGCATCCTGTGAGGTGCTTATTTTCTTGTTCTTTCCCCAGTTAGCCAGATATGATGCCACATCCTCGTTAGTTTCCATGGATGCAAGGGAATCCAGCAGGTCCGTTTCGTATGCCGAAAGCTTATCTGAAATGATTTCGTCAAGGGAAGGCTTCTCCTCCATATCCTGCCCGAATAAAAAAATTCCCCCGATAACGCAGCAGGCTATAAGCAGGAGTGCCGCCGCCCCGATCAGCATTTTTTTGTTCTTTAAAATACTCATTAAAATACTCATTCCAATTCACCTTTTTTTGTACTATAATTATAAAGAAGAAAATTTCAAGATTTAATATACCATATATTTGTGAAAAAGGGAAGTGAAGAAGATGAAGAAAGTTGAAACGGAGAGAATTTTTATCAGAGAAAGCACCTTTGATGACTGCAGATATTTTGCGGAATGGGAACAGACAGACACCGTAACGGAGTTTTTTACCATAGATAAAGGAAGAAATTATGAAGAGGTCGTCACCGAGTTCATAACCCGTCAGGCAGATGACGATAAGCTGCAGCTTACAGTATGCTATAAGGAAACAGAGCAGCCTATAGGCAGAATTTACATAAGCAATATTGATCGTCACTACGACTCGCTGGATATCACCAGAATTTATATAGCAGACAAGGCGATCAGAGGCGTGGGTCTTGGCGAAGAAGCCCTTCGTGCCGCTCTGAAGCTTGCCTTTGAGGATATGAACATGGAAAGAGTTACCCTGGATCATTTTACGGGAAATCAGATAGCGTCCCACCTTTATCTCAAGGTCGGATTTCAGTACGAGGGCGTAATGCGCCATGGAGGTAAAAAGGACGGCAAATACGTGGACCTTCACCTTATGTCAATGCTTCGGCAGGAATATTTCGCAAAAAAAGATTTACCGGCATAGCAATTTCATATTGACACTCGCTTCATTTAGTAGTATATTTTTACTGCACCCACTATATATAGTGGTAGACTTCGAGAAAAAATAGAAAATAAAGGAAGGGAGCAAACAATGGATAGCATTAAGAAAATCGTAAAAAGAGACGGCAGAACGGTAGACTTCCATGTTGATAAAATTGCAGACGCGATTTTTAAGGCGGCTCAGGTTTTGGGCGGCAGAGACAGAGAGATGTCCATGTATCTGGCGAAGCAGGTGGAATTATATCTGCTGGAGGTATGCCATAATAATGTACCTACCGTAGAGCAGATTCAGGACGCCGTAGAAAAAATCCTCATAGAAAACGGACACGCCCGTACCGCCAAGGAATTTATCCTTTACAGAGCGGAGCGCACCAGAGTAAGGGACATGAACACCAAGCTCATGAGAATATATGAGGACCTCACATTTAAGGAAGCCAAGGATAACGACGTAAAGCGTGAAAACGCCAACATAGACGGAAACACCGCCATGGGTACCATGCTCAAGTACGGCTCCGAGGGAGCTAAGGAATTCTATAAGATGTACGTTATAGACCCTAAGCACGTAAAGGCTCACGAGCAGGGCGACATTCACATCCACGACATGGATTTCTATACCCTGACCATGACCTGCTGCCAGATTGATCTGGTGAAGCTCCTTAAGGACGGCTTTTCCACAGGCCACGGACATTTGAGAGAGCCTAACGACATTGAAAGCTACGCCGCTCTGGCTTGCATCGCTATCCAGTCAAACCAGAACGACCAGCACGGCGGACAGTCCGTGCCGAATTTCGATTACGGAATGGCTCCCGGAGTTAAAAAGACATATAAGAAGCTTTATCTCACCAATTTAGGCAAGATGCTGGATTTCCTCGAGGATATCGAAGACGGCACAGACCGGATGAAGGAGCTGGGCCGCAAGATTGAAGAGGAACACGGCGTATACCCTTGTATGGCGTGGGACAACAACTATAAGGAGCTGGAACTTGCGGAACTGAAGAAAATAGTTCCCGAAGAAGAAGCTAAAAAGATGCAGGACAGGGCCACTAAATTTGCCGATAAGGAAATCAGAAGAAAGACCTATCAGGCAATGGAAGCCCTCATACATAATCTCAACACCATGCATTCAAGAGCAGGCGCCCAGGTTCCGTTCAGCTCAATCAACTACGGGACCGATACATCCCCTGAAGGCAGACTGGTAATGGAAAGCGTAATGCTGGCTACAGAGGCAGGACTTGGAAACGGCGAGACACCTATTTTCCCTATTCAGATTTTCAAAGTAAAAGAGGGTGTCAGCTACAATCCTGAGGATCCTAACTACGACCTGTTCAAACTGGCATGCAGAGTATCAGCCAAGAGACTTTTCCCTAATTTCTCTTTCCTTGATGCGCCGTTTAATAAGCAGTATTATGTGGAGGGAGATCCTAACACCGAATGCGCCTACATGGGATGCAGAACCCGTGTTATCGGTAATGTTTATGACCCTACGAGAGAGATCGTAACGGGCAGAGGAAACCTGAGCTTTACTTCCATCAACCTGCCTAGACTTGCTATCAAGGCAAAGGGTGATGTGGACATGTTCTTCGAGAGTCTGGACAGAATGATTGATCTGGCTATCGACCAGCTTAATGACAGATATAAGATTCAGTCACAGAAGAAGGTAAAGAACTTCCCGTTCCTTATGGGGCAGGGAATCTGGATTGATTCAGACAAGCTGGGGCCTGATGACACCATTGAAGAGGTTATCAAGCACGGTACTCTCACTATAGGATTCATTGGTCTGGCAGAGTGTCTGAAAGCCCTCCTTGGGGCTCACCACGGAGAATCCAAAGAGGCTCAGAATCTCGGTCTTGAAATCGTAGGCTATATGAGAAAACGCATGGATGAGGAAGCAAGAAAGACAGGTCTTAACTGGTCGCTTATTGCAACTCCTGCAGAAGGACTGTCAGGACGCTTTGTAAAAATCGACAGGGCTAAATACGGTGAAATACCGGGAGTGACAGACAGAGATTACTATACCAACAGCTTCCATATCCCTGTATATTATGATATAAACGCTTTTGAAAAAATCAAACTTGAAGCACCTTATCATGAACTGACCAACGGCGGACACATTTCATATATCGAACTGGATGGTGACCCTCTTAAGAACCTTGATGCATTCGAAAAGGTTGTAAGATGTATGAAGGAATCGGGAATCGGTTACGGCTCCATAAACCATCCTGTCGACAGAGACCCTTGCTGCGGCTACACGGGCATAATAGACAACGAGTGCCCTCAGTGCCACAGAAAAGAAGGCGAGGGTGATGTAGGCTTCGAGAGAATCAGAAGAATTACCGGATATCTGGTAGGAACCATGGATCACTGGAATAATGCCAAGCGAGCCGAGGAAAAGGATCGTGTAAAACATGATATGGCAGAAGGTCCGGCAGCCATGGAAAAGCTTTAGACTGAAACTTTTAAAATTAAAATACACGGAGGCAATAGGATGGAAGAGTCCAAAAACACCATAAGAATTGCCGGAGTTGTAAGAGAATCAATAGTTGACGGGCCCGGACTCAGATTTACCGTATTCTGTCAGGGGTGTCCTCACCACTGCGAGGGTTGCCATAACATGGCAACCCATGATTTTTCCGGAGGCTATGACTGTGAGATTTCCAGAATTCTGGAGGCCATAGACGAGAACCCTTTGCTGGACGGAGTCACCTTCAGCGGCGGAGAGCCTATGTGTCAGCCTGAGGCCTTTTACAACCTGGCGGTTCAGGTAAAGGAACGGGGGCTTAATATAGTCACGTATACGGGCTTTACCTATGAGGAACTTATTACCATGGGAGAAAGTAACATAGGGGTTAAGAAACTGATGGATTTGACCGATATTTTAGTTGACGGCAGGTTTGTTCTCGAAGAAAGAGACCTTACGCTGCCATTCAGGGGCAGCGCCAATCAGCGTCTCATAGATATGAACCTGACGAGAGAACTTGGAAAGCTGACCCTTGCCGAAATTTAAAAAAAGTGCTACAATTATTCTATTATTAACAGACTTAGTTACGATGGAGGTTTGGTTACATGAGTAATGAACAGAAACATGGTTTTTTTTCTCGAATACTTAAGACGCCATCTACCTCAGAACCAGCCGATTCCCCACCGGATAGTACGGCAGAAACGGCTTCTTCCGACATGATGACAGCCACGGCAGCAGTCCCGTCTGCAGCTTTGGCACCCGAAACCGCAGAGAGTGCGGCGCCTGAACAGGAAATTGCCACCTCGGGCAGAGGTATTTTCAGAATTCCTGCAAACAGTATGTTTTTTAACCTCTGGGACGAATGGCAGCAGATTTCACCAGACCCACAGCCTGAGGCTGTACTGGTCATGGAGAAGCCGGGAATACAGCCTGTGCCTATGAGCGATAAGGAAATAGAAGAAGAAAAGCAGAGACTGGCTACCAAGCTTCTCACCGAAGCTAAAAAACGTTATAGGATGTCCCATCCTCAGGATGCAGACATCCTCGATATGGACGCCGATGCACTGGTGTATGTGGCCAAGGGCGGCCTGGGAGCGTGGCTTTTCCTCTTCCCGCCTGTAGGAAAGGGCAGAGGCATAACTTACGAAAACATACAGGATGCCATGTTTTCCGAAACCGTAACTTACGGAATAGATGCGGATAAGCTCATTAAAATATCTGAGAATCCCGAATATTTTCAGCTTTTCTTAATAGCAAGAGGCGTACCTATGGTGCCCGGAGAGGATGGCTGGATAAGCGAGAAATTCCCTCACGATATAGAGAACACCCTCACCGTGGATCAGCACGGCAGCGTGGACTACAGAGCCAGAGCCAACATGCAGGTTATACACGAGGGCGACGTCATAGCCGAAGCCTTCCCGCCTACCACGGGTACTTCGGGAATGACCGTGCTGGGAACCATAATACCGCCGAAGAACGGCAGGGAAGAATACCTGTCGGGAGGCTATAACACCACTATCAGCGAGGACAGGATGAAGCTCCTTGCAACCACTGACGGACACCTCCAGTACAGAAACGGAGTCTTTCACGTACAGCCCCTTTATAACGTATTCGGAAATGTGGACTACGGAGTGGGCAATATAGACTTTCCGGGGGATGTACATATCACGGGAGATGTTAAAAACGGTTTCGTCGTACAGGCAAAGGGAAATATCACCATAGACGGAATGGTAGAAGGTGCTGTAATAGACGCAGGCGGAGATATAATAATCCGCAAGGGCGTGCTGGGAGACGGCAGAGCAGTGATAAAATCACAGCGCTCCGTATCCGCTCAGTATCTGGAGAACTGCGTTGTATACGCCAAAGAGAGCGTGTCGGCAAGCAGTATTCTCACCGCCAACGTATACAGCGATAACGAAATCGTGGTGAGAACCGGAAGAGGTACTATCATAGGAGGCAGACTCACTGCGGCAAACGTAATCAGCGCCACCGTAATCGGCTCACGCTCCGAGCGTCTCACAGAGCTGTTTGTGGGGGAATATCCTTTTGTGAAGCAGCAGCGGGAGGAACTGACTAAGACGCTGCAGCAGACCGAAAAGGATATAGAGGCGGTGGAAAAAAACATCAGATACCTTGACATAGGCGACGATGTGGACGAGGATGTTCAGAAGGCCATGAACCGCGCCCAGCTTCTGGCTAAACAGCGCCTTCAGAAAAACATATTTACCATGAAGAGAGAAAGGCTGCTCAAACAGCTTAAGGAGCTGGAGCAGAAACGCATAGATATAGAACAGTGCAGAATCATAAGCGATGTGATCTACCCTGTCACCAGAGTCAGAATAGGTGACATAGAGCAGACCATAGAACATCTCAGCCACTATTGCAACATTCATGCCCTCCAGATTTCAGACAAACTGGTGATGGGCTGATGAGCTGATGAAGATATAATAAAAAAAGGAAGGCTATTCTTATGGAAACATCTCACGGAAAGGAACATCCCCTGGATGGTGAAAGGCTGTACAGCATTATAAACAGCCAGATGCAGAAGTCCCTCCGCGACATAGGTGTATCAGAGGTAAAATGCAAATCCAGAAGCGAATTTAAGGATATGGACCTCTGTACGGTATATACCACCACCAACGGGGCTTATGAGATACGCCTCGTATTCTGCGCAGAGCGGACATTCCTTAACCTCATTGCCGAGAGCATGCTCGGTGAACCGGTGACCGATCAGGAAGATATCAAGGAGTGTGCCATGGAATTCTTCAATGTGGTCTGCGGTCACATAGTGACAGCCATATTCAAGGAGACCAGATCCCCCGCACGCTTTCACTGCCCGTGCTTTGAGGAGGGCTATTATCTCCCCGGCAGAGAGGGCACCGACGAAATGCTGGCATACTGCTATCTCAGTATACAGAACGGAACAGCTGTATTCATGCATGACCCGCTGACGCTTATGAGCTAAGCGGCTTCAACGGAGACTTACAGACAGAGAAAAGGAGCTGATTATTATGAGCAAGAAACTTATGGTGGTGGACGACTCCCGAATCGTTCACGCCAAGATGAAACAGTTATTAGAAGATACGGATTTTGAAATTATCGGATTCTGCCGCAGCGGTGAAGATGCTATACAGTCTTACAGAGAATACAGACCGGATGTGGTAACAATGGATATTGTAATGCCCGGTATCGACGGCCTCGACGCTGCAAAAACCATACTTACGGAGTTTCCCGATGCAAACATTGTCATGGTATCCTCTCTTGCCTATGATGACACCATGGACGCAGCAGAGGAAATCGGAGCCAAGGGCTTTATCTTTAAACCCTTCGAAAAAGAAGAACTCATTAAGACCCTGAATGAAGCGGTGGGAGAGTAGAGAAAATTAAAGCAGAAAAAAATTTTAAAAAACCCCTTATATTTTCTCCCGGAGGGACGATATAAGAAATGTACGCAATAAAGCGTACAAAAAAACAGCCCGGGGAAAGGAAGCCCCGGCAGAATTTCAAGGAGGAAATAAAATGAGAATTCAACACAACATCGCAGCTTTAAACTCTTACAGACAGCTGTCAGGAAACAACAACGCAGTTGCTAAGAACCTGGAGAAGTTATCATCAGGTTACAGAATTAACAGAGCAGGAGACGACGCAGCAGGTCTTGCTATCTCCGAAAAGATGAGAGCACAGATTAAGGGTCTTGAAACTGCACAGAAGAACGCTAACGACGGTATCTCCTTAGTACAGACTGCAGAAGGTGCTTTAACAGAAGTACACAGCATGTTCAACCGTATGGTAGAGCTTGCTACTCAGTCAGCTAACGGTACTTATGACAACACAGTAGACCGTGCAAACCTTCAGAAGGAGCTTGACTCCCTGCTGGACGAAGTTGACCGTATCTC
>JAEDNK010000127.1 GCA_016302545.1 Bacillota bacterium
CCTGCAACGATATAGCTTCTAACGGCGTGGAGCCTGTGGGAATACTTCTGGCGGTTATGCTGCCTGAAGGAAGTACTGAAGAGGATGTGAAGACCATTATGGGACAGGCTGCAGATGCGGCAGCAGCGTGCAACGTGGAAATTATAGGAGGCCATACAGAAGTAACTCCTGCGGTAAACAAACCGGTAATCGTGTCCACGGCCATCGGAAGGGGCCTTCGCGGATGTTCTGCTTCAGCTGAAAATATTCAGGTGGGAGACTCCATTATTATGACTAAAACAGCGGGACTTGAGGGCACAGGCATTATTGCCGGCGACTTTGAGGCTGAGCTTAAAGGAGTGCTCACAGGCGATGAAATTGAGGAGGCTAAGGCTCTGCTTGACAATGTCAGCGTAGTACGCGACGGAACTGTTGCAGGCTCAGTGGGAACACACGGAATGCACGATGTGACAGAAGGCGGAATTCTGGGAGCTATTTGGGAAATGTGCCAGATTGCAGGTGTAGGCGCAGAAATCCATGAGGACGCAGTGCCTGTAAATGATGTTACGCGCAAAATCTGTGACCATTTCGGCATTAATTATCTGAGACTTATCTCCAGCGGCTCCATGATTATCATGGCGCGTCCGGAGAAGAAAAACGAGATTATAAAGAAGCTTGAGGCTGTAGGTGTAGCTGCTGCAGAAATCGGCGTAATTACACCACCTGAGGACGGACTGTTGCTGGTTCAGGGCACCGGTGCGGACGAAAAGCGCATGCCTATTGATCCACCGGGCCCGGACGAGCTGTATAAAGTGGTTAAATAACTAAAAAACGGATGGATATTGCTGAGGGATCCATCCGCTTTTTTTAAAACAGCATAGCCACAATTATAGCCAGGATAAGCATATGCACAGGATAGAAGGCATAAAAGCCATACTGGAGCGCCTTGCTGCTGCGACCTTTTTTGCCGTTATACAGCCATATAAATATGAGAGACAGCACCGCAAAGCCCTGTGTAGGAAAGTCGAACGTCATCGAACCCAATGCCAGAGGAATAGTGCGACCCATTAAAGCGAAGCAGTTTATATACACCATTCCTGCAATCTGTGCCAGACGAGCTCCACGGAATCCGCGGCACAGATAAAACAATATGATAGTAAGAACGCCTGTCATTCCATAGTCTGTGAAACCTATGCCGGAGGCAAGTACACATAGGGCAGTTTTAAGGATGCCGAGGATAACAGCTTTGACCTGTGATGAATTCCAGTCTTTAAAGGAACGGTCCGCACATGCCATGCGGATATTATCCAGTGATTTGATGGCCAGGAGTCCCAGCAGAAGTGTGAACATCACATTCTGGTGGAAAGGATAGATGATCGAACCGGCATACATAAGGTTAAAAGGAATTTCCGAAATGAGTCCGAAAATAAAAAGTCTGCGTGCATACTTCTTAAAGTCGGATGTGTGAAAGAAGCCCTCTGCTATTTGAAAAGCAAATATAGGGAAAGCCATTCTGCCCGCATATGTAAGCCAGTCGCTGCCGGGGATGACTGTCGCCCAGGCGTGATCCATGAGCATTAAAATACAGGCAATAAGCCTGAGAGTATTTGCGTTTATCAATCCAAAAAATTTGATATTATTGTTAACAGTTTGTGTTTCCATAAATACCCCCTAAACATCTTTACAAGTATATTCTACCATAGAGGGATGTATAATACAAGATAAAAGCCCAACTCTACTTTCCGTGTGTTGCTTTCGACAGGATAAATTGGTACAATTCAATTTAAGAAGGGCTTAAGGAGGCAAGAAATGGATTACGAGAGAACAGGAAATCTGATACAAAAACTGAGAAAAGAAAAGAATATGACTCAGGTGCAGCTGGCCGAATTATTAGGAGTGACTGACAGGGCAATATCAAAGTGGGAAACCGGAAAAGGCTTTCCCGATGTATCCGTATTAAAGCCTTTGGCAGCAGCATTAGGCACATCTGTAACCGAACTTTTGGACGGAGAACTTGTGCAAGGATGTGAGGTAACGGCAAATGCTGCAGAGGAAGCCGCAATCAGGGGAATAAAGACCTACCTTAAGGTAAGCCAGAAGAAGGTCAGAATACTTTGGGCGAATCTGGCGGTTTTAATAGTTATTTTGGCGGCGATAGGCGCATGGGAATATTCCAGATACAGCCACAGCCCTATTGATTTCCAAAACGACAATCTTGACTTCGGGAACATAGTATATATAGACGAATCTAAAGAAAAACATGAATTCAAGCTGGATGATCTGCTGGGAAAGGAACTGAGAGGGCAGATACTTGCATACATGAAGAACAAGATGATGCAGGGCACGGAAGTGACAGGCGGACCTGCAGGAGGACGCAGTGACAAAACGACACAGGTACAGCTGACCGGCCTGATTACTTTCTACAGTGACTGCTATTACGACCATAAGAGCAACAAATACTATAAATTAAATTGGATGGAGGATCCTTTCCGGAAGATGACCGGAATATGTGAAGACCTCATTTGCGATGAAACCTATGAATATACAGGCTCTACGCACTTTGAGAATCGGGGGTGCACACTTGACGTAAACTGTACTCTCACCGAAAAGCCCATGGAATTGATTGTCGATTACTATCGTCAGCTAATAGAGCAGCCAAGGGATGATGAGCATCTTAACTGCTACAGAAGCTATATCATAGATGAAATTGTCAGAATACCCCCGGATGAATACCAAAAAATACATGAGTTTAATCAGTACATCGCAAAGGAAATACCTTATAGGGAGTTGTACAATTATCGGGTTTATATGGTAACAGTCACATTTGAGGATACTCCTGAATTTAAGATGTTGGGTTCTCAGTATCCCGAGGGAACATATCAATTGGTGTTTATGGCGGGAAAAAGCGTTTATGATGAGATAATGGAAATACAGGATAGGTATGTATGCATGATCGGTCAGGTGAAGCCATAAGGATTCACGGGATTATATTGACCTGAACTTCAAAGCATGATATAATACTACACAGAAAAATTGCCTTTAAAGAGCTCCGCCCGGCATGGTTTGGGTCCTGCGCAATGGGATGCCGTGAACCTTGTCAGGTCCGGAAGGAAGCAGCAATAAGCGGAAGTTCTTATGTGCCGCAGACTAGCCTTCTCCAACGCCTGCGAAGCTCTCTAAGGGCAATTTTTTTAGACTGCGCCAAAAGATAGATACACAACACAAAAATGTGGAGGTTTAAAAATGTACACTGCGTTATACAGAGCCAGAAGACCGGAGGTTTTCAGCGAAATTCTGGGACAGCAGCATATTGTAAAAATCCTTAAGCATCAGATTGAGACAGACACGGTGAGTCATGCCTATCTTTTCTGCGGCACCAGAGGTACAGGAAAGACCACTACTGCCAGAATTCTGGCAAAGGCGGTAAACTGCCTTTCAGAGGGTGAGCATCCCTGCGGACATTGTGCAAACTGTATGGCTATCAAGGATGGAACCTTCATGGATGTTATTGAGATTGACGCCGCATCAAACAACGGCGTTGAGAATATAAGAGAACTTAGAGAAAGTGTCAAGTACCCGCCTGCCATAGGCCGGAAAAAAGTCTATATAATTGACGAGGTGCACATGCTTTCCACAGGAGCTTTCAACGCCCTGCTTAAGACTCTGGAGGAACCGCCTGAAAACGTGATGTTCATTCTGGCAACCACAGAGCCGCAGAAGCTTCCGGCAACCATTCTTTCCAGATGTATGAGGCTTGACTTCAAGAGAGTTCCCCAGAACCTCCTTATAGAAGGAATGAGGGAAATATGTACAGACAAGGGTGTGGAGATAACAGAAA
>JAEDNK010000016.1 GCA_016302545.1 Bacillota bacterium
TTGATGGTCTTCAGTCTGTAAATTATCCACGCCATAAAGGCAGTCGCAAGTCCGTACATATACGCAAAGCTAAAGCTGTAAACATAAACGGATGTATTGATATCTTTAAATAAAAATGCTCCCAAGCTGAGAAGGAGAAAGACGGCAGCCGCCCTCTTCTGTATCCTGTCGTTGGTAATTATGGAGGAGGCCATAATACAGGTGAACATGAGAAAAGCAATTAGCATGAGATTTCCCTGTACGGCGCTTTGGCTGTATCCGAATATATAGCCTGTAAGTCCTATTCCCTCTTTAAGGTTGAAAATGCCGATGTTCAGTAAATACAGCTGCAGTCTCTGTATTATCACGCATATCATTGGCAATATAAGCCAGATTTCCGCAAAGGCTCTTTCCACAAGCAGCTTCCTTCTGAAGAAAATCACATAGGCCAGCAGTCCTGCCACCACAAAAATCAGGCTCAGCCATCCGTAGGCGGCTGCAAAAAATCTAATTACGACATGGTCATTTCCACCCATACTGACATAAATTCCATGGGCGACATTTACAAGGCACTTTGCAGCCAAGTACACAAAAAAGAATATGCAGGGCTTTATACCCTTGTAGTATTCCGGATTTGTATAGGAAATAACCTTTCTTATGAGTTGTATGCTATCCAATGCTTCCTTTTTATCCATAAGTCCCCTCCCTATATAATATAAAGTACCCTACAGCACTCCCCGCATTCTCAGCACCGCCATCACCACCGCAGCGATTGCAATACCCAGCATTACATTGATGGCCACCAGGGATCCTGCCGGCTTCATGAGCACATCGTCATCCTCGATTCCGCCTTTACGGTGAGGAACCTTCACACCCATATCTTCAAGCATAGCTGCCGGTCTGTGGAGATACCGGCTTCCTGCTGCAACCAGCCCGGACACCAGCCTGCCGCAGAACTCAAACGCTCCCGCAACCGCTGCAGATGTCCACCTTACCGCTACGCCCAGAGGTTTCCGGTAAAGCCAGTCAAAGTCCAGTGTTACAGCAACATGTGGCGCCATATGGTCTATATACATCACAAAAGCCAGCGTCGCCGCAGCAAAAAGCTCAATGTACTGAGTCACGTGGTCTACGGTAAACGGGTGTCCGTCTGAACCAAAAGGAGTGATGCCGTAAAGGAGCTTCGGCATGATTCCTATGAGTACGCAGCCTGCCGTTCCCATTACCATGGCGATTTTCATGTTCAGCGGCACAGGCTTCACCTCAAGTTCGGTGTGGCTGTCTCCGTGTCCGTCAGAAAACTTTCCGAAGAAGACGAAATAGTTCACCTTCAGCGCTATGGAAAGCAGTGTTCCCACGCTGGCAACCATGAGCAGAATTTCGGCCACATGATAGCCGCCCTCTGCCATGGCGTTCATCACCAAAGATTTGCTGACAAAACCGTTGAGAAGTGGAAATCCCGCAATGGAAAGGGACGCTATGAGAAAGCATACAGCCGTCAGAGGCATTTTGCGGTAAAGACCGCTTAAATCGCTTATTCGACGCTTTCCCGTGGCGGTGATTACCGCGCCGCAGCACATGAACAGCACGCCTTTGTACAGTATGTTGTTGAAGGTGTGGGCTGCCGCTCCGTCTATTCCCAATGCGCCTCCCACCGCCGCTGCTGCCACAATGTAGCCCAGCTGGCTGACTATATGATAAGAAAACAGCCTGCGAAGGTCGTTTTCTATAAGTGCCATGGATGCTCCGTAAAGAGCCATGAACACCCCTGCCCACAGCAGGAATTCAGTACCTGCAAAGAGGCGGATTATGTAGAACATACCTACCTTTGTGGTAAATGACGCCATGTAGACAGTACCACCCACAGGAGCCTCCGGATACGCGTCGGAAATCCAGCTGTTAAGAGGCGGTATGGCAGCGTTAACTGCAACTCCAAGGAATATAAGCCAGAAGGCAGCGTCTCCTGTTCCTGTCAGACAGCTGATTTCAAATGAACCCTTCATAACCTTTATTATAATTCCCGCCAGCAGCAGATTACCGCCCAGCAGATGAACCATAATATATCTGAAGCCTGCTTTGGAGGCCCGTTCAGTATTTGCGGACATGATGATGAGCCATGAAGCGGCGGCCATGATTTCCCAGAATACTATGAGGGAAATCCAGTCTCCTGCCAGCACCGCCCCCATGGAGCTTCCGGCATATACAGCCTCAAAGCCGGTCTCAAAGCGGCTTTTGGAGTTCAGGGAATATACAGCGCCTATTAACGATGCGACCGCAAAAATGATGAGAAACATCTTTGCCGGCCTGTCAACGTGAAGAAGCTGCAGTGTTATGCCCGGCACTATGTCGATACACATACCGCTGCCCTCGCCAAGTCCCAGCACAGCCGCAACCGCCAAAAGCGGCCCTGCTACCATAAGAACCTTGCGCAGCTTTTCCGGCACAAGCATTATTAAAATTCCGAATAATATCAAAATCAGTCCGGGATGAAGGTTACTGAGCATTGCCGCCACCGTCCTTTCCCGAAGACTCGTAGTAGTTTTCGTCCCTCTGCAAAATCTTTGCCATAACCACCTTTGCCAGCAGAATCAGAACCCATGCTCCGGCAAAACCTATTAACAGATCAAAGCCCGGCACACTGTTCCATATCATGTGGTAATGAGGGTGCGCAAACAAAACCTCAACAACAGCCATTACAGCCATAACCGCCCCAAGAAGCAGATAAACTCTTTTTTTGTTTTTAAACAATTAATCCACCTCCCGTTATGGCATCTGCCGCCATGATTGCCAGATCATAGAGATGAGGCCCCGCATCAGGCATTATGCCAAGTATCAGCGATATCGCCGCAGTTATTACAATAGGAATCAGCATGGCCGGCGTGGCGTCACGATGAGCAGTATGTTCATGGACTCCGACCCCATCAGCTCCGGACGCCATATTCTCAGCCCCACCGGACTTTCCGAAGAAAATCCTCACCACAGGAATCAGATAGCTCAGCGCCAGCAGGGCCGCAGCCACCAGCACCGCAGCAAACAGGGGTTTACCCATCATAAGAGCGCCCCGTATAATATTAAACTTGCTCACGAAGCCCGCCAGCAGAGGAAGTCCGGCAATCCCCAGAGAAGCAAGACCGAAGCAGGCACATGTCACAGGCATGCGTTTTGCCAGACCGCCCATGGTGCTTATCTCCGAAAGATGAGCAGTTACGAAGATGGCTCCTGCGCACATAAACAGAGTTATCTTCAGAAAAGCATGGGCAACTATATGAAACATTGCCCCTGCAATGCTGTAAGGCGCCAGCACGCTTATGCCCAGCACGATATATGAAAGCTGACCGACAGTTGAAAATGCCAGTCTCGCTTTAAGATTGTCCTTTCTCATGGCGATAAAGGATGACAGCAGAATTGTTGCCACCGCAAGCCATGCCAGGATTTTATCCCCTCCGCACCAGCTTACGGCAGAAGGTCCGAAAACATAACACACCACGCGAAGCACGCAGAAGGCTCCTGCCTTTACTACAGCCACAGCATGAAGCAGTGCGCTTACGGGAGTAGGCGCGACCATAGCCGAAGGAAGCCAGCCGTGAAGAGGCATGACTCCTGCTTTGACAGCTCCCCCTCCTATCATGAGGAAAAAGAGCAGCAGCATAATTCCCGCAGACAAACTGCCCGGCTCTATGAAGCCTCCGGCCCTGAAATCGCAGGTTCCGTAAATAACATATACAGCGGCAATGGCCGCAAAGAACAGCTGCCCGCTGATTAAAGTATAGGCCAGATACTTCCTGCCGGAAGCCTTTGCCTTATCGTCGCGGTAATGAGCTACCAGAGGATAGGTAGCCACCGTAAGCATTTCGTAAAATATAAAGAAGGTCACCAGATTGGCCGCAAAGGAAATCCCGATAGCCGATGAAAGGCACAGGGCAAAAGCGGCAAAATATCCGGTCTGATTCTTTTCATGATGCCCTCTCATATATCCGATTGAATATATGGAAGTGACAATCCAAAGCCCCGAAGCCACGCAGGCGAAGATCATCCCCACAGGGTCCGTTCTGAAGGCAAGGGAAACTCCGTCCACGATTTCCCACAGACAGAAATAATATTCTTTTCCCGAAAGCACCGCCGGCACCATGGAAAACACCAGCACCGCTTTTATAACAGCAGCGGAAAGGGTTATGCCCTCCCTCACATTGGGTCTCACCCTGTTTCCCAGAGTAAGTATGAGGAGAGCCGCCAGCAGCGAAACAGCCACGGCAAGGAAAGGTCTTGCACTTATTATCGTCATACTTTAAAGCACCCCCATTACCGTTGTTTTGAGAATTCCGTTGACTATAAAGGAATTGCCCAGTCCCAGAGCGATTACCATGAGTGCGGCAATGCCTATTGGAATCAGCATCCGCAGGGGAACCTCCGGCTTCGCCCTTTTTGCCTCCGGAGCAGCCGGAACTGCCGAAGTTGCCGTCTTATCAGGCTCAGTCACGGTCTTTTCGTCCATAAAGAGCCTTTCAAATATTCTGAAGAAATAAACAGCGCTGAGCAGGCTGCTTATAATAAGCACCGCCACATACAAATACTGACCGTTCCGGATTGCTCCCAGGGCCAGATACCATTTGCTGAAAAATCCGGCAAATGGCGGCAGCCCTATCATGGAAAGGGAAAGCACCACCAGCGCAGCGCAGGTCACCGGCATTTTGCGGTACACCTGTCCCAGCTGATCTGTATAATGAATTCCGTAGCGGTATTTAAAGGCCGCCGAAGTATAGAAAAGTCCGGTCTTCATGAAGGCATGGCTAAGTATGTGGAGCACCGCTCCCGCTATGCCGTAGAAATTACCGATGGCAAAGCCCAGAGCTATGTACCCCACCTGCCCTATGCTGGAATATGCAAGAATCTTGTTGTATTTATCGTACCGCAGCGCTTTAAGCGAGCCGTAAAGTATACCCAGCACAGCCATGATACCTATTATGGTAAACACAGTCTTCATCATCGGCAGACTGCTGTCGAAGATGCAGAAGAAAAATCTGAACATAGCATAGGCAGGGATTTTGATCATCACTCCCGCAATCATAGGGTCTGCGGCAGGGTGCGCGTAGGAATGAGCCGCCGGCTGCCATCCGTGAAGCGGAAACAGCGCCATCTTGATGCCGAAGCCTACGATGATACATGCCATGGCAACAGCTATAACCGGCAGATTGTCAACCTCGCGAAGACGCAGGGTCAGGTCAGCCATATTCAGAGTTCCCGTAGCGGAGTAAAGAAGTCCCACGCCCATAAGATAGGCACAGGCTCCGATGGTTCCCGTCAGCAGATATCTGAAAGCTGCAATAGGGCCTTTTTCCTCGCCTATGGCTATAAGTCCGTAGCCCGACAGAGCCACTATTTCCATAAAAACATACAAATTAAAGGCGTCTCCCGTCGAGGATAAACCCAGAAGGCCTATTACCAGGAAGCACAAAATGGAATAATATCCTGCGCTCCTGAAAGGCGACGTCTCCGATGCCTCCTCGAAGGGACTGCTGAAAAGAGCCGTCATAAATCCGATAAAGCTTACCAATACAATTATAATGCCGTTTACTCCGTCTATTACGAACTCGATGCCGTAAGGAGGACGCCAGCCTCCAAGCCAGTAATGAACCGCCTCGCCGGACTGTATCACATAAGCCAGCTGAACAAGGCTCATTATAAATGCTATAAAGAGAGCCGCGATAACCGCCCGCTTTCCCAAAGATGGACCGAAACGGCTCAGCAGCGGACACAGAGCCGCGCCACACAGAGGAATGATAACTATGAGAACGGGAACATGATCCATGGAAAAGAAGCTCATTTCTTCCACCCCTTTCCCGTTATCTCTTCTTCCTCAATGGTGCCGTAGATTTCCTTGATTTTCATAAGAAGTGCCAGCGCCACCCCCGTAGTTCCCAGACTCACCACGATTGCCGTGAGCATGAGAGCGTGAGGCAAAGGATTTATATAGGCATCTGCACCGAGGACGTTTTCCACGATAACCGGCAGTGTTGCGTGCTCCTTCTGCCCCAGGGCCAGAAAGAAAAATATGATGGAAACCTGCATTATGTTCATGCACATAATTTTTTTCATGTAGTTGCCGCAGGAAACCATGCCGAAAATCCCAAGCCCCAGCAAAATAAAGGTCATAGCATATATTCCGTTTTCAGAAAGAAATGTTTCTAAATTATATATGAACTCACTCATCAAATTCCGTCCTTTCCAGCACAACCTCCAGAATGTTGATTATTGTAGCCATGACGCAGACCACTACGCCGATTTCAATCATCGTGATTCCTATGACATGAAGCTCTGCCGCCTTTTCCGCTCCGAAGGGGAGCCTGCCGTATTCGAGAAAATTGCCTCCGTTAAACATAGGCAGTATTCCCGTAAAGATGTAGATAAAGACCCCCACTCCCGCAGTCATGGCAGCCCCCTGCTCCGTAAAGGTGCCGAGACTGTTGTTAAAGCTTGGTATTATGCGGTCTATCATATATGCGATGGCGAGGAGAGCTCCCGCCTGAAAGCCGCCGCCAAGACTGCTTTCTCCGTGTGCAAACACATAAAAGGCGTAAATCACTATTATGGGCACAATTACCCTGAAAGCCGTATCTATTATAGTACCGCTGAAGCTTGCATTTTTAATTTCCTTTGAGACCTTTTGCTTCTTTCCTACCTTTGCGGTAGAGGAGAGAACCATCAGAGCCGTTATGCCCGCCAGAAGCATTACGCAGGTCTCAAAGAGGGTGTCGAAGCCTCTGTAGTCTGCAAGCACCGCAGTCACTATGTTGTGCGCTCCGGTCTGTGATATGGCATTTTCTATATAGAAGCCCGATATGTAGCTGTGTACCGGTGCTTTGGCGTCGTCCACTGCCGGAATGATATTGGGGAATTTAAAGAAAAACCCCGAAACAGCCACGATTATCAGAACCACTCCTATAATCTTTTTTTTGTTTTTCATCTATTTGCACCGCCTGCTGATAGATTTTATTGCAATGATAAAGTATACCGTGGAAATTACCCCTATTACCGCCTCGGTAAATGCCACATCGGCAGCTCCCGCCAGAATGTACAGAATCATGGCGGCAAAGCTGAAGACACTGTATATTACGGTCAGGGCAAGGAGGTCCTTTCCGAAAATAATAGCTATGGCGATGATTATGAGCAGCAGCATAAACATGCCCTCCAGTATAAGTACAGACATCAGGCCTCTCTCCTTTCCGCATCCTTTTCCTCTTTTTTAAGACCTTCCCTGAAGGCCACCCTATCCACTATGTGGGTGCCTATGGGACCGGCAAGCATGGAGACAAACAAAACCATGAGAATTTTCAGCCCCGTTATGTTGGGGCCCTGATAAATGAACATTCCCAGACAGCAGAAGCCCATTCCGAGAGACTGCCCCAGACCTATGGCATGAAGCCTGCTGAAAAAGTCGGGAAACTTTATAACACCCTTGACGGACACCATCATAAAAAACAGTCCCAACAGAAGCAAAAGTGCGCACGCGGCACTTCTAATTTCCATCATTTCCTGTACCTCCTCCGCTCATAAACTTTGCTACTATTACGGAGCTTACAAAGCCCAGCACCGCAAAGGAAAGAGCTATGTCAACGTACATGTCCTGTCTCCCGTCCACAAAGCCCACGAATATCAGAAAAAGATTCACATTGGTACTTACTGCCAGAACCGCCGCAAAGCGGTTGTAGAAGCCTTTTTCCCTGAAGATCATAATCAGCAGAGGCACAGAAAGCAAAACCACTGCCAGAAGGCATAATCCAAAAAACAATTTCATTTTCTTTTGTTACCTCCTTACCATTCCATGTCCGACGGAATGTGATCCGTTTCCATCTCCGGCAGCGCCTTGTATTCACAGCTTTCATTATACAGCTTCCCTATTTTTTTCTGCATGTGGCCCGTAAGCAGGCTTTCGGCACATCGTCTGTCCAGCGCATATACCTCGTAAACCCCCTCTTCATCTATGTCGAGGGTGATGGTTCCCGGAGTCAGCGTTATGGATGTCGCCAGCAGAGCAGCAGCCGTAGGATTCTCATAATCCATTCTGAAATATATGATCCTCGGTTCTATCGGTGTGTTTTTGAGCACTGATTCGGTCACATTGAGCCCCGAAAGAAATATTTCCTTAAAGAGCCACAGGAAATACATAAAAAGCCTGAACATGTTTACATTCAGCAGAAAAAATTCCTTACCCGTCTTTTCATTCCTGACTATAAGGAAAGGCGCGCAGATATATGCAGTAAACAGGGAAAAAACCGCTCCCATCATCAGCAAATGAGCCTCTGTCCTGCCCGAAAGCATAAACCACAGAATAAAAAGAAATATACTAAGTTCAACAAAATAGGCCAATGGAGACCCATTGACCTTAATATTACCAAAATTAAATTTCATAGAATCCTCCGAAGTTATCTAATTATACTATTAAACGCATATTCATGTCAAGAAATTTTAGCAGTTTCTTAGCTTCTTTGTCTCTGCATTTTTTTCAATCCTTCCTCAGCGAAAAATAAAAACACCCGTTTACTTTTTGTTCGTTTTGTGCTAGAATGATACATAACAAAAGAAACCTTTGTTTCTTCATCTATGAAATGATCATGAAAGGTGCAAAGCCATGTTAAAGGAAAGAGAACAGCGTATTTTGGACTATATGAAAGGGGAAATCAGAACCAAGGGCTATCCTCCTACGGTGAGGGAGATTTGCGCGGCTCTCGGCATCAAGTCCACCTCTACCGTACATAAGGACATCGAGAATCTGGTGAGACAGGGCTATCTTGTCAAAGACCCTTCCAAGCCTCGCGCTCTCATGGTCGTAGACCCTGCGGAAAAAAGCGGTCATGTAAATGCTGCTTCGGCAAAGTCCGACGCCAATGTCAGCGCCTTCCCCGAAAGCGAAATAGCAGAGATTCCTATCGTGGGCAGAGTTGCCGCAGGAACTCCTATTCTTGCCGAGGAGAACATAGAGGGCTCCTTCCCTGTTCCTGCCAGATTTGCCGGAAAGGGTTCCGCCTTCATGCTTCGCGTTCGCGGTGAAAGCATGATCGAAGCGGGAATTATGGACGGCGATCTGATTCTGGTTCAGCAGACCAGAGAGGCTAACAACGGCGAAATCGTAGTTGCCATGATTGACGGCTTTGAAAGCGAAGCCACCGTCAAAACCTTCTATAAGGAGGACGGACACATACGCCTTCAGCCGGAAAACAGTTCCATGAGTCCTATCATCGTGAAGGACGCCACAATACTTGGCAAGGTTAAGGGAGTATTCAGATACTTTTCGTAGCAGTTTTCCTTGCCGGTTATAATCGTAAAATGTTAAAGGACGGTCTTAAGCCGTCCTTTTGTTGCTTATCCTATTATCAGCGGCACCAGCAGCGGCACAGCGGCACTCATCATCATTCCCATGCAGAAAGAATACACCACCGTTTCCGATCTGCACGACCTTTCTACTATGGGCAAACATATATCCATAGCCGCCACCCCCGGAATTGCCGTGGCCTCAATATACCCGATTTTCTTAGCCGCAAGAGGTATGATTATTATTCCTAAGGTCTCTCTTATTACATTATGCATAAAGGATACCGCCCCTGCTACCGCATGCCCCGCCTCTCCAATTACACCGGGAGCAAAGGTATACCACCCGAAGCCTGCGCTTATTGCCGCAACCTCTCTTACAGTCAGCGGTGAAATCAGTCCGTAGACAGCTCCCAATATAAGGCTTCCCGCAATGGCAGCCAAAGGGAACAGAACAACTCTGATTCCCGCCTTTTTCATGCTTTTAATCACGTTTCCTTCCAGACCGAGATTGAATCCCACAAAGGCCAGAAGGATGCATATTCCTATTACCAGCCAGCTGCCCGACATATCCTGAAAGTCTGCAGTATCAGTGAATATACGAGGTATTGCAAAATATCCCAGAATCATGCCTGCCACAACGCACAGCAAAATCATCACGGTGGTTTTGGCAGCGCTGCTTTCCTGCTCAGGCTTTTCCTCTGCACTCTTCTCCGAGTCGACAACCTCCGTCGGAAGTTTCTCACCATCAGGTGATTCCCCGGCTGCCGTATCCTCTGCATGGTCTTCACCACCTACTCCCTGTCTGTTCAGGCCCAGCGCCTTTCTCAGAAGGGTCACGGCGGCCATGCTTCCCGCCACCGTAAAGGCGGTAATGAGAATAGACTGCAGGCCTATTACGCCGAGGCTTGATGTGACCTCCTCGTTGGCTCCCATTCTAAGCCCCATAATAAATACCAGCACATATATGACCACGTTAAGCGCATCGCCTATAAATCCGAAGCCTTGGCGGCGGCTGCGCAGCTTTGAAGCCAGCAGATAGCACACTATCATTATTCCCCAGTACAGTAAAAGCAGTGTCATACTCGATCCCTTTCTATCCTATTATAACAGGCACCAAAACAGGCACCAGAATGCTCAAAATCACTCCTGAAACGAATGAATATACGGCGATATCGCTGCGTGTGGCTTTTTCCACTATAGGCAGACACACATCCATTGCCGCAGCTCCCGGCATTCCTGTGGTTTCTATGTATCCGATTTTCTGTGCTACCAGCGGTATAAACAGAATTGAAAAAAGCTCTCTCATTACATTGTGCAGAAAAGATATTGCGCTTGCCGTGATATAGCCCGCTTCCATTATAATTCCGGGAGCCAAAGTATACCAACCGAAGCCTGCCCCCACAGCCAGTGCCTCCTTAAGACTCAGTCCCATGAGTACACCCGAAAGCCCTGCGCCCATGAGGGTTCCTACCACTACCGCAGCAGGAAAAGCAATGATTCTGATTCCCACTCTTTTGAAATTTTCGATAACCGTTCCGTCAAGCCCTAAATCTATCCCCACGAAAACCAGCAGCAAACAAAGCCCGATTTTTATGCCAAGACCTGCCATGGTCTCAAAGCTTTCCATATTGCCGGCAAAAACGCTGCGTATAACAAAATATCCGATGAGCATTCCCACGGCAACAGCGATGACGATCAGAACAGTCATCAGGTTTATCCCGCCTTTTTTCTCTTGCGAAGGCTCAGCCTCATCTGCTGCCTCATCATCCGGAATCCCTATTTTTTCATTATCCAATGATGTAAGTCTTCCGTATCTATCGATTTTCATCAGCTTTCTCGTTATATAGATTGCAACGATGGAGAATATCATTGTCATCAAAGTAATCACAAAGGCCGAAACCCCTATGGTGCTCAGGTTTTCGGTAATCTCGCTGTTTGAGCCCATCCTCATTCCCATGAGCAGCACAAGACATGTGATTGCTACAGTCTGTACCTTTCCTGTCCACAAAAGCTTTTCCTTGTAATCTCTGATTCTGCTGCCGATATAATATCCTACCAGAGTTATACCCAAATACAAAACTAAATCTGCCATTTTTTATCAAATCTCCTACGGTATTTTATTTAATTATTCTATCATTTCCCTTGACAAAAATCCACCTATCATTTATATTTGTAGACAAGAAAAGAACATCTTTAAATCGGTACAGAGAGACCGGCAAGATTAAACATAAACCGTGAATTTCGTGATTTGTCAGGTCTTGCTGTAAGCAGGACCTTTTTTTACTGCATTTGCGGTCAATATGGGAGATGTTCCTTAAAAAAACAGGAGGAAAAAACAATGCAAAACCATGAACCAATTTACGATGTAAGAACTCTGGGAGCAGGCAAAACCATTATTCTTGGCCTGCAGCACACCTTCGCCATGTTCGGCGCAACAGTACTCGTACCTATTCTTACAGGGCTTCCTATTTCAACGACTCTTCTCTTTGCAGGGCTGGGAACACTGCTTTTCCACCTTGTGACCAAAGGACAGGTACCTGCCTTTCTGGGATCCTCCTTTGCCTTTCTGGGAGGCTATGCTGCTGTAGCACCTTTCCTTGAGGACGGCTCTCCTAACACTGAAATGCTGCCTTACGCATGCGGAGGTGTTTTCTGTGCAGGAATCGTCTACCTAATTCTGTCAGCCTTAATTAAAGGCTTCGGTGCAAAGAGGGTTATGAGATTTTTCCCTCCTGTGGTAACAGGTCCTATCATCATCGCCATAGGTCTTATTCTGGCACCGTCTGCTATCAGCAACTGCGCTACCAACTGGCCTGTGGCAATCATCGCTCTGGTAACAGTAGTTGTATTCAATATCTGGGGCAGAGGAATGTCCAAAATCGTTCCTATCCTCATCGGTATCATCGTTTCATACATAGCTGCTCTGATAATGGGCGATGTAAGTTTCGAAGGAATCGGCGACGAAGCTATTCTGGGACTTCCGCCTATCACTCTTATGAAATTCGATATCAGTGCAATCATCACCATCATGCCGCTGGCTCTTGCCACTATGATGGAGCACATCGGGGACATCTCAGCTATAGGTGCAACCACAGGAAATAACTATATCGAAAAACCGGGTCTGCACAGAACTCTTCTGGGCGACGGTCTCGCAACCTGCCTTGCAGCAGCCTTTGGAGCGCCGGCCAACACCACCTACGGAGAAAACACAGGAGTCCTTGCCCTTACCAAGGTTTACGACCCTAGAGTAATGCAGATTGCCGCTGTCTTTGCCATCATACTTTCCTGCGTGCCTAAGGTTGCCTTTGTCATAGAGAGCATTCCGACGGCTACCATCGGTGGAATTTCCTTTATTTTATACGGTATGATTTCCGCCATAGGTATCAGAAACGTGGTAGAGAACAGAGTAGACTTCACCAGAAGCAGAAACACTATTATTGCTGCCCTGATCCTCGTCTGCGCGCTGGGCTTCAACTCCATCGGAGGCATCTCCTTTACAGCCTTCGGAGCTTCCATCTCCCTTTCCGGCCTTGCTATCGCTTCGCTGGTGGGCATCATCGTCAACGCTGTGCTGCCGGGCAATGAGTATGAATTCAAGGAAAGCGCTGACGAAAACAACGATAAATTCCAGACATACAAGCTGTAAAAGCTTCCGTATGCAACTGTCAGTTTTTAAATAAGGAGTAGAACATGAAACTAAAAGCCGACCTTATGACATCAGAGGATATGCGGAGGGCACTGAAACGAATGTCCCATCAGATTCTTGAGCGCAATCAGGGGGCGGAAAATCTTGTGCTTCTGGGAATCAGACGAAGAGGTGTGCCTCTGGCAAAAAAGCTTTCAGATAATATCATGGCAATAGAGGGGATTTCCGTTCCCGTAGGCGAGCTTGACATAACTCTTTACCGTGACGACCTCAGCGCCGCCTCGGAGGAGCCTGTGGTAAACAGCAGCGACGTACCCTTTGAAATCGTCGGCAAGACGGTAGTTCTGGTGGATGACGTGATCTACACGGGTCGTACTGCCAGAGCAGCTCTCGACGCCTCCTCCAGATTCGGCAGAGCCGCCTGCATCCAGCTGGCAGTTCTTGTAGACAGGGGGCACAGGGAGCTTCCCATAAGAGCAGATTACGTGGGTAAGAACGTGCCTACGTCACGAAATGAGATGATTGCCGTTCAGGTAGAGGAAATCGACGGCATCGAGGGCGTAAAGCTGTACGGAGAATAATTGGCTGTAAGCCATGACATGAAAAAGGGGACCTGCCCTAACGGTTGTTTTCCGTTAAGGCAGGTCCCTTTGTATCTTTTACAGCCCTGCCTGCTGTCTTAATGCTTCTGCCTTGTCGGTGTGCTCCCAAGGAAGGTCCACATCGGTTCTGCCGAAGTGTCCGTAAGCGGCAGTCTGCTTGTAAATAGGTCTTCTCAGGTCTAAATCTCTGATGATAGCCGCCGGTCTTAAGTCAAAGTTCTTTTCCACCAGTTCGGCAATCTTCTCATCTGCAAGCTTTCCTGTACCGAAGGTGTCTACGAGGATTGAAACAGGCTTTGCCACGCCTATGGCATATGCCAGCTGAATTTCAACCTTGTCGGCAAGACCTGCTGCCACGATGTTCTTTGCCGCATATCTTGCAGCGTAGGTAGCTGAACGGTCAACCTTTGTAGGGTCCTTTCCGGAGAAAGCGCCGCCGCCGTGACGGGCATAGCCGCCGTAGGTATCTACGATAATCTTACGTCCCGTAAGTCCCGAGTCGCCGTGAGGTCCGCCGATTACGAAGCGTCCCGTAGGATTTACGAAGTACTTGGTTTCATCGTCCAGAAGCTCTGCCGGAATAATAGGTTTAATCACATGTTCAATGAGGTCAGCCTTAATCTGCTCCTGGGTCACGTCAGGATTGTGCTGGGTGGAGATGAGGACCGTATCGATTCTCTTAACCTTGTCACCGTCGTACTCCACGGTCACCTGAGTTTTGCCGTCAGGTCTGAGATATGTGAGAGTGCCGTCCTTTCTCACGTCTGTAAGTCTCTTTGCCAGCTTGTGAGCAAGAGAAATCGGCATAGGCATAAGCTCCGGCGTTTCGTTGCAGGCAAAGCCGAACATGATGCCCTGGTCTCCCGCGCCGATAGTGTCGATAGCGTCATCTAAAGTCCCTTCCTTGTATTCGAGAGCCTTGTCAACGCCCATGGCGATGTCGCCGGACTGCTCGTCGATAGCGGAAAGCACGGCGCAGGTATTGCCGTCAAAGCCGTACTCGCTTCTGTCATAGCCTATGTCAAGAATTACCTGTCTTACAATTCTAGGAATATCCACATAGCAGTGGGTGCTGATTTCGCCCATTACCATGGCATAGCCCGTAGTTGCGGTGGTCTCAGCAGCTACTCTGCCGTAAGGGTCTTTTTCAAAGATTGCGTCCAGTATGGCGTCTGAAATCTGGTCGCAGAGTTTGTCAGGATGACCCTCAGTTACTGATTCCGATGTAAAAAGTCTTTTCATGTCTGTCTCCCCTTTCCATTTTCCTTATCATGAAAAAAACCTCTCGGTGAAAGAGAGGCATTCCGGTTTCGTAAAGAAGTCTTTACCTCATCTTTCAGGAAAATCTCGCTGTGAAATTCCTGTAGGATTTAGCACCTTTTCTGCTTCACGTCTCCCTCCGCGGGTAGGATGCAAGCACCTAGGTTGCCGGGCGTCTTCGGGCCTATTCCCTCAGCCACTCTTGATAAGGATTGTTTTGTTAGTTTTTTAATTCCAAGAATATTATATACTATTTGAAGCGGTTGTCAACACCCTCTTGTTTTTTTGAAAAAATCGTATATACTTTATATTACCCGCCGGATTTCCTGCGGGCAGGAGTACTTTGGAAAGGATTTTAATCAAGCAATACATATGGAAAAGAAAACAAAATTCAAAGTGATTAAGGGCGGGCTTTCGGAAACAGCCTTTACCGGCAGCCGTCAGTTCGTATCGGCATATGTCACCGACACCAGGCTCATGGGGGTGGTGGGAGTCTATATTCATTGGTATCTTCCGCAAAACACTCTGCTGAAGCACTTTCACCAGTTTTTTTATATGGATGCTGAGGAATTTGGTTTTGACTCTTATGAAAGCGTTTTGGAAAGCGACGACGGCGACCGCTACTGCGATATAAAGGCAATCGAAAACAAGATGATGGGAGGGCTGGGAGGCCGCAAGGTTCCGATTACAGAAAAAGAAGCACGGTATATGGTCCAATCCTATGCCGAGCTTAATGCTCGTGATAACCTCCCTTTGCCCGGGGAAAGGGAAGAGTACGAATTTCTTCTTTCTCCGCCGGTTCACCTCCACCGGGATGAGGAATACGTACTCATGTGCAAACAGTGCCCTGCGCTGAAAACGCCTTATCAGGTGATAAACTACTTTCTGATGCGCTGCTTCGGGCGTGATTTCAGCGCCGCAAAGTTTCTCACCGGAGGCTATGTGCGAACGGATATTTTCCCTGAGCATAAGGGGGCAACTTTGATGTGCAATTCGATAGATGATGCAAATGATGCGGACAGCGGCTCTAATACAGGCTATTTCAGCACTGACGACGACAGGGATTTCGGCACCTTCAGCACCCGCAGGGCATACCTGTGCCAATCTCTCATCGAATATGACGGCAAATACTATATAATTGTCACGCAGATAACTCTCGATAGGCTTAAGGTGGTGAAGTACGAAAAAATTTCCTCTTTCAGAGTTTCGGCGGCAGAAGCGTCCATGATGACTTCAAGACCTGAATTTGTCACGGTGTTTGATCCTCTTGATGAGGAAGAAGTCATGGTCGGAGAATTTTTTAATTCAGGCTCCACCGACCTTGTCTCCTCTGCAATGGTGACTGAACACTCCACGGGACGGCTGTTTATGATATTTTACCCCCATAACGACCATGTAGCAAAAAAAGACTATCGCCTCAGCGACGACGTCATGGGAATATATTATGTTCTGGATGGCGGTCAGGTAATTCTCTGCGCCTACGAGCGCAGAAACATCAATCTGCTGGAAAAGGATCTCATGTCCTCTCCCGTAAGCTCTATGCTGGTTCCCGTGGCAAAATACCAGTTCAAGGAGCCTGTGCTGTACGATTTTATAAGCAGCGAAGGCGAGGATTTTGAAGAATTCGTAGATATGATATCCGAGCATGAGGATGATGGCGATTTTGACGAATAAAAACGCGCCGGCTGATGTATGCGTACGCAGACACATAGATCAATCGGCGCTTTTATTATTTTTCTCGTCACTATTATTAGTATTTCTGCGAATTATTTTATTTCCGTTTCAGCTTCGTCTGCTTCGCAGGAGCCACTGCACTCTCCCCGGTCTTCGCCACACCGGTCCTCATAAAAGGCTTCTATTTTAGACAGCCTTCTGTCCATAGACACGGTCTTTTTGCACAGGATAACGAACATTAGCAAAAGCTCCATGGATATGCGAAGAGCTACATTTCCGATTACAATGGCGCAGACACCCGCTATGAAAGATCCCATTACAATGCATACAATTCCGACCACCGTTACAACGCAGGCCGCAATGACATAGAGAAATTTTATTATATTTTCTGCATAAAAACGATTGAAGTTTAAGGCGTTATAAAGCTTCCCTTTAAAACCGCTGAATTTTCCTTCATTGTTCTTTCTGAGGAAAGTGCAAAAAAGAACAATTCCCAGTATTACTGCCAATAGGGCGGCCACCGCCGTAACTGCAAAAATATTGGTGTAGTTCATCAAAGGATCGGTGTAGTAGTTGTAGTATCCGTAATTCATTTTAAATATTCCCCCTATTTCTCTTTTTTTCTCTTATATTGTAACATCTCGTCGAATTATGTCAACCTTTGTTCTCAAATTATCAAACATTTTTCAACACTTCCAAGTCCTTAAATTTCCAACGCTTTGGCATGTTATCCACAACTTGTCCCAAAATTGTATACAATTTTATCGACAGTTGCCTGTGGATAACTTAAATCCCCAAAGACGTTGAAATTACTAGTAGTATCACAGTATGTCGCTTTTGTCAAGAGTTAGTTATCCACAGATTTTTTTGACAAAAAAAATCCGTTTATCCGTCCCTGTTCGCACTGTCAATAACTTGAATTTCTTTCGGTTTTTTCAGGCATAAAATTTCATTGATTCCCTCCCAGACTGCCTGTGACAATTGTCGTTGATATTCAGGGGTTTGAAGCAAACTGCACTCTTTTGGATTAGATAAAAAGCCACATTCAACCAGTATTATTCTGGCTTCAGTATTCTCAAAAATAAGGATATCGTTCTTTGTCATAGCCTCCCTTTCTCTGCCGTCGTCAATGTTGGTTTCAAGGGATTTCTGGACGCTTTCGGCAAAATCACGGCTGCTGTGTTCGCCTTTTTGAACCTCTGTTTGCCCTCCGCTGCTCCTTGGATAAAAAACCTGCGCTCCGTATACTGATACATCCTGCGGAAAGCTGTTAAGGTGTATGGATACGGTCAGCGTCGCGCCGCTTTCCTCTATTATTTTCTTTCTCGCCAGCAAATCCTCTCTCTTTTTCTCCCGTATGGTTCTGCCATCGTCGGTGTAGAGACCCTCGTCCCTGTCTCTGGTCATTATTACCTCGGCTCCCCATGAGCGGGCTGTTTCCGCCAGTTCCATGGCAATGGCCAGATTGATGTCCTTTTCCTGAACACCGTCGGGACTTGACGCGCCGCCGTCCATGCCTCCGTGTCCCGGATCTATTACGATTACGGTGGTTTCGCTTTCGGATACCGCAGAAATAAGCCTATCCGCCAGGCCGCCCTCAAAAATATTGATGCCGCTGAAAAACAGGCAGCAAGCTCCGCAGCTCACCGCGAAAGCCGCCAGCACCGCCGCTTTCTGCAAGAGAAATTTTCTTTTCACCCTCTGCACCTCCCTATATGATTTTATGTGCGGGGCTTGCCTTTCTTACCTGAATTGTGATATATTCATGCCAAAGGAGATTTTATATGATGAAAACAGAAAGACTTTTTAAAGAAGATGTATATATGAAAGAGGCTGAGGCTGCAGTTACCTCTCTGACGGAAACAAAGGAGGGCCGGACCGCCGTAACCCTTGACAGAACAATTTTCTTTCCCACAGGCGGCGGCCAGAGCTGCGACAGGGGCACCATAGCAGGCTTCCCCGTCATAGATGTTTACGAGGACGAAAAGGCGGACGATATCATCCATGTACTGGACTGCCGCCCGTCGGAATTTGAGCATGCAGCAAGCCCTGCGGGTAAACTGCTGAAACTTTCACTTGACTGGGAGCACCGCTTTGACAACATGCAGCGCCACTGTGGCGAGCACATCTTAAGCGGCATGTTTTATCGGGAGTACGGCGGTGTCAACAGAGGCTTTCACATGGGCGACCAGTATATGACCATCGACATAAGCCTCGAAGCTAAGCCGGAATTCACAGCCATCACATGGGAAATGGCCAAGCACGCCGAGGAGTGCGCCAACGAAGCGATCTGGCAGAACCAACCTGTAATCACCCGACATTTTGACACAAAAAAAGAAGCTGAAAACCTTCCGCTACGAAAGGCTCTGGCTCTTGAAAAGGATATTACAATAGTATGCGTCGGCTCTGTGGAAAACCCTGCCGACTGCGTAGCCTGCTGCGGCACTCACCCCGCTACCGCAGGTCAGGTGGGGCTCATCAAGATATTCAAGGTTGAGCCTAACAAGGGTATGTTCCGCATATACTTTGAAGCGGGCAAAAGAGCTTTCCTCAAATATCAGCAGGAGCTTGACACCCTCACTGCTCTTTCCAATTCCCTCAGCGCAGGCACCGACGATGTGCTGAGCAAGTACCATGCACAGATTGAGAAGAACAAGGAGGCGAGAAGCCAGCTTCATTTTCTCAAGAAGGAAGTCATTATGCGGGAAGCAGCAGACATCGCCGAAGCCCTCGAAAAAGGCGAAAATGTAAGGCGCTATCACATATTGTCATTAGACGATTTAACCGTTCTTGCAAGAGAAGTATCACCTTATGCAAAAAAAATTGCTTTCCTTGTACACGAGCCAAGCTGCACTGTATTTCTCGTATCAGACGGAAGCGTGGACTGTGGCAAGCTGGTAAAGGACAATGCTCAGATCTATGGCGGCAAAGGCGGCGGCAATAAAACCACAGCCCGTGCCATTTTCACTAAG
>JAEDNK010000128.1 GCA_016302545.1 Bacillota bacterium
TTATGGCTGTTTTTTACCGGAAGAATCGACTGGCGTTCAGTCAGTCTTCGAAAGAACCACCTATTGGGCATTCAGATTTTACCGGTGCTTTCGTAGGTTTTATCTACCCCGGCGGGTGTTATGTGTTCAATGAGATCTCCTGGTTGACACTGCAAAAGCGTGCAGATCGTATCGAGTGCAGCCCACGATACCATGTCACCACGCCGTAGCCGACTCATGTAAGATTCCCCTAATAGCTTTTCTTTTCGTAGTTTTGTTGAACTGAATCCTTTTTTTTTCAATGCCTCCATGACGTTGACTCGATATCGAAAGCTCATGATACTACCCCCATTGATGATAGTATAACCGCAAGTACCACTAAAAACAAGTGTGCAAATTACATAGAAAGAACCACGTAAATTTAGTGGTTATGTCAATAGACAACACCAAATATTAGTGGTACTATAAAAGCATAAAGAGCGGAACAGCTCAAAAATAAGGAGGACAACACCATGTCAACAAACGAACTGACCACCAAGATCGAAGCCCTGCAGGAATGGGAACAGCTGATGGAAGAGGCCAAAGCCGAAGCAGAGGCAATCCGCGACGAGATCAAACAGGAACTGCTGAACCGCGACACAGAAGAACTGGAGGCCGGGCAGTACATTGTCCGCTGGACGTCGGTACTTACTCAGCGGTTCGACACCACGGCGTTCAAAAAAGTGATGCCGGAAATCTACAAAGCCTACACCAAACAGGTTTCCAGCCGCCGCTTTTCCATCAGTGCATGAAAAAAGCCCCATGCACCAGCCGGCAAGCAAGAGTGCATAGGACTTGACCACAACCACAAGAGGGGAGTGGGTATCGGTAGTATACCATACCCGCTCCCGAAAAACAAGAACAGGAGCTGCACATGAAAGAACTGACAACCTACAACCGGGTCGCAGGCTATCTGAACAAAATCTTCGACCTGCTGAACCAGAACTATTTTGAATCTGTACTTTCAAGACCAACGATCACCATTCAGTCTACGCCAAAGGCCTACGGCCATTTCTCACTCCGGGATGATACGTGGATCTCTAAAAACGGAGCAAGCTATGAGATCAATATCGGGGCAGGTACCTTGTCACGGCCTATCGAAGAAGTGGCGGCAACTCTGCTGCATGAGATGGTGCACTACTACAACCATGTCAACGGGATCAAGGACTGTTCCAGAGGCAATACCTACCACAACCGGCGTTTCAAAGAATCTGCGGAGGAACGCGGGCTGATCGTACGGCACAGTGAGAAGTACGGCTGGTCGCACACATCGCCCAGTGATGACCTGTTGGAATTCGTTCTGGACAATGACCTCCGTGACATTCTGATCAACCGCAACGAAATGACCGCCTTTTCGATTCCCGGAACCGGCACTCACAGCGGCACAGGTATTACCGGAACCCGGAAACCGTCCAGTGCCCGCAAGTATATCTGTCCTTGTTGTGGCAATTCCGTCCGGGCAACCAAGAGCGTCAACATCGGATGTTTGGATTGCAACAGCCCGATGATTCTTGAAATGTGAACTTCAAAACAAGGGGGATGAAAATGCGTCTGTATATAAACGGGCGGAAGTTTCGTCACCCTTGTTCCATAACTCTAAAGAAATGAGACAAAATGAGCGGCATTGAAAATCAAGGCTTTTTTCGGTGTCAGAACTCAGGTTCAAAAGTCGGGAGGATTTTTACATGATATACGGCTACGCGAGAGTGTCGACTACAGGGCAGAGCATCCATGGCAACAGTCTGGAAGATCAGACGAGGGCACTGCAGAACTATGGCTGTCAGGAGATCGTCACCGAAGCCTTCACGGGAAAGAGCATGGAAAGACCCGCTTTTTCGGCGCTTTTTCAGAAGTTGGAGCCGGGGGATACTTTGGTAGTCACAAAGCTGGATCGTTTCGCAAGAACCGCAATTGATGGGGTTTCTGCGGTCAGAGAGCTTTTTAACAGGGGTGTTCGGGTGCACATCCTGAACATGGGGCTGGTGGAGAACACATTGACGGGAAATCTAATTCTCACGGTCATGCTGGCCTTTGCGGAATACGAGCGCGGGATGATTGTCGAACGCACTCAGACCGGGAAAGCTGTTGCCAGACAGGATCCGAACTTCCGGGAGGGCAGACCCAAAAAGTACACGGCGACTCAGTTGCACCATGCAATTGAGCTGCTGAACTCCGGTAAGACTTACCGCCAAGTGGAAGCTATGACCGGGATCAGTAAGAGCACGCTGATCAGAGCCAGAAGAGCATAAAATTTCCCCACAACGTGCCTGGAACACGTGCTGTGGAGAAATCGCTTATTTGGCCTTTGGGCGGATCGGAATCATTGCCGTAGGAGTCACGGACTCTGATCTGACCGTTTCTTCCACGGGTAATACATTCAGCCTGCTGATTCTTGGCAATCTGCTTTGCAATAGCCACAGCTTCTTTTTGAGTCTCAGTTCTAACTGTTCTCGAGTATTTCCAGCACTCTTGACCTGCCAACCATCCTTTGGATGGGGTGTTATCTCCTATCACAAAATACTCTTCAGCAGTTCCAGAGCGCTTTCTTCGGTGGGGTCGTTGGTGCCCAGTTCGCTGCGGAAGGCACGGGCTAGGATGGATTTTTTCAGCAGGTCGATCTTCTCCAGCACAGCTTCAGCAGCTTCCTTGGCTTGCTGTTCTTTGGCGAAGAGGCTGTCGAGGATACGGACGATCTCTGTTTGTTCCTCCACGGTGGGAACACTGATCTCCACAGCATTAAGTATTTTTAAGTTTATGTTTTTCTGTGCTGTTGCAGGGGCATTATCCTCCAGCTCTTTTTGCAAAACACTCATCATGTAATAAATAAACTTGGAAATAGAACGGTTGTTAGGTGTAAAACCGACAACACTGTCAGGGAAACAGCAGTCATATGACAAAATAGCAACGTCTCCGATATTTGCCGCTATCGTTATACACAGGGTTCCTGCCGGAAACATACGACTTTGTGCCATACCAAACTCGCTGAGAGTTTGACGATGTTCTGTAACATATACATTCGCAGAAGCTACATCACCTGTCTGAATAAACGGGTATTGGCCATCAAACAGACGCGGATCATTACGAGGCCTGTGCTGTGAGCGTCCGCGTTCGAGCGTGCCGATCTCGCCAAGCTTTTGATTTTCCCAGTTCACTAACTCCACTCCATGCTCTGCTCTCCATTTGGCAGTCAGTTCGCCGGTGAAGGCTTTATGGAGGATGGCGGCTTTTCGGGTTTCAAAGCTGTCCAGCACAGACTGGGCTTTTTCTTTTGCCTCGTCCAGCTTGGCAAACAGATACTCAATGCGATCAACAATGCGCTGCTGCTCTGTAAGTGGTGGCACGGGCATAGCATACTGGTCAAGTAGTGGGAAATGACGCCGATACCCCATATTCGGAATATCTACAGCCTGTAGCGAATAGTAAAATGCCTTTGGAGAATAAAAAGCCTTTGGTTTTAGAACCTTAACACCATCAGCACCCTGTGCAAATGGAAAATCGATATACTTGATGCAGCGAGTATGGTCTCCAAAGATTACTACCGGTAATTCTCCAGAATAGAGCATACTTTCATCGTCTGTATACCCACCAATCAGTTCTTGGCCTTGGTCAACAACTGACACCCGTCCATCTTCCAGATAGGTTTTCTGTTGAACTTTTTTCTTACTATCGGTATAGTTCTCAAATGTTACAGGTAACCACACCCAACACCAATTTCCCGGCACTTTATAGGGTTGCTCCTCCACCGGCACCAGCGCCTGT
>JAEDNK010000129.1 GCA_016302545.1 Bacillota bacterium
GGGATTATATTTCTCTGTGTATACCAAGGTTTATAACTATCTGCAGCTGATTCTTTTAAACGGAGTTAAAATAGGGGATTCGGTGAGAAAAGCATTGTTTCCTGTTTATCATCTGGGACTTGCCTGTGAGGGTAAAGCAGGTTCACTGGCGATTTTTGCAGGGATTGTTATCGCACTGTTTGTGCTGATGTACCTACTGCTGTCAGTAAGCTTTATTAAGATTGCCATCGCAAAAGACACTGTTGTTAAGGCCAGATACGAGCAAAAAGCAATGAAAGCCGGTTCTCAGCTGGGTGCTCTCCTTAAGAAAGAAGCAAAGCGTTTTACAGGAAGCACTGTGTACCTTATCAACTGCGGTCTGGGTACTGTTGCTTTTCTGGCTGGAGCAGTCATGGTTGTGGTAAAGTCCGATTATCTGCATCGTCTTATGGAGACGCTCAATCAGATGATGCCGGGTGCGGATAGTCTGATACCGCTGGCTCTGGCGGGAATGTTGGGCCTGGTGACTGCCATGAACGATATTACAGCTCCGTCTGTTTCCCTGGAAGGAAAGAATATATGGATTCTTCAGTCCATGCCCATATCCCCGTGGGCGGTACTTAAGGCAAAGCTGCTGCTGCACGTGCTTGTGACATCAGTCCCTGCGGTTATATGCATTGTCAGCATTTCTGTTGTCCTCGGAATCAGTCCTGCGGAGGCAGTTCTTGTCGGCCTGTTTGAACTGGTTTTTATAGTTCTGGGAGCGGCTGTGGGGCTGGCAGTGAATTTGAAAATGCCTAATATGAACTGGGTCAACGAGACAGTGGTAATTAAACAGAGCATGGCTGTGATGATTGCCATATTCGGAAGCTGGCTTGAGGTGCTGGCGCTGGGAGGTTTGTATTTCCTTCTCAGAAAACTTATGACGCCTATGTCCTATCTCGTGCTGACAATAATCATTATAGCCGCGGCGGCATGTTTACTGCTGCTATGGCTGAGAAAAAGGGGAACAAAGATTTTTGCAGAGCTATAACATTTGGATACAACACTTGACAGAGGAGAGATTATAAATGAGTGAGAGAAAAACCATAATTGAAATAGAGCATCTGAACAAAACCTTCGGAGATGTGAAGGCAGTACGCGACCTGAGTTTTCGCGTAAAAGAAGGAGAACTGTTTGCCTTTCTGGGTGTAAACGGCGCCGGAAAGAGCACCACTATTTCCATAATGTGCGGTCAGCAGTCCAAGGATAGCGGCAAGGTGGTCATAAGCGGCACGGATCTGGATGAGAGCGTGGACAGCATCAAAAGAGAACTGGGAGTTGTTTTCCAGAATTCTGTTCTGGACAAAGCCCTTTCCGTAAAAGACAATCTGGAAAACAGGGCGGCTCTTTACGGTATCACCGGGGAAGACTTTGAGAAGAGGCTTGCAGAACTGGCAGAGCTACTTGATTTTTCCGACCTGATGAAGAGAACTGTGGGAAAGCTTTCCGGAGGGCAGCGCCGAAGAATAGATATTGCCAGAGCCCTTCTTCACAGCCCGAAGATTCTGATTCTGGATGAGCCTACCACGGGCCTTGATCCTCAGACGAGGAAACTGCTCTGGAGTGCAATTTCCAGACTGAGAAAAGAGCAGCGCATGACGGTATTTCTTACCACTCATTATATGGAGGAGGCTGCTGATGCGGATTACGTTGTTATTCTGGACAGCGGCAGAATCGTTGCGGAGGGTACGCCTCTTGAACTTAAAAACAAGTATACCGGAGACTTCATCACTCTGTATGGGGTAACAGAGGAAGAAGCAAGAGCGTTGGGTGCTGCTCCGGAAAAAATCCCGGGAGCCTACCGCATTGAGGTCGAAGATACAGCTCATGCGACGGAACTTATCCTGCAGCATCCGGAGATTTTCAGAGATTATGAGATTACAAAGGGGAAAATGGACGATATTTTTCTTGCTGCAACGGGCAAGGTTCTGACAGGAGGTGAGACAGGTGAAAGAGCTTAAGGCATTGATAAAAAGGGACACCAAGCTGTTTTTCAAGGATAAGGGCATGTTTTTCACATCTCTTATTACACCGGTCATACTGCTGGTGCTCTATGCTACATTCCTTGCTAATGTTTATAAAGATTCCTTTACAGGAGCCATTCCTGAGGCATTTCCTGTAGACGAAGGACTCATAGACGGTTGCGTCGGAGGACAGCTTTTTTCATCACTGCTGGCGGTGTGCTGCGTGACTGTGGCTTTTTGTTCCAATATGCTGATGGTACAGGATAAGGTAAACGGCACCAGAAACGACCTGACCATAACTCCGGTCAAAAGCTGGGCTCTGGCCATGGGATATTATCTTTCTACACTGATTACGACGCTGATTATATGCTATGTGGCAATGGGAGTGTGCTTTATATACATAAGATTTACCGGATGGTACATAACGGCATCCGATGTGCTGATGATTATGCTGGATATTTTCCTGCTGTCATTGTTCGGTACGGCGCTTTCATCTATTATAAATCTGTTTTTGTCCACCCAGGGTCAGATTTCGGCGGTGGGAACTGTGGTAAGCGCAGGCTACGGTTTCATATGCGGTGCATACATGCCTATATCGCAGTTTTCTGAAGGACTGCAGAAAGTTCTTTCATTCCTTCCGGGAACCTACGGTACTTCACTTTTGAGGAATCACGCACTGCGCGGTGTATTTGAGGAAATGGGGGATGCGGGCTTTCCTGACGAGGTGGTGGAGGCCATTAAAGACTCCATCGACTGCAACCTGTATTTCTTCGACGACAAAGTAGAGGTCGGTGTGATGTATGCGATACTGTGTGTTACAGTTGTGGCGCTCATAGGGGTTTATGTTCTGATTAACGGGCTGAAAAAGGGCAGGTAGGATTTAAAAATTTTTTTGATTTTTTATCGCATATTTTCTTAAAAACGCTCCAAACTAAGTGTGAATGAAGAAAGGAGTGTTTTTATGAAAAAGAAGACTACTATCATCCTTATGATTTTATTGCTTGCCTTATCCTTTGTTATGGCCGGCTGCGGCAACGACAACGGCGGAGCCAACGACAACACACCAGGATTAAACGATGGGGTGAACGACAATGACACCAGAAACAACAATCTGGGCGACGACATTGACAGAGCCGGAGACGACATCAGAGACGACGTGGACAACATGCTCGGCGGCAACGATAATGAAGGAAGAATAAACGATAACAATGACACAAACGACACAGGCATCGATAACAGGGATAACAACAAGACCAACGGAGCTGCCTAAGATTCTTTGACGGCATCCCGTAAGTTTTGCGAAAACTGACATAAAGGCATAAAAGCATTTAAAGCGGGTCTCCTTCTCACACAGGGAGACCTTGACTTTTTTACCGGGGGCTTGACTTAATAAACCGGGCAGAATATACTTTTACATATGAAAAGAGAATTAAAGAGAATTACAGGAACAATAGAAAAACATAAGAAAGGCTTCGGCTTCATCCATCAGGAGGAGGGAGCCGACTTTTTCGTGGCGCCGGATAAGATGGGCGGAGCCATGAACGGGGATACAGTTGAGGCAGAAATAATTCCGCCGCATATGACCAGAAGGAGCAGAGAAGCCGCAGTGGTAAAGGTGCTGGAAAGGAAAACCACGGAGGTGGTGGGAACCTTCGAGAAGCATAAGCATTACGGATTCGTGATACCCGATGATAAAAAAATCGGAGAGGATGTTTTCGTAAAAAGGGATTTCGCCAGAAACGCTCAGACAGGAGATA
>JAEDNK010000130.1 GCA_016302545.1 Bacillota bacterium
ACGAAGAAATCATCACTATGCCGGTTATCGTAATTGTACTGCTGCTGCTCTTTGCATTCTGGGTAGTGCTTCCGCTGATGGTAGTGGGACTTTTCTTCGGCTTCCGCTACAGTTTTTCGGGCGGCATCACCAAGTCGGTAAATGTGAATATGGCCTGCGACAAGGCGGCTGAGGCTGCGGAAACCATCAAGCAGGAATTCACCAAGAAGTAATAAGAGCATAAGAAAGAGGATTAAAATGGCGAAACGGATTCTCCTGATAGAGGACGAGGAAAAGATTGCAAGATTCACCGAGCTGGAGCTGGTTCATGAGGGGTATGAAGTGGGCAAGGCTTATGACGGCAGGCAGGGCCTTGAGGAGGCTCTCAGCGGAAAATATGATTTGGTACTTCTGGATGTAATGCTTCCGGCCCTTAACGGGCTGGAGGTTTTGCGCCGTTTAAGGAAAGAAAGCTCGGTGCCGGTCATCATGCTTACTGCAAGGGATGCGGTGATGGACAAGGTCTCCGGACTTGATGCCGGAGCCGATGACTACATAACCAAGCCATTTGCCATCGAAGAGCTTCTTGCAAGAGTACGGGTAGCTCTGAAAAAACACACTGACCAGGTGCAGCAGACACATCGTCTTACGGTCTGCGGTGTTACCATGGACACAGACCGCCACGAGGTCACATGCAATGGCGAGGCCATAGAGCTTACCAACAGGGAGTATGAGCTGGTCCATGTGCTCATGGAAAATAAAAATATAGTCATGGATCGTGAAAAGCTTATGAACAGAGTATGCGGCTACGACTATATCGGCGAAACCAACATCATAGATGTCTATGTCCGTCACATAAGAAGCAAAATTGACGATGTATATGGCATAAGATTTATACAGACTGTAAGGGGAGTAGGCTATGTCATCAAAGACGAATAAGGAATCAAGCCGCATGAGCTCCATTGCCAGAAGCATTAATATGGAGTTCTGGTTAAGAGAATTCAGTCACATGCTGGTGTTGGACATGGTGATTATCGGTCTGGCTGTTTTTGCTTTCATCATGTGGAGAGAAGGCCTTGTTCCTGAGGGGCAGACTGTGGCAAGCCGATATCTGCTGGGAACTGAAAACTATGAGACTCTGGAGTATGTTATAGAAACGGAAACCGGGGTCAAGTATACATATCTGATACACAGAGTACTTGACCCTCTTAAGACGCCTGCAATCATACTGGGGGCAGTGGAAGTCCTTATACTCATTGGCAATTTCTTCGGCACGAGTGTAGTCAGGAAAAAGATGCAGCCTCTTAACGAAGTGGCCATCAGGACAGAGGAACTTTCAAGCATGTCTGCGGCAGGCGGCGCAGCGCCAAACCTTAAGAGTATGGAAAAAGCTATCTCCACTTTAGATCCGGAGCAGCCGGGGGCTAAGGTCACCACAGGCGACAAGGAACTGCAGAGTCTGGAAATCGCTATAAACAACCTGCTGGAGCGTATGCGCGAAAGCCACCGCCAGCAGGAACGTTTTGTCTCTGATGCTTCTCACGAACTGAGGACACCTATAGCCGTAATACAAGGCTATGTAAATATGCTGGATCGCTGGGGCAAGGACGATGAGCAGGTGCTCAAGGAATCTATAGAAGCTTTGAAAAACGAATCGGAGCACATGAAAAATCTGGTGGAGCAGCTGCTTTTCCTGGCAAGGGGAGACAGCGGCAGAAATACTTTGCATATTGAAGATGTGAATCTTACTGAGATGGTTTCCGATGTCATGGAGGAGTCGGCCATGATAGACGCAAAGCATATCTACAAGATGGCTGGAACAGATACTGAAGTGAGGACTCAGGGGGATGCGGCTATGCTCAAGCAGGCCCTTAGAATTTTCGTGCAGAACGCTGCCAAGTACTCAAAGGATGGTGATACCATTGCCCTGAGAGTAGGAATGACAGAGGGTGCACCATTTTATTCGGTTCAGGATGAAGGGGTTGGAATGGCTTCTTCAGAGGTGGTTCATGTTTTTGAAAGGTTCTACCGCTCAGACAGTGCCAGAAACAGCTCGGAAGGGGGAACCGGACTGGGGCTTTCCATAGCCAAATGGATAGTGGACGCTCACGGTGGTGTCATCGAAATCCTCAGCCGTCCGGAATTCGGCAGCAGGATAACCGTGAAGCTGCCGGACAAGAGGATAGAAAGCGCAGAAAAATAAATTATATCTTGAAACAGAGCTTACAGAAATGTATAATAAATGCGTATGGGATAAATCCAATGCAGAAAGGAAGTAGGCTATATGTTTTACGAAATGACCATAGCAGGATTAAAGAGACAGCTGCCGCTGTGCAGGGTTACAGATGATTTATATATAGGCGCATTTATCATGTTCGGCGATGTGGAGATTACCAAAGCCTGCGCCACTGAGCTTCTTAAGAAAGCACCGGAATTCGATATAATGGTTACCGCCGAGTCAAAGGGTATTCCTCTGGTTTATGAAATGGCTCGTCAGGCAGGCGTCAACGATTATGTGGTATGTAGAAAGGGCCCAAAGGTTTATATGGATAATGTTGTCTATACGGATGTTAATTCCATTACCACGGACCACGTGCAGACACTTTGCCTGGGTCAGGACGACATAGATAAGCTCAAAGGAAAGCGCGTACTTATAGTTGACGATGTTATCAGCACAGGCGGTTCTCTGAAGTCCATAGAGACTCTGGTAAATCAGGTGGGCGGAAACATCGTAGGCAAGATGACAGTCCTTGCCGAAGGGGATGCAGCCGACAGAGACGACATTGTATGTCTGGAAAAGCTTCCTGTATTCAATGCGGACGGCACTATAAAGTAGAAATAAATCAGCATGATTTGGGATGTAATAGTAATTGGTGCAGGACCGGCATCTGCTGCATTTGCCAGAAAGGCAGCAGAGGGAGGCGTCAACATACTGATTATAGACGGTCAGACAGAAAAGAACAAAAAACCATGCGGAGGGTTACTGGCCCCTGATGCACAGAAGCTGCTTGCAGGCTCTGATTTTGTGCTTCCAAAGGAGGTGCTGGCAGACCCACAGATTTTTGCCGTGGAAACCATGGATTTATGCACCGGACAGGTAAGATATTATCAGAGATGCTATCTGAACATGGATAGGTGGGCATTTGACAGACTGCTTTTGAAGAGTATGCCGGAGGGAGTCGAGGTGATTTCCGGCAGATGCAGCAGGATATGCAGGATGAAGGAAGGCTTTGCCGTATATGCGGTGAGGGAAGGAAAAGAGGAGTTATTCGAAAGCAGGTATATTGTAGGGGCAGACGGAGCCAACTCATTGGTTCGCAGAAGCTTTTTCCCGAAGCGTAAAATCATGCAGTATGTTTCCATACAGCAGTGGTTCCCCTTTGAAAAAGACGGTCCGCCCTTCTACTCGTGCATATTCGATGAAGAGACAAGCGAAAGCTGCTCCTGGATAATACATAAGGACAAATACATAATATACGGAGGCTGCTTTGCACCCAAGCATTGCAGGCAGGCTTTTGAAAAGCAGAAAAAAAGGCTGCAGGAATTCACGGGACTGGATTTGCGAAGTCCTGTAAAGACCGAAGCCTGTCTGGCAGACAGACCTCGCCGAATGAGAGATTTTGTAACAGGCGAAGGAGGCGTTTTTCTGGTGGGAGAGGCAGCCGGATTTATAAGCCCCAGCTCCTTTGAGGGCATAAGCAGCGCCCTGAAAAGCGGCGAGGCCTTAGCGGAAGC
>JAEDNK010000131.1 GCA_016302545.1 Bacillota bacterium
ATTCCGCTCATTGCCGAATAGCCGAGAATAGTGGTGATGGCTATAGTAGCGTTTGAAATCAGCGATGGTATGCTTTCCGGAATAAGGACCTTGACTATAATCTGGAAAGGTGATGCCCCCATGCTCTGAGCTGCTTCTATGATATCAGGATTGACCTCGCGGAAGCTGCTTTCTGCAAGCCTCGCCACGAAAGGAAATGCCGCTATAACCAGCGGAACAATGGACGCTACTGTTCCTACGGTGGTTCCTACGATGACCCTGGTAAGAGGAATTACCATTATCATTAGAATCAGGAAAGGTATGGAACGCAGCAGGTTTATTATTACATTGAGTACTGACATTATCGGTTTCGGGAGAGGCAGGATGCCGTTTTTATCTCCTGCAGCCAAAAGGACTCCCAGGGGCAGACCGATGACGATGGCAAGGGCTGTGGCAAGAACCGTTACATATACGGTTTCCCAAAGAGCCAGCGGAAATTCACTCTGAAGCACTACCAGAGCTTCACTCACCTTATCCGGTGCAAAAATCTTATCTAACATGGTCTGTCACCTCCTCTACTATAACATCTCCAATGCTGCTGAAATATTCCATAGCCTCTTTAACTTTTTCGGGACCGCCGGAAATTCCAAGAATCATGTTTCCGTAGGACTTTCCTTCGATGGTCTTGGTGTTTGCCGACAGGATATTTGCAGCGATATGTTTATCCATTGCAAGCTGTGCAATCATAGGCGTATTGGTCGCACCCGCGCCGTTGAATACCAGTCTGATGTGAGCTTCCCCGTCCTGAATAGGGAGAGTCTCGGTAATTCCGTCGGGGAAAACCAGCCTTCTGGCTGCTTCTGACTGAGGGCGGGTGAAGACTTCTGATACAGGTCCTTTTTCCACTACAACTCCGTGGTCAAGAATGGCTACTTTATTGCAGATTTCTTCCACGACGCTCATCTGGTGGGTAATGATGATTACCGTAATGCCCAGCTTCTGATTGATTTCTCTGATAAGCTGGAGAACCGAGTGTGTGGTCTTAGGGTCCAGTGCGCTGGTAGCTTCGTCGCATAGAAGAACCTTTGGATTTGTTGCCAAAGCTCTTGCTATGGCGATTCGCTGCTGCTGACCGCCGGAAAGCTGGGCCGGATAGGCGTTTGCCTTGTCGGGAAGTCCTACCACCTCCAGCAGTTCCAGGGCACGTTTTTTAGCCTCGGCCTTTGATACTCCCGCAAGTTCCAGCGGAAAGCATATGTTTTTAAGGCAGGTGCGCTGCATAAGCAGGTTGAAGTTCTGGAAAATCATCGTAATGTTTCTGCGAACCTTGCGAAGTTCTGCATCGGAAAGACCGCCCAGATCCACTCCGTCTACGAGAACTGAGCCTTCTGTAGGTCTTTCCAGCATATTTATACATCGAACCAGTGTGCTTTTGCCTGCTCCGCTCATGCCGATTATACCGTAAATGTCCCCATCGTTTATAGTGATGGAGACATTTTTAAGTGCTTCTACGGTGTTGTCGGCAGAGGGAAAGGTTTTGGAAAGGTTTTTAATTTCAATCACTTTATTTCCCTCCGGATTATTCTATTTTAATGCATCAAGTGTAGTCTGCTTGCCGCCGTACAGTCCAAGCGGTTCAACGTGGATAACTGCAACCGATACGATGTGCGTGCCGTTCTGTGTGTTGAAGTCGTCAAGGTAAGGAACGTGCTGGAAGTAGTTAGCATCGATCTCGCCGCTTTCCACTACATTGTTTGGCTGAACATAGTCGGTGAATTCCTTAACTGTAAGAGTGATGTCCTTTTCTGCAAGGATTTCCTTTGCTACTGCAAGGACTTCTGCGTGAGGAGAAGGAGTAGCTGCAACTGTGATTTCGGTTCCTGCAAGTGCTGCATAGTCAACATCTGCATCGAATCCGTCGCCAGGGTTTTCAACTGTACTGATAACAGCTCCGCCGTAAGTTTCTGAGATGAAATCTGCAACCTTCTGGCTCTGAAGTGCTGCTATGAGGGCCTTTATCTTAGGTTCGTTTTCGTTGCCCTCCTTTACTGCAAGGATGTTGCCGTATGCTGATGATGAACCTTCGATTAACAGAGAATCTTCTACAGGATTAAGGTCTGCAGGGAGCGCATAGTTGGAGTTGATGATTGCGTAGTCAACATCCTGAAGTACGTTTGGAAGCTGTGCTGCTTCTACTTCCTTGAACTCGATGTTCTTAGGGTTCTCTGCGATGTCCTGAATTGTAGCTGTGATGCCGGCTCCATCCTTTAATTTGATGATGCCGTTGTCCTGAAGAAGAAGAAGTGCTCTTGCTTCGTTGGTTGTGTCGTTAGGGATTGCAATCTGAACAGGGTCCTGGCTGTCATCTCCGCCGCCGCAGCCTGTCAGGGCGATTGCAAATGTGAAAATTAATACGAGTGATAATAATGTGGTGATAGCTTTTTTCATTTTAGGTTCCTCCTGAATTGTTTTAGATTTTGGTTTTGGTTTTGGTTTTGGTTTCTTTCTTGTTACTGCGGCACATGTGCCCCGGTAATAAAAAAGGAGAGTTTCAAATGAACTCTCCTCGTAATTAACTGTTTAAATCAGCCCGCCTTCAGCACGGCTGTGTTCTCATGATGGAAAGCGCATTTGAAAAAATTTTACAGCAAAACATGCACATGCTGCACATGCACATACCCATCATCTTCATTACGATTACAGTGTTTGCTGAAAGCTTCTTCATTGATGCATTTCTCCTTTCCTCAAAAGTCAGTTGATTAACTATGGTGGTATATTAACACGCCGTTTGGCGATTGTCAATAGTTTTTTTAAAAAAAATTGTGTGTTTTTCACAAAAAGACAATTAAATCTCATTTCCCGGGAATTTCGGGATTCCATCAAAGCCTTTTTGCAGGTCTTCATCTGTAGGAATGAAGTCTGTCATTGTGCCGTCGTTGAACTGCTCATATGCTTTAAGATCGAAGTATCCTGTTCCGGTGAGGCCAAAAAGTATGGTTTTTTCTTCGCCGGTTTCCTTACATTTAAGAGCTTCGTCAATGGCGACCTTTATAGCGTGGCTGCTCTCAGGTGCCGGCAGGATGCCTTCTGTTCTTGCGAACTGCTCTGCTGCAGCGAAAACCGCTGTCTGCTCTACGCTGCGGGCTTCCATAAGTCCCTGATCATAAAGCTCGGAAACAACAGAACTCATGCCGTGATATCTCAGGCCGCCTGCATGGTTGGCTGACGGAATAAAGCCGCTGCCCAGTGTGTACATTTTAGCCAGAGGACAGACCATGCCAGTATCGCAGAAGTCATACACGTACTTGCCGCGTGTCAGGCTAGGACATGAGGCAGGTTCTACTGCTATGAACCGGTAGTCTGCTTCGCCGCGGAGTTTCTGACCCATGAACGGTGCGATGAGACCTCCCAAGTTGGAGCCGCCGCCTGCACAGCCGATGATTACGTCAGGCTTGATGCCGTATTTGTCCAGGGCGGTCTTTGCTTCCAGTCCGATGATACTCTGATGGAGAAGTACCTGAGCCAGAACGCTGCCGAGAACGTATCTGTAACCTTCTCTGGTTGTTGCGGATTCTACCGCCTCGGAGATGGCACATCCCAGACTTCCTGTGGTTCCCGGATGCTCTGCCAGAATCTTTTTGCCTATTTCAGTGGTTTCTGAAGGGGAAGGAGTTACATTGGCGCCATAAGTTCTCATGACTTCTCTTC
>JAEDNK010000132.1 GCA_016302545.1 Bacillota bacterium
GGTGCGGTCTTTGGCAGCTTCATAAACTGCATGGCTTACCGTTTAGCCCACGGTCAGAGCGTGATGAAGGGCAGAAGCCGATGCACCTCCTGCGGACATGAACTGGGAGCAGCGGACCTTGTGCCCGTTTTCAGTTACGTTTTCCTGAGAGGCAAATGCCGATACTGCGGAGAGAAGCTTTCCCCTAGATACTTTATCACCGAGATAATGTTGGCAGCCGCTTTCCTCATTATCGTATACAAGTTCGATGTGAGCCTTGTGACTCTGGAATATCTGGTGCTGGTGTGCCTCCTTCTCGGGGCATCACTGGTGGATCTGGAGATATACGAAATCCCTGACCGCTTCATAATCTGCGGCATTGTAAACTGGCTGGTTTTCCTGCCTTTTACGGGCTGGCAGTGGAAGTCGGGGCTCTTAGGGGCTTTCATAATAGGCGGCGGCATGCTGCTGCTTTCCTCGGTTTTTGACAAGATTACAGGCAAGGAAAGCCTGGGCGGCGGAGACATCAAGCTCTTCTTTATGACCGGCCTTTATCTGGGACCGGCGGTGGGGCTGTTTAACCTGATACTTTCCTGTATAGCGGGAATATTTTTTGTAATAGTAATGAAGCAGAAGCGAATACCCTTCGGTCCGGCAATCAGTCTGGCGGTTTTTGTAAGCCTCATCATAGGCACAGAGGCTGTGGACTGGTATCTGGGACTGTTTTATCTGTAATATAAAGGAGCAGACCGAAATGGCAAAGAAATATTTAGGCATTGAAATCGGCAGTCATACACTCAAGATAGCTGTCATGTCAGGCGGCAAGGCAGAGAAGCTTGTAATCGAGCCGGTTCCGGACAATCTGGTGCGTGACGGAGTTATAGTTTCATGGGAGGCTATGGCGGACTGTGTGCGTGAAGCCATAAAAAAGAATAACATCAAAATAAAAAATGTATACATGGCACTGCCTGAGAAGCATATGTATCAGAAACGGATTCTGCTTCCGGCTATGACTACGGTTCAGCTCAAGGTGAATCTGCCTTATGAGTTTCACGACTACATATCCGAAGACAGAGACCAGTACATCTACGATTATGTGGTGCTGGAGCAGAAAAAAGACGAAGTTGGCAATATTAAGGAGCTGGATCTCATAGGTGTTGCTGTCCTTAAAGAAGTAGCCGAAAAGTATGTAAGACTGTGCAGAAGAGCCGGCCTCAAGCTGGTGGCTCTGGCACCTGAGTTCAGCGCATACCACAGAGTGCTAATTTCCTATGCCAAGGCAACGGGAAATGACATTAACCGGGATTTTGCACTGCTTAACCTGGGTCACGAATCGGCGCATATCTGGTTCTTTACAGGCGGGGAGTATTCCGTTACCAGAAACATGGATCAGGGAGTAGCCAGCCTGACTCAGACAATTGCAGATATTTACGAATGCGATTTTCATATTGCTGAGGTATACATGCACTCAAACCATGAGAACGTTATGGACAGAGAAGAAGTGATGGATGCCTGCGGCAGACTTAGTATTGAAATAATGAGAGTATTAAATTTCTTTAACTTCAATCATCCTGAGAACAATCTGGATGCAATGTATTACTGCGGAGGCGGAGCACAGATACAGCATCTTATAGATGCTGTCGGTGAAAACCTTGATTTGCCGCTGGTGCCTATAACTGAGCTTATGCAGTCATCAGCTGCCGGATTAAGTGAAGAAGAAATGATGATCGGTGTCGAGGCTATCGGTATCGGTCTGGCGGAATAGGAGGGGGCCATGCTTAAACAAATAGGTAAAAAGGGTAAAGGGAAAGCAGGCTACCCGAACAAACAGTACATAAATATTCTGGACGGCATGAAGTCCGATGAGAACAGGACGCTGGAAATACTGTTTTTCATTGTTTTTCTGATTGCACTTGCTGCCTTTACTAAATTTGGAGTTATTGATAAAATCTCAGAAGCATCGGCTGCCGAGGCCGCATATAACGATATGCAGCGTCAGATAACAGAGCTTAAGGAGCAGAATGCCGACTACGAAGAGGTAAAGAAAGATTACAGCCACTATGGCATGGGATATCTTGATGATAGTGAAATTCTGCTGGTTGACAGAGAGGATGTTCTCGATCTCCTAGATAAGTATGTTCTCAAAAATGCGGACATCAAAACTCTGGCTGTTACAGATAACACCGTGACTCTTACAGTGGAAAAAACCAGGTTAAATGCAATCTCGTCAATAGTAAAGGAGCTGGAGGCGGATTCTGATGTGGCCTTTGTTACCGTCAATGTGGCCGGTACTGACAGGGACGTAAATACCGGTTCCGGCAATAAACAGGTGACAGCGACTATGTATATAGAACTTGTACCAAACGGAGGTGAGCAGTAATGATGAGCCGAAGTTTTACAAAAAGAGAAAAAATTCTGCTGCTGATAATGGCGGTTCTGCTGCTGGGACTGGTTTACTACAGGTTCGTTATCGTTGAAACAGCCAATGCTGTAGAGCGTTACGATGTGTCCGAGCTTGAAAGCGAACTTCTGGTGGAGCAGATGAAGGCCGAAAGCAAGGCCAAGATGCTGGCCGAGATGGAAAACGGCACCATTAATGCCAACGGTAAAGTAGCCAGCTACAACAATATCAAGAATGAAATAAGAGAACTCAACGACATCCTGGGTGGTACATCCGGGTACAATATCAGCTTCGAGCAGGCTGTCCGCAGCGGAGATTCTGTTCGGAGAAATATAAGCATTACTTACGAGACATCCGGTTATAAGAAGGCTCGTGCGGTAATGAAGGAGTTAAAGAACTGCAAATACAGGTGCATGATAAAAGATGTCAGCTTTACTTCCCAGGCTCAGGGGACAAGCGGGCTTAAGTCCGGAGGGAAAGTGGGCGTAAGCCTTATGGTGACTTTCTATGAAACCATGGTAGATGCAGATACTGCTTTAGGATTAAAGGAAGAAAAGAATGAAGCGCAGGTTCAGGAGGGAACAACTGAATATTAAGTCCGGCGAGGGTAATGGCGTGATGAGTGGCGGCAAGCTTGGCCGAAAAGGCTTCTCTCTGCCTGAACTGCTTATCGTAGTAGCTCTTATGGGCATACTGGCGGTGATAACTATGACGGGAATCATAGTGTTTGCCAAGGACCTGAAGCTTATGGAGATGGACGGCACTGCAAAGCAGATTTTTGTGGCTGCCCAAAATCACCTGACCAGGATGGAAGCCTCCGGGCTTCTGGCCGGGTACGAGGAAGATGCTGGTCGGCCCGGTGAGGCTGGCGATGTAGGAAAGGCTGCGCTGGGGACTGCTATGATTGATGTATCGGATAAACCGGGTGACTTTGATGGGGCTTTTGGAGGACTTGACTGGACAATTGCCACTACTGACGGTTCCCATGCATTTTATCGCGTTGGACACAACAGCGTAACTTCTTCAAGTGATAATTTAGAAGGCAGCATATTGAAGGATATGCTGCCTTTTGGTGCAATCGATGATACCGTCAGAAGCGGCGGTTCTTATTACATAGAGTATGATCTTAAAACGGCTCAGGTTTATGCTGTCTTCTATACTGACAGTGCAGACGGACTGACTGAATTGGAAGTTAAAACACTGGGCAACGGCGGGGGAAGATTTGACGATAACACAGGAATGGAAGCACGCAAAAGTCTGCTTAATACCGCTGACGGCGGCCGCAAGACTGTAGGCTACTACGG
>JAEDNK010000133.1 GCA_016302545.1 Bacillota bacterium
CCTTTCTCACGGTGCTTCCGATTTTGTCTCCGTTTATAAGAATCAGCTGCAGGTAATTGTAAACCCTTGTATATACATAGAAATATCCACCCAGAAGACCCAAGGTCACAACTATGCTTATAAGTCTTTTAACGCTGCCTTTAAGGTGAGCAGAGATCAAACCCATCAGCCATCCCAGCACACATGAAAGCACCAGTGCAAACAGCGAAACAAGAAGTGTCACTATAATCTGCGATACCAGTGTTCCGGCTCCACCGAATCCCTTCATGTGATAAACCAGCATTGACGGTACCATAACTACCAGAGTGAAATCGAAACTCATTATGAATATGCTTATCATCCTTGCCAGCAGAAGTGCCGACGGCTTAACCGGCATGGAAAGCAGGAGTTCGTTATCCTTTGCCCGGTAAATTCCCGAATACGCTGTAAAAATACTTCCGAAAACCCCTGCCACAATGGCCATCATTCCTACAATAGCAAAAAACAGCCAGCCAAGACCTGCATTTACCAGCGGCTCACATAAAATGTCAGTCATAAGATAAAACAACCATCCCATGGCAACTACCGCATAGACCATAAGCAGGGCATACATAATCAGCGAGCCCTTGGAGCGCCGCTTTCCCTTCTTAGCGCTCTGATAGAAAAAAGCGCTCAGCTCCATAATCTGCTTTTTGACGAGAACCTTAACCATTATTTTCCTCCAGCTCAAGGAATACGGATTCCAGGGATTCATCTCCCCTTACTTCCTCCATAGTTCCGGATTTTATCAGTCTGCCGCCCTTAATTATAGCTATCCTGTCGCAGAGTTTTTCGGCCACCTCAAGAACATGAGTTGAGAAGAAAATGGCTCCGCCCTCATCGCAGATTTTACGCATAATCTCTTTGAGAAGGTGTGATGCCTTGGGGTCCAGACCAACGAAAGGCTCATCCATTATAATCAGCTTCGGCTCGTGTATAAGGGCAGAAATCAGCGCCAGCTTCTGCTTCATTCCGTGGGAATATGCACTGATTGGCTGCGCCAGGTCTGCCGTAAGTTCAAAGGTATCCGCATAAAGGTGAATCAGTTCTTCTCTCCTGTCTGCGCTCACACCGAAGATATCCGCCACAAAATTCAGGTACTGAATTCCCGTCATAAAGTCGTATAAATCCGGATTGTCCGGTATATATGCCAGCATGGATTTGCACTCCAGAGGGCTTTCATTAATAGATTTTCCTCCGATGTAAATCTCTCCGCTGTCAAAAGGCAAAATCCCGCAGCATGCCTTTATGGTGGTGGTTTTACCGGCTCCGTTATGTCCGATAAAGCCATATATCTCTCCCGGTTTTATCTGCAGTGACAGATCGTCCACTGCTTTTTTCTCTCCATACTGCTTAGTAAGATGTTCTATTCTGAGCATCGCTCTCATACCTCCTATACTGTTTTGCCCGATTATATACCTTCCAGTCGATGTAAGGTCAAGATAAATTTTTTGATTTTATCCTGCAATATCTTTTTTAGTGTATTTTGCATAAGCGGCAATGATTCCGATTACTCCAAGTGCCATGCCTACGGACACCATTGCAGCATCTATTTCGCCGCTTGTGATTATATCAGCACCATCGGAAAATCCGAAAGGTGTAATGTACTTGACAAATTCAGCTTTGTCCGAAATGTTGGCCACGATGTTAAGGAAATACATCATTACTGCAAGCCCCAGACCTATTCCGATTCCGCCTCGTCTTACGAATGCCGAAATTCCGAAGCAGATACCGCCGATTTCAAGCTGCAGGAGGAAATATGCCAGATGCATCAGCAAAATATTTTCCCATGGAATCTCCTCTCCCACTATGTACATGGAGCCTATGGAAATTGCCAGAGTCAGGACATTCATTATAACTATCTGTGCTAAAACCGCAGCCAGCTTTTCCGTAATTATGTGCACTCTGCTCACAGGATGAGTAAGCAGAAACTCTGCAGTATGGTCCTTTTCCTCCTTGGCAAGAGCAGTAACCGCACAGAACGCCGCAAAGAATGCTCCCCCCAGACCCAGAATGTTTCCGCATTCTATGGCATAAAATCCGTCAAGACTGCCAAAATTGATTCTGTCCATTCCAAAGGCCGCGGAAAAGCTGCCCATGGACGCAAACATATCGCTTACACTGTCCATTTCGCCTTTCATCTCAGGGAACATAAGAATGCATATAGCCATGAGGAATCCGATAGACGCCGTCCAGATTATGATGGAAAGTCTCGCCTGTCTCATTTCGTGTTTAAAGAGCGTCATTCTGCTCACCTCCCTTTAATGCTGCCGCATCCTGCGGTTCATCCTGATAGTAGTGCATGAATATTTCTTCAAGGTCAGGCTCTGCTATGGAAAGGTCCGTTACCCGGCCTGCTGCCAGCACCCTCAGAAGTTCCTTCATGCCACCGCCGTAAAGGAAATTAACACCGCCTTCAAACTGCTGCACATCCCTGACATCTGTAAGTCCGCCCAGGAAAACCTCTCCGTGAACGGTTACCCTTTTGGCACTGGTCTTTGCCAGTTCCTCTACACTGCCCTCGGCAATCAGCCTGCCTTCTCTGATTATGGCTGCACGAGTGCAGTTTCTCTGTATTTCCGACAGGATGTGAGAAGACAGAAAAACCGTCATTCCATTACTGTTCTTTTCCCTGAGTATGTCAAAGAACTCCCTCTGCATCAGCGGGTCCAGTCCGCTGGTAGGCTCATCAAGAATGCAGAGTTTCGGATTATGCTGAAGGGCACATACTATGCCCACTTTCTTTCTGTTGCCGAAGGAAAGCTCCTCCACTTTCTTCTCGGTGTCAAGCTGCAGTCTGTCGCAAAGTATTGCAGCCTCCGCACTGCAGTCTCTCTTGCGAAGGTCAGCCGACAGCTTTATCACATCCTCCACCTTCATACCGTTATAGAAAACAGCTTCTGAAGGCAGATATCCTATATCTGCAAGTATCTCGTCTTTTTTGCCGGATACATCCTTTCCGAATATGCTTGCGCTGCCGCCGCTGCTTTTAATCAATCCCGTCAGGATTCTTATTGTGGTCGATTTGCCGGCCCCGTTGGGTCCGATAAAACCGAAAAATTCGCCTTCTTCTACAGCCAGATTCAGGCCCGTTATGCCTCTTGCCTTGCCGTAGAACTTGGTCAGTCCTTTTGTCTCTATTGCCTTCATGTTATTCACCCTTTGCATCACCTTCCGGCGTCTGCCCCTTTTTCAAAAAAATGCTTTTCCAGAACTCGATTATCTCGGTAAAATCCTTTTCCATCTTATCAGCATCGATTTTTCCGCTGCTGACCATTTCCCATACATAGCCCTCCGATGCCAGATACATTTCCCTGTACATCATCTCGAAGAGGTCTTTTTTATCGTAACAGCCATACTCTTTCATATACTAGATGGTGACCTTAGCACATTTTTCCCACAGAAAGAGATAAAGCTCCTTCTTGTTGCGAAAATAGTAGAACAGCAGTGATTTGCTGATCCCCGCCTCGGCTGCTATTTCGCTTACCGGGCTCTTTTTGTAGGTGTTCTGTGAAAACACCCTGTAGCCCGCATTGATGATTGCCTGCTGTTTTTCCTCAGGCAGTGAGAAGAATTTTTCGTTCATAGAAAACCTCCGCTGACCGTATCGGTCAATTATAATTATATACCATTGACCGTTTTGCGGAAGA
>JAEDNK010000017.1 GCA_016302545.1 Bacillota bacterium
CGCCGGCGTGATGGAATTGGCAGACGTGCGGGACTCAAAATCCCGTGGTGGCAACACCGTATGGGTTCGACCCCCATCGCCGGCACCATTTGAGAATGAATTAAACCACACTTGAGAGGAGAAAAAAATATGCAGATTTTATATCAATTGTTACCACTGGTTCTTTTATTCGCGGTCATGTATTTCCTGATGATAAGACCTCAGAGAAAAAAGGACAAGCAGATTCAGGATATGAGAAAGAGCCTGCAGGTAGGGGATGAAATCGTTACCATCGGAGGCATTTGCGGTAAGATTGTTAAGACCAAGGATGAATCCTTTATCATTCAGGTGGGTGCCGATAAGGTTAAGTTTGAGATGATGAGATGGGCTGTTTCATCTGTTACAAAGGCTTCACCGAGACGTGACACAGTTGATGAAGTAAAAGAAGAAGAACCAAAGAAGGTTATGCCTAAGAGACTGAGAAAATCTTCCGAGGTTGAGGAAATGGAAGCACAGGAAATACCTGCAGCAGGAAAGACTGAAGAAGAATAGTGAATACTTATCGCCCTCGGCACCTTAAAAAGGTCGGGGGCGTTTTTTATGGCTAAAGCGTAAAAAAATGTTGAAAAACAGGCAATTTTACTTGTATAAACAATCAAAAAGTAGTACAATGAAATGTAAAATAAAATGCCGCTTTATGTGCATTATTAGATTTTTATAATGAGAGGTTTCAGAAAGATGAATGTAAATGTTAAACGTGGACTGGCCGTTCTGGTAATCATTGCACTTGTGTTCGGCTGGTTTGTGACTCTCTTTGGTATCGGGGGAGTTGATTCGGTAAAGGACGCATTGAAGTACGGATTGGATATCAATGGCGGTGTCTATGTCGTAATGGAAGCTCAGACTGACCTTACAGGCGATGAGCTTGCAGAGCTTATGGATCAGACCAGAGCCGTTCTTGACAACCGTGTAAACCAGATGGGCGTAGCTGAATCTTCGGTAACCATTGAGGGTGATAAGAGACTGAGAGTGGAGATTCCAGGTGTAGATAATGCTGAGGAGGCCATTGAAGCCATCGGCAGAACTGCTAAACTCACCTTTATTCTCGCAGACGGAACTATCGTTGTAGACGGAAGCAATGTAAAGGATGCTCAGATTGCAACCGACGGAAGTAATTACAAAATTCTCCTTGAGTTCGACAGTGAAGGAGCCGGCCTTTTTGAAGAAGGAACCAGGAAGGCATTAAGCGGTGAGGTTACATCTTCTATAGACGGAGTATTATCAAATCAGATTGCAATCGTGTTAGATAATGAAATAATTACACATCCAGAGGTTCAAAACGTAATCAGTGGCGGAAGCTGTGAAATCACAGGAGGTTACACAAAAGAAGAAGCATCAACAACAGCTGCTTTAATCCGTGGAGGTGCACTTCCTGTTGAGCTTGTTGAAATTCAGTCATCAGTACAGACTGCTACTATTGGAGCTGATGCTCTGGACAAGTCAATAGTAGCAGGAGCAATCGGTCTTGGTATAGTATTTGTGCTTATGCTTGTGTTCTACGGAATGCTTGGACTGATAGCTGATATAGCATTACTGCTCTATGTAGTGCTGTTCCTGTGGGCAATGGTTGGAATGGGAGTAGTTCTCACATTACCGGGAATAGCTGCATTGATACTTTCCATCGGTATGGCAGTAGACGCAAATGTAATTATTTTTGCGAGAATTAAGGAAGAGATTGCAGCCGGCAAGTCCATCAGAGTTGCTGTAGATGCAGGCTTCAAAAACGCTCTTACCACTGTTCTCGACGCCCAGATAACTACTCTTATCGCAGCAGTAGTTCTGTTTGAGGTAGGTACCACATCCGTAAAGGGCTTTGCTCTTACACTGATGATAGGTATCGTGTTCAGTATTTTTACAGCAGTGGTAGTGACTCAGCTGTTTATCTCACTGCTGGCTTCAAGCAAAAAATTTGCAAAAAATAAATATTTCGGCGTCAATGAAGACGGCACGCCTAAGCAGCTGCTTAATAAGACTTTCTCATTTATTAAACATAGAAAAGTTTTTTATCTCATCAGCGTGGTTATAATCGTTATCGGTCTTGTGTTTATGATGATAGGCGGCATGAATTACGGTATCGACTTTACAGGAGGCACCAATATTCAGGTTGAAATGGGCAAACAGGTAGACATAAGCGAAGTAGAGGATACACTGAAGGATTATGAGCTTGACCCTACTATTATCTACGCAGGAGAGGGCAATACTCAAATAGTGATAAAGACCATAAAGTCCCTTGAAAACGCAGAAAGAGCCGAGATAATCGAGACGCTGGGAGCAAAATACGGAATTACCCAAGAGGATGTACTGGCATCAGAGCAGTTCGGTCCATCCGTAGGCGATGAGCTTAAGGCCAATGCTGTAAAGGCGGTTATAATTGCAGCCATCGGTATGCTCATCTATATAGTATTCAGATTCAGGTCATGGAAATACGGACTGTCTGCCGTTGTAGGCGTAGCCCACGACGTACTCATGGTAATCGCCTTCTATGCAATATTCGGATTTACCGTTAATAATCCGTTTATCGCAGCTATCCTTACGCTGGTAGGATATTCCATCAACGATACCATCGTAATCTTTGACAGAATCAGAGAAAATAAGCGTATATACAATAAGGATAACAATGAGACCAACATCGACCGAAGCCTTAACCAGACCCTTAACAGAACCATAATGACTTCACTTACGACGCTGGTTGTAATGGTTCCGCTGTGCATCATGGTATCCGCTTCAATCAGGGAATTCATCATTCCGCTTATGGTGGGAGTAATAGTTGGCTGTCTGTCTTCCATATTTGTTTGCAGCCCTCTGTACTATGACCTTTGCAGAAATGAAGAGACAACCAAATATATGAGAGCGACAGCAAAGACGAAAAAAACTAATAAATAACACTATTACGGGAGTTACAGTCGATGGTTACAAAAGCCGAGTTTTTGGAAAAAATATTAAGTATTAATTCTAAATATGACACCGAACTGATTGGAAAAGCCTTTGATACGGCGCAGCGCCTGCACGAGGGGCAGCTTCGTAAAAGCGGCGAGCCTTACTTCATTCACCCTATCAACGTTGCGTATATCCTTGCGGAGATGGGTATGGACGAGGCTACAATCATCGGTGGGCTTTTGCATGACGTCGTGGAGGATACGGATTATACCAGAGAGCAGCTTGTGGCGGATTTCAATGAGGAAATCGCTCTGCTGGTGGACGGCGTAACCAAACTGGGCACTATTAAATTTGAATCTAAGGAAGAAATTCAGGCTGAAAATTTCCGCAAGATGTTTCTGGCAATGTCAAAGGACATAAGGGTGCTGATCATCAAGCTGGCGGACAGGCTGCACAACATGAGGACAATGGGCTTTATGAAGCCTGAAAAAATTGTTGAGAAGTGCAATGAGACCTTAGACATCTATGCGCCGCTGGCAAGCAGACTGGGTATTTTCAAGGTTAAGTTCGAGCTTGAAGATCTTGCCCTTAAATACCTTCATCCCGAAGAATTTAATGATTTAAAACAAAAGGTAAACAAGCGCAAGGAGGAGAGGGAAGCCACCATTAATACCGTTATAGGGGAGATTAAGGACGCCCTTGACGATATGAGCCTTCACTACGACATTTACGGAAGGGCTAAGCATTATTACAGCATCTACAAGAAAATGAAGCTGCAGCATAAGCAGATTGATGAAATTTTCGACTTGATTGCGGTGAGAATTATTGTGGATAATGTTAAGGACTGTTATGCAGTTCTGGGCATAGTCCATACCATGTGGAAACCTATTCCGGGCAGGTTCAAGGACTATATAGCCATGCCTAAGCCTAACATGTACCAGTCACTTCATACTACGGTAATAGGAGACAACGGGGAGCCCTTTGAAATTCAGATAAGAACCTATGAGATGCATCAGGTGGCAGAGTACGGTATTGCCGCCCATTGGAAATATAAAGAGGGAGATACCTCAGGAAAGTCCTCAAACGACGATATCAAGCTGGCATGGCTTCGCCAGTCTCTTGAATGGCAGCAGGACATAAACGATCCTAAGGACTTCCTGGAGACCATGAAAATGGATCTCTTCGCAAGTCAGGTATTCGTTTTCACGCCTAAGGGTGATGTAATAGAGCTTCCGGCAGGCTCCACGCCTCTGGATTTCGCTTTTAAAATCCACTCGGCTATCGGCTGCAAATGTGTAGGTGCCAAGGTTAACGGAAAGATGGTGACAATCGACTATACCCTCCAGAACGGAGATATAGTTGAAATCGTAACCTCTGCCAACTCAGCAGGTCCAAGCGTAGACTGGCTGAAAATAGCCAAGAGCTCCAACGCGAGAAATAAGATACGCAGTTGGCTTAAAAAGGAAAATAAGTCCGATAATATAGAAAAGGGCAAGGAGCTCATCGACAAATATATAAGGAAGAAGGGCATGGACCCGGCCCTTTGTGCCAAATCTGCATTTCTGAACAGGGCCTTTAAGGCCATGAACTTTGCCAGCGCCGACGAGGCATACCAGCAGCTTTCCAACGGGGGAACTCTGGTAAGCAAATTCTGCAATCTGCTTTTTGGCTATTACAGCGAGGAGACCAAGACAGAGGTTAAGACCAACGATGAGGTCATAGACGAAATCAAAGCTGCGGAGGCGAGAAAGATCAAACAGCAGCGCAGAAATCAGGACAGTCCGGGCATAATCGTGAAAGGCGCGGACAATCTTATGATAAAGCTTGCCAAATGCTGTAACCCCGTGCCCGGAGATGAGATAATAGGCTTTATTACAAAGGGCAGAGGCATATCTGTTCACAGATGCGACTGTTCCAACATCACATCTCTGCCTGAAGAGGAAAAAGCCCGCTTTATCGAGGTGGAATGGGAGGACCTTAAGGTAGGCAAATCCTATAATGCTGACATTTGCATTGTAGGTAACGACAGAAAGGGAATGCTTTCTGACATTTCAAGAGTGTGCGAGGATATGGATATACACCTTTCGGGAGTAAACGCCAAGAGCGGCAAGGACGGAAGCTTGACTATGACCATAACCCTTTCCATTTCATCGACGCAGGAAATGCAGAAGGTCCTCAGAAACCTGAGAAATATAGAAGGCGTTCTGCATGTTTACAGAGCAAAATCGTAAAGAGGACGGATATAAATGAGAGCAGTAGTTCAGCGTGTAACGGATGCAGATGTATCTGTGGAGAATAAAATTACGGGAGCCGTGGGAAAAGGATATGTGGTACTCCTGGGAGTTGAAGAGGGAGACAGTGAAGCCGACGCCGAATACATGGCGGAAAAGATAACGGGACTACGTATTTTTGAGGACAATGAGGGCAAGATGAACCTTTCCATCACGGATATTGGAGGAGAAATTCTGAGCGTTTCGCAGTTCACCCTCCTTGCCGATGCCAGAAAGGGCAGAAGACCTAGCTTTGTCAAAGCTGCAAGACCTGAAGAGGCAAACAGGCTCTACCAATGCTTTAATCAAAAAGTGCGGGAAAGAGGGATTATGGTTGCCGAAGGCATCTTTCAGGCGGAAATGCTTGTCAGAATAAACAACGACGGACCGGTGACCATATTACTGGACAGTAAAAAAACATTCTAAATTGAAGGAAATGAAATGAAGATAAAAAGATATTTGACGGGAATTATTACAGTAAACACATATCTGGTTTATGACGAAAATACGAAGGAAGGATTTATTGTGGATCCGGGAGCATACTGCCCACAGCTTACCAAGGATGCAAGAGAAGAAGGAGTTAACATAAAATATATTATTTTAACTCACGGTCACGGAGATCATATCGGAGGAGTGGCAGAGCAGCTTAAGGATTTTCCGGAGGCAAAGGTGGTTGCACATGAAGCGGAAGCGGAAATGCTTGCAAAGCCGGAATATAATCTTTCAAAGGACTGCTGCAGACGCGAAATCAGCATGTCGGCAGACATTTATGTTAAGGATAAGGAAACTCTCAAGGTAGGAAACATGGAGCTTACCTTTATATATACACCGGGGCATACCAAAGGCGGTATGACCATATATACGGACGGATATCTTTTCTGCGGAGATACTCTTTTCCGCATGTCAATCGGCAGAACCGATTTTTACGGAGGAGACTTCGGTCAACTGATTAATTCAATCAAAGACAGGCTTTTTGCTTTTCCTGACGATACCGTGGTACTGCCCGGGCATATGGGCGCAACGACCATAGGGGATGAAAAGAGAGGAAACCCTTTTGTATAATTTTGTAATCAGAAATATTGCAAATAAATATGATTATACAGAGCTGATAAAGATTTTTCTTTCGCCGGAGGAGTTTGAGCTTTATACAGAAGATGAATTCGATGCTCTTATGGGGGAGAATAAGTCATGTCCGAACACAGTTTATTTCAACGATGAACTGTCTGAGGACAGGAACTTTATCAAACGGCAGATTTACGGCTTTTTAAATAAGGAAAGGGGAAAACGTCCACCTTGGGGAATCCTTACAGGCGTGAGACCTGTAAAGCTTACGGGCGAGCTGTTTGACAGACTGAAAAATGAAAACCTTGTCAGAAGGGAGCTGTCAGAAACATATCTGTTGGGCGAGGAAAAGATTGATTTACTCACGGATACATATAAATATCAGCAGGAAATATGCGGCATGCCGCCCCACAATTCTGTCGGACTGTATATAGGCATACCTTTCTGTCCCACCAGATGCCTGTACTGCTCCTTTACATCTAATCAAGTATCCGATTCTGAGATTGCAAGGTATCTTGAGGCTCTGAAAACCGAAATAGCCTATGTGGGCAGAAGAATGAAGGAAACGGGACTATGGGCTGAGAGCATTTACATCGGAGGAGGGACTCCGACTACACTGACGGCAGAGCAGCTCGACGAGCTTCTGGCTGCGGCGGAGGAAAATATTGATACGGGAAGAGCTATTGAATTTACTATTGAGGCAGGTCGTCCCGACACCATAACAGAAGAGAAGCTGGAAGTGATAAAAAGACACGGCGTACAGAGGATAAGCATAAATCCTCAGTCCATGGAGAAGAGAACTCTTGAGCTGATAGGCAGGTCTCATACGCCTGAGGATATAATCAACGCCTTTCATAAAGCCGATGCGGCCTGCATTCCCATGGTAAACGCAGATATAATTGCGGGACTTCCGGAGGAAGAGCCGGAGGACTTTTTAAGGACCTTGGAAAGTATTCTCAGCCTTGAGCCTGAAAACCTTACCGTACACACTCTGGCAGTGAAACGCGCTTCCAGGCTTGTGGAGGTTGACCCTGACTACCATTACAGACAGGCAGAGAGAGTAAAGGAAATGCTGGATATGAGCAAAAGGCTACTTTCGGAAGCAGGTTACAGACCATATTATCTCTATCGCCAGAAGCACATGGCGGGAGCTTTTGAGAATGTCGGATATTGTAAGGAGGGCACTCCCTGCATATATAATATAAGGATTATGGAGGAACATCAGACCATACTTGCTCTGGGAGCGGGAGGAATAAGCAAGATGTATTATCCTGAGGAAAACCGTCTCGAACGCGTTCCCAATGTATCAAATTATGAAATCTATATTTCCAGACTGGAGGAAATGCTGGAAAGGAAGGAAAAAAATATTTTTATGGAGGTAAAAAAAGGATGTTAACAAACGCGCCAAAAGGAACCAAGGACATGATGCCTGATCAGGCGTACAAGTGGCACTATGTAGAAAAAAAGTTCGCTGAAATCTGCGCCAGATACGGCTTTAAAGAAATCAGAACGCCGATTTTCGAACATACCGAGCTTTTCCAGAGAGGAATAGGCGATACCACAGACGTTGTTCAGAAAGAAATGTATACCTTTAAAGATCACGGCAACAGAAGCATTACACTGAAGCCTGAGGGAACGTCACCGGCTGTAAGAGCTTTTATCGAACACAAGCAGTATGCGGAAGTTCAGCCGATTAAATACTACTATGATATACCGTGCTTCAGATACGAGAAACCGCAGTCGGGAAGGCTGAGACAATTCCACCAGTTCGGCATCGAAACCTTCGGAACTCCGAATATGATGGCAGATGCGGAGATAATCTGTCTGGGCTATGACTTTCTTACCGGCATGGGTATCAAGGACATCACGCTCAGAATCAACAGCGTAGGCTGCCCTGAATGCAGAAGAAAACACAGAGAGGCGCTGAGAGCATTTCTGGAGCCGAAGTACGACCAGCTCTGCGATACCTGCAAGGACAGATATGAGAGAAATCCTATGAGAATCATCGACTGTAAATCACCTGTATGCCAGGAGCTTGTAAAGGGCGCGCCGATGATGATTGACTATCTCTGCGATGACTGCAAAACAGCCTTTGAAGAGCTCCAGAAAAATCTGACAGCAATGGAAATTCCTTTTGAAATCGATCCGACTATCGTAAGAGGACTTGATTACTATACTAAAACAGCCTTTGAATTCGTTACTAACAGCATAGGCGCTCAGGGAACGGTCTGCGGCGGAGGCAGATACGACCACCTTGTGGAAGAGGTGGGAGGACCTCCAATTCCGGGTGTAGGCTTCGGTCTGGGCATCGAAAGACTTATCATGCTTATGGAAGCTAACGGTGCTGAATTCCCTGAGGAAGAAGGCGTAGATGTATTCATCGCTGTAATGGGAGATGCAGCAAAGGCTTTTGGACAGAAGCTGGCAAGAGAGTTCAGGCAGAAGGGTCTCAACGTTCAGATGGATACTCTGGCAAGAAACATCAAGGGACAGTTCAAATATGCTGACAGACTCAACGCTAGATATACCGTCGTAATCGGCGACAATGAGCTTGCAGAAGGAGTCGTATCCCTTAAAGATATGGCTAAGTCGGAACAGAAACAAGTAAAGTTTGAGGATTTATACGAAGAGATTAGGAGAAAATAAATTGAGTACATTATTTAAAAGAACACACATGTGCGGAACCTTAAATATAGACAATGTGGGGCAGGAGGTCGTTCTCAACGGCTGGGTTGCCAAGAGAAGAAACCTTGGAGGTCTGATTTTTGTGGACCTGAGAGACAAGACGGGTATCGTACAGGTTACCTTCGATGACAAGATTCCCCAGGAGCTCTTCGACAGAGCCGATTCCTTAAGAAGCGAGTACGTGGTAGGTGTTAAGGGAAAGGTATGCGAAAGAAGCGCTAAAAATGCCAACATAGCCACAGGAGAGATTGAGGTTTTTGCAACGGACCTGGTGATATATTCGGAGGCTGACACACCGCCGATTTACATTAAGGATGACGACAATGTAGACGACAATCTCAGACTTAAATACCGTTATCTTGATTTAAGAAAGAACAAGATGCAGAGAAACCTCACCTTCCGCCATCAGGTAACCAAGCTGGCAAGAGACTACTTTGACAGCTGCGGATTTACAGAGGTGGAAACCCCTATGCTCATTAAGTCCACACCTGAGGGCGCAAGAGACTATATCGTACCGAGCAGAGTTTATCCGGGCTCTTTCTATGCACTTCCTCAGTCGCCTCAGCTTTTCAAGCAGCTTCTCATGGTAGGTGGAACTGACAGATACATGCAGATTGTAAAGTGCTTCAGAGACGAGGACCTGCGTGCAGACAGACAGCCGGAATTCACACAGATAGACCTGGAAATGTCCTTTGTGGATATGGATGATGTTATAGAAATTCAGGAAGGCTTCTTAAAGAAAATTTTCTCTGAGCTTATGGGTGTCGAAATCAAAACTCCTCTTCCGAGAATTACATGGGAGGAAGCTATGGAAAGATACGGCTCCGATAAGCCTGACACAAGATTCGGCTTTGAGCTGAAAAAACTCAACGATAGGGTAGCAGGCTGTGATTTTAAGGTATTTACCGATGCGCTGGCTGCCGGCGGAGATGTAAGAGGTATCTGCATCGACGGAGGAAGCGAAGCCTTCAGCCGTAAGGACATAGACAAGCTCACTGAAGCAGCAAAGGCTTATGGTGCCAAAGGTCTGGTATGGATCAGAGCAGCCGAGGGAGAATATAACTCATCAGTAAATAAGTTTTTCAGCCAGGAACAGCTGGGTGAAATCGCAGCAGTATTCGATGCAAAGCCGGGAGATCTTATTCTCATATGCTCAGATAAACCAAAGGTCGTATTCGACACTTTAGGCTTCCTGAGACGTGAAATTGCAAGACGAATGGGTCTTCTCGACGACAAACAGTACAATCTGCTGTGGGTAGTAGACTTCCCGATGTTCGAAGAAGATGACGAAACAGGCGCATTAAAGGCGATGCATCATCCGTTTACATGTCCTAAGCTGGATCAGGTACATCTTTTGGATACGGCTCCTGCCGATGTCAAGGCTAATGCATACGATATAGTTCTAAACGGCGTTGAGCTGGGAGGAGGCTCCATCAGAATTCACGACAAGGACCTTCAGGCAAAGATGTTTGAGGTTCTGGGCCTTACTAAGGAAGAATGCGAAGAAAAATTCGGCTTCCTTATCGAAGCTTTTAAATACGGCGCACCTCCTCACGGAGGGCTGGCCTACGGCCTTGACCGACTGGTAATGCTCCTTCTGGGAGAGCAGTCCATCAGAGAGGTAATCGCCTTCCCTAAGAACCAGAATGCACAGTGCCTCGTAAGCGAAGCGCCTGCACCTGTAGACAAGGCGCAGCTTGAGGAGCTGGGAATAAGTGTGGAGTAGTTTATCAACAGAAAGGGGCATTCCGGATGTCGAAAAAATGCATAAACTGCGGTAAGAAAATTTCGTTTTTAGAAGATTATTTCACTCTTCCCAATCAGGGAGAAAGCTTCTGCAAGGAATGCGGCACGATTGCAAAGCATCTGCTCAGTGATATCATGACGGCAGTTTCTGATAAATCATACGAAAAGGCAAAACAAACTTTCGAAGAAGCGATGCCTCAGGCAGCTCTAAGCGATGAAGCAAAGAAATATATAAAGTATGAGTTTGAAGATATTGCTGCGTCGATTCCGGGGGCGGCTCAAACGAAAAAGCAAAACGCAAAAACCTTCAACGGCAGTTTCAGTGTTTGCTGTGATGCGATTTTAAATGCCGGAAAGACGGTCTCAGGCAATGATCCTGTTGCTCCTATGCAGATTGTCAGGTTTCCTTTGGCCAATAATGGAGATTATTATTTCGTAACCACAGTATTTGAGTGCTATTTTATGAGGACCGGGTCTTATGCGAGCCTTACTGTTACATTGATATGGTGCCCTCAGCTGATAAAAAAAGGAAAAGCAATAGTCAGTGCAGTCGGCTCCGGTGGAGGCACCGGAATGTTCAATATCAGCTGGGGTGCGGAAGATGATTTTACCCAGGCTTTCTGGCGCGCTCTAAGGGATCAGAATCCTGAATTCGAAATAAAGGAATACAGTGAATCATTTCTTGACATGGGAATTGAATTTATTCATAGACCTTTTTTTGCAGATGAAACAGCTAAAGAATCCGGTTCGAGGACCGGTGAGTCTGCACCAAAGCAGACAAATCGTATCGGAATTCTTGGCGGCACCTTTGATCCTGTTCATATCGGTCATGTTTCCTTGGGAACAGCAGCGATTTCAGAAGCAAACCTTGAAAAGCTGATTGTAGTACCGGCATATATCCAGCCTTTTAAGCAGGGGAAGCGTGTGACGGACGATGAACATCGCGTCGCCATGACAAGACTTGCCTTTGAAAATATACCGAAATCAGAAATTTCCACTTTGGAAATTGACCGTATGCGTATTTCATATACATTTGATACGCTGTCTGAACTGAAAAAACAGTACCCTAACAAAGAACTTTTCTTTATTACCGGAACTGATTCATTCATGCAGGTGGACAGCTGGTATAAGGGGGTTGAACTGCTGGAGAATTTTTCTTTTATCGTCAGCTCAAGACCGGGATACATGGAAGATGAATTAAACGAAAAGATTAAGTCATATCAGGCTCTGTACGGTACGCAGATTCTTAAACTGGCAGCTCAGATGCCGGATATTTCATCCACGGACATCAGGGAAGCATACAGAAAGGGTGAATCAATCTCGTCGATGGTTCCTGAAGCTGTAGAAAGGTACATTATAGAAAATGGATTGTACGAGTGAAATAAAACAATATATTGAAAACAATTTTACAGAGAAGAGAAAAGTGCATACGGAAGGGGTCAGGGATACAGCCGTTAAACTGGCAAAGAAGTACGGTGCAGACCCTCAGAAAGCTGAGATTGCAGCTCTTTTCCACGATATGTACAGAGGTGTGGCACAGAACACTCTTAATTATTATGTTAAGCACCTGGGGCTTGACAGCAAGTACGTTGACAATGCCAACCTGGCTCACGGAAAAATTGCGGCAATAATAATGGAAAGGGATTTTGATGTAAAAGACCCTGACATTATAAATGCAGTTTCCTTTCATACCACGGGAAGAGCAGGCATGTCGACCCTTGAAAAGGTCGTGTATCTGGCTGACGCCATAGAGCCTAACAGAGTCTATCCCGGAGTTGATGAACTCAGAAGGGAAGCAGATGAGGATCTGGACAAGGCCTGTCTGCTGTCACTGAAGAATACTGCTGATTTTGTCAGATCGGCAGGGAAATATCTTGACGAGGATACCCTTCATGCCAAGGATTATCTGGAAAAAGTTATAGAGGAAAAAGAAAGAATAAATCTGGAGGGAAAAAATGACGAATAGAGAATACGCTCTTTTAGCGGCCAAAACCCTGTCCGATAAAAAGGCGCAGGATGTAGTTATCATCGATATTCAGGAAAAAGCAGCCTTTGCAGACTATTTTGTAATTTGCTCCGGAACATCGGAAAGACAGATAAATTCACTTATCGACGATGTGGAGGATGCCTTTGCAAAGGAAGGGCTTTTTGCTAAATCAATAGAGGGTAAAAACGGGTCCGGTTGGGTTCTCATGGACTTCGGCGATGTTATTGTAAACCTGTTCACAAGGGAAATGAGAGAGAAGTACAGTATAGAAAAGGTATGGGGAGACTGCCAATTCATTGAAGCGGAGGAATAATATAAGACATGAATGAGAAGTATAATTTTAGCGAAATCGAGAAGAAATGGCAAAAATACTGGGATGACAAGGAGGTTTTCAAGACAGTAGAGGATGCTTCCAAGAAGAAATTTTACTGCCTTGAAATGTTCCCGTATCCTTCCGGCAAGCTTCATATGGGACATGTGAGGAACTATTCCATCGGCGACGTGGTTGCCAGATTTAAAAAGATGGATGGCTACAACGTGCTTCATCCTATGGGTTGGGACTCCTTCGGACTGCCTGCGGAAAACGCCGCAATCAAACACGGAATCCATCCGAGCATCTGGACATGGGACAACATTGCTGAAATGAGAAAACAGCTCAAGGAGCTGGGGCTTTCCTATGACTGGGACAGAGAAGTTGCAACATGCCACGAGGACTATTACAAGTGGATGCAGTGGATTTTTATTCAGTTCTATAAGAGAGGGCTGGCATACAAGAAGGAAAATCCTGTAAACTGGTGCCCTAGCTGCCAGACAGTACTTGCAAACGAGCAGGTCGTGGAAGGCTGCTGCGAGAGATGTAAATCCCCTGTGGGAAAGAAAAACCTTTCCCAGTGGTATTTTAAGATTACGGATTATGCTGAAAGACTTCTCGACAACTTGGATACCCTTGACGGCTGGCCAAACAAGGTTAAAGTTATGCAGAAAAACTGGATTGGCAAGTCTGTGGGCGCTGAGGTTGAGTTTAAAATAAAGGACTGGGAGGAAACTCTCACCGTTTTCACCACCCGTGTTGACACCATTTACGGTACTACCTACATGGTGCTGGCGCCTGAGTATCCATCAGTTCTTAAAATGGTGGAAGGCACCGAGTATGAGCAGCCTGTAAAGGAATACATTGAAAAGGTTGAGCATATGAACGATATCGAGAGAACCTCCACCACCAACGAAAAGACGGGTGTTTTCATCGGTAAATATGCCGTTAACCCATTTACAAAGAAGGAAATCCCTATCTATATTTCCGACTATGTACTCATGGGCTACGGTACAGGGGCAGTAATGGGCGTGCCTGCTCACGACCAGCGTGACTTCGAGTTTGCTACCAAATTCGGTATTGATATAATTCCTGTTGTTGATCCGGGAGACCCTGAGATTGATCTTAACAATCTTAAGTGTGCCTGCGCCGCCGAAGGTAATCTCATTAACTCCGGCGAGTTTAACGGAATGAACAACAAGGAAGCCATCGGTAAATTCATTGAGCTTGTAGAGGCGTGGGGAATAGGTAAGAGAACCATCAATTACAGGCTGAGAGACTGGCTCATTTCCAGACAGAGATACTGGGGAACCCCTATCCCTATGATATACTGCGAGGACTGCGGCTGGGTTCCCGAAAAGGAGGAAAACCTTCCGGTGCTTCTTCCTACCGATGTTGAATTTACAGGAAAGGGAGAGTCTCCACTGACTACGTCAAAGGTTTTTGCAGATGTGGTATGTCCTAAATGCGGCAAGCCGGCAAAGAGAGAGACGGACACTATGGATACCTTCCTTGATTCGTCATGGTATTTCTTGAGATACTGTGACCCTAAAAACACTGAGGCGCCGTTTGATTCTGCCAAGGCAAACTACTGGATGAATGTGGATCAGTACATCGGAGGCGTAGAACACGCGATTCTGCACCTGATGTACTCTAGATTTTTCCAGATGGCACTTTATGATATGGGACTTGTAGACTGCGAAGAACCGTTCAAGAACCTTCTTACTCAGGGTATGGTTAACAAGGACGGAAAGAAGATGAGTAAATCTCTCGGAAATGTAGTCAGCCCTGAGGAAATCATAAAGAAATACGGCGCAGATACGGCAAGACTTTTCATACTCTTTGCAGCACCTCCTGACAGAGAGCTTGACTGGTCAGACGCCGGAGTAGAGGGAAGCTACCGCTTCCTCAACAGAGTATACAGACTGGTATACGAATTTAAAAAGAAATACCCTGAGGTACCTGCTGAATTTAAAATTGAAGGACCTGCCGACAAGTCGCTTAATTACATGCTTAATGCGGCTATAAAGAAGGTCAGCGAGGACGTCGGCGGCAGATACAGCTTTAACACAGCCATAAGTACGATTATGGAGCTTGTAAACGAAATGTACAAGTACAAGGAAGGCGAAAAGGTAAACGCGGGCCTTCTGGGCAAAGCTGTTAAGGACCTTATTCTTATCCTTTCACCGTTTACACCTCATATATGCGAGGAAATGTGGGAGCATATGGGTCAGAGTGAATCCCTTGTGAGTATGCCATGGCCGGAATACGATGAGGCAGCTCTCATTAAGGACGAGGTAGAAGTAGTAATTCAGGTTAACGGCAAGCTTAAGGATAAGATTTTCGCTGCGAACAATTCAGACAGGGCAGAACTTGAAAAGGCGGCTCTGGAAAACAAGAATATCCAGACATTATTGGAAGGAAAAACAGTGGTTAAGGTAGTAGTGGTACCTAATAAGCTGGTAAATATCGTAGTAAAATAAAAAAATTGAATAATGTAATTGCTGCCTTTTCATAAATATATAATCAAAAGGACGGAAAAAAATTTATGAGAAGTAGACAAAAAACAAAGAAAGTACCAAGCCTTAAGGTAATACCCATAGGAGGTCTTAACGAGATCGGCAAAAACATGACACTCCTGGAGTATCAGAATGAAATACTGATCATCGACTGCGGGCTTTCATTTCCGGACGACGAGATGTACGGCATTGATATCGTCATTCCGGATTTCACTTATCTGATAGCCAACAGAGAAAAAATTGTGGGCATGGTGCTTACTCACGGTCATGAGGACCACATCGGAGCAATACCGTATTTGCTGAAGAATATCAAAATTCCTGTTTACGGTACCAGACTTACATTGGGACTGGTGGAAAACAAGCTTAAGGAGCATAATGTCATAGGTGATTTAAAAACCATTAAAGCGGGAGATAAAATTACCCTGGGGCACTTTGACATCGAAACCATAAGAACCACCCATTCCATTGCCGACTCTATATGTCTGGCTATAAACACCCCTGCAGGAGTTGTTTTCCACTCGGGAGACTTCAAGGTCGATTATACGCCTGTGGACGGAGAGCCCATCGATTTCTCACGCCTTGCCGAAATCGGCAAGCGGGGAGTTACCCTTATGCTGTGTGACAGCACAAACGCTCTCAGACCCGGGTTTACAGCCTCAGAGAGGGTTGTAGGGCAGACCATAGAGAATATATTCAGAACGGCAAAGACAAGAATAATAATAGCAACCTTCTCCTCCAACGTACACAGGGTACAGAGGATAATAGAAAACGCTGTAAAATTTGGGCGCAAGGTAGCTATTTCAGGCAGGAGCATGGAAAATGTAGTGGCTCTTGCCATCGAGCTGGGATATCTGGATATACCGCCGGGAACGCTGGTTGACCTTAAGATGACCAGAAATATTCCCGATGACAAGCTTGTGATAATTACCACGGGAAGTCAGGGCGAGCCTATGAGCGCTCTTGCCAGAATCGCTTCCGGCGATCACAAGTCAGTAAAGCTGAAAAAAGGCGATATGGTTATTCTTTCATCCACTCCTGTACCGGGAAATGAAAAGACCGTATCCAATGTAGTAAACAAGCTCTTTGAAAAGGGAGCGGAAGTGATTTATTCGGACATCGCCGATATTCATGTATCGGGACATGCCTGTCAGGAGGAGCTTAAGCTGCTTCACTCCCTGATAAAACCGAAGTATTTTATGCCGGTTCACGGCGAGTACAGACATCTGATTCAGCATGCAAGGCTGGCGGAGAGTCTGGGTATGTCAAAGGACAATATCTTCGTCATGGAAAACGGTGAAATCCTTAAGTTCAACAGGCACAGGGCAGCCAAGGAAGATGGCGTAGTTGAAGCCGATGCCGTACTTGTAGACGGACTTGGCGTAGGAGATGTAGGAAATATCGTTTTGAGAGACAGAAAAATGCTTTCAGAATCGGGACTTATCATAGTTGTAGCTGCAATCGAAAAGGAAAGCAGAACGGTAGTCTCAGGTCCTGATATCATTTCAAGAGGCTTCGTTTATGTAAGAGAAAATGAAGGTCTAATGGAAGAAGCGAGAAGGGTTGCAGAAGAGGCCTTGGAGAAATGTCAGGATAAGAGAATCAAGGACTGGAACAATATGAAAGCTCATGTAAGAGATGCTCTCAGCGGCTTTATATATGAGACGACAAAGCGCAGTCCGATAATCCTGCCTATTTTCCTTGAAGTTTAACATGTGAAACGGAGGTAAATAATATGAACGTTTATGATCAGGCCCATGGACTGGCACAGGCCATTAAAGGATCCGAAGAGTTCAAACAGTTTGACAGTTATAAAAAGCAGATAGATCAAAACGAGGAGCTTTCGGCAATGATCAAGGATTTTCAGGCAAAACAGCTTGAAATCCAGACAAAGACCATGATGGGCGAACAAATGGGACCTGAAGATATGGCATCCGTTCAGCAGCTTTACGCCATTATGGCCAGAGATCCGCTGGCAGCACAGTACCTTCAGGCTGAGATGCGCTTTTCACTTATGATGAAGGACGTTTACGAAATTATCGGTGAAGCTATAGGCGCAGGCAGCATTTTCGGATAGGGCTTGCAATTGCTTCGTTTTTTGGTATAATGGTTCTATCGTGAATTAAGTATGAATTATATAAAATTTAAGAATGGAGAGATAAAAAATGATTTACGCTAGTGATTTTAGAAAAGGTATTACTTTTGAAATCAACGGAGAGCCTCATGTAGTTCTTGATTTCCAGCATGTAAAGCCGGGCAAGGGCGCAGCTTTCGTAAGAACAAAATATAAGAACATTCTTACAGGCGCTACAAGAGAAGAAGCTTTCAACCCTGATGACAAGTTCCCTAAGGCACACATCGAAACCAAGAAGATGCAGTATCTTTACAATGACGGTGAACTCTATTACTTCATGGATATGGAATCTTATGAACAGGTTCCTATCGCTCATGATCAGGTTGAGGATGCAATTAAGTTCCTGAGAGAAAATGATGAGGCTACAATCAAGTTCTATCAGGGGGCTCCTTTCCTTGTAGAAGCTCCGAACTTTGTAGACCTTAAGGTTATTGAAACAGAGCCGGGCGTAAAGGGCAATACGGCCACAAACGTTACTAAAGCAGCTACAGTTGAAACAGGCGCAGTTGTACAGGTTCCTATTTTCATTGAGGAAGGCGAAGTTATTCAGATCGACACCAGAAGCGGTGAATATTTAGGAAGATCTAAATAATAGTATTAAGTGAATTAAGGAGGGGCGCGAAATATTTTGCGTCCCTTTATTAAAAAATGAGGTATTGATATGGATTTAAAGAAAAAGATTATAATCGCAGTAATATGCATCGTAATTGTTGTAGCAGCGGGTACAGCTTTTTACATAGGAGGAATGGGGAAGGCTTT
>JAEDNK010000018.1 GCA_016302545.1 Bacillota bacterium
CCATCATAATTATAGAATAAAAGAGGCGGGCCGTCAGGACAGCGTTCGATAAACAAATAATCCTCCGTATGTTCATTGTACGGAGGAGTTATTAATTTTTTAAAGAAATTAAGTGGTTGAACGGCAAATTTGAATTTGACATAATAACGACAGCATAAGTCTGGTCGTTAACTAATTATAGAGCCTACCTAAGTTCAGGAATTTCTTCCACACTCCGAACTGTCATATGACCGCTTCCATCATAAGAAATGTGGTCTATATAAAGTTGACACGCTTCTTTGGATGTTGCAATGACTTCTTGCTCTGTGGTCATTAAGGCAAATTCTTTCATGTCCTCGTTTATCAGCAGATAATACGCAATGCCCCGTTCATCTGAAGTCGATATATTTCCTTTATAAAAATGGCTGATAGATTGCAAGTTGTCGTCTTTATGCCAGCTGATTTTCGTCTGCAAATCCTCAAGATCCGTTTTCTCGGCGTAGAAAATACGGAACTCGCCAACAAAGCTGTTGGGCCTAAATAAGTATCGAGTTTTTTCGCCCTTCATATAGACGGATGTTTCTTCAATAATTACACCGTCTTTGTAAACTACAGCGTCAACTGTCTGGTCAATTTTTTGCGTGAATGGAACCTTGTCAACAATCCACACGGCGACAACAACCACAATAATTGTGCATACGATTGGTTTAATATACTTTTTCATTCTTATCCCTCAAAAATTTCGATGTATATCGCTCTTTCATGATTGTAGTATATCAGAAAGAAATAAAAAATTCAACCGTTCAAAAACACCTACAGAAGTTCGGCGATTTCATCATTTTCACTTTAGCCCTTTTCTTTTGCAAAAATACAAAGAAATCGGCCAAAGTGATAATAAATGTCATCATCTACCTGTTAAAAATCTTGATTTTACCTTATAAATTACATTTACATCCTCCACGGAGATTTTATCGCGTCCAAATAGGGCCGTTTTTTTCAAAAATGCTTATTTTCTTTGCAAAAAGAAAAAAATTCGGCCAAAAAGAAAAAATAAGAGAATATAAAGAAACATTCAAGCAAAAACACTTGACACCGTACAGCCGTTGTGTTATAGTAATCAAGGTTAATGCTGTAAAGTCGACAAGCTTTACAGGCCCTAGAACCCGATAAAAATGCGATTAAAACCAAAAACGATTGGAAACACTCGCAAGCAGGAGAAACACCATGGAAAGACTGAACATGGAAACCATAGAAAAAATTAGTCTCCTTTATGACTTTTATGGCAGGCTGCTTACGGAAAAGCAGCGGCAGGTAATGGAGCTTTACCATGAGGAGAACCTTTCCCTGGCAGAAATAGCTGAAGAGTTCGGAATATCCAGACAGGGCGTTCACGATACTTTGAAGAAGGCAGAACACCTGCTTACAGAATACGAGGACAAACTTGGACTGGTGGCCAAACTGATGAAGTCAAGGCATGCCATAGCCGAGATAGACGGAATAATAGACAGCCTGACAGCATCCATCGAGGACAAAGAAGCGGTCGCAAAGCTGCAGGAAGTTAAAGGCATTATAAATAAATTAGAGGAATAAACGGCTTATGGCATTTGAGAATTTATCCGAAAAACTTCAGAATACATTTAAAAAGCTAAAAGGCAAGGGAGTCCTGACGGAGGCCGATATAAACGAGGCTATGCGTGAGGTCAAGCTGGCTCTCCTTGAAGCAGATGTAAACTTCAAGGTTGTAAAGGAGTTTGTGGCTCAGGTAAAGGAAAAGGCCATGGGTGCAGAGGTTCTGGAGAGCCTTACTCCGGGACAGCAGGTTATCAAGATTGTAAACGACCAGCTGGTGGAGCTCATGGGCGGCACCAACAGCAAGCTGACATATTCGCCTAGCGGATTTACGGTGCTGATGATGGTAGGTCTTCAGGGTACAGGTAAGACCACCACCTGCGGCAAGCTGGCTGCATACCTTAAGAAAAACGGCAAGAAGCCTATGCTGGCGGCCTGCGACATATACAGACCGGCAGCCATAGATCAGCTGGAGGTTGTGGGCAGGACCGTGGATGTGCCCGTATTTACAGACAGAGAAAACAGGGTAGCCGAGGATATCGCCCTTAAGGCACGAAAGGAAGCCGAGAAAAAAGGTTTCGATGTGCTCATAGTCGATACGGCAGGCCGACTTCAGATAGATGAAGAGCTTATGGAGGAACTGGTAAGGGTTAAGAAGGCAATCAAGCCTCATGAAATCCTGCTGGTTGTAGACGCTCTCACAGGTCAGGACGCTGTGAACGCAGCCGAGGGCTTCAACGAAAAGCTGGGCATAGACGGTATCGTCATGACCAAGATGGACGGCGACTCACGAGGGGGCGCAGCCCTTTCCGCAAAGAAGGTTACAGGCAAGCCTGTGAAGTTCATCGGTATGGGCGAAAAGTTCGACGCCCTGGAGCCTTTCCACCCTGAAAGAATGGCAAGCAGAATTCTGGGCATGGGCGACATGCTTTCACTCATCGAGAAGGCACAGGAAAGCTACGATGAGGAAAAGGCCGCCAAGCTGGAAAAGAAGCTTAGAAAAAATGAATTTACCCTTGAGGATTTCCTCGATCAGATGGGCGAGGTGCAGAAGATGGGCGGTATCGGCAAGATGCTGGAAATGCTGCCGGGTATGAACTCCAAGTCCGTCAGCGACGATGAAATAGAAAAAAGCGAAAAGGAGTTCCGCCAGATGGAAGCCATTATATGCTCAATGACTTTGGAGGAACGCCGCAACCCTTCACTGCTTAACGCAAGCAGGAGAAAGAGAATAGCTGCCGGCTCGGGACAGCCCGTCAGCAAGATAAACAGTTTGATCAAAAAGTATGAGGACGCAAAAAAGCTGATGAAACAATTCAGCAACCCTAACTTTATGAAAAAAAATAAAAGATTTAAAGGATTATTTTAAGGAGGAATTTTAAAAATGGTTAAGATCAGATTAAAGAGAATGGGCGCACACAAGCAGCCGTTTTACAGAGTGGTAGTTGCAGATTCAAGAGCTCCCAGAGACGGTAAGTTCATCGAAGAAGTAGGCTACTACAACCCAATGACAGAGCCTAAGGAAATCAAAATTGACGCGGAAAAGGCTAAGAAGTGGCTTGCAAACGGCGCTCAGCCTACAGAAACTGTCAAGGCTTTATTTAAGAAATCTGGAATTATTGAATAATAAGGAAGCGGTGAAAACTAATGACTAAGTTGGTTGAAGCAATTGCAAAGTCACTTGTGGACAGCCCCGAGGAAGTCGTTGTAACAGAGACAGAAGGAAATCAGGGCACAGTCATTGAGCTTCGAGTTGCTCCTGACGATATGGGTAAGGTCATCGGTAAGCAGGGAAGAATAGCCAAGGCTCTGCGTACCGTTGTTAAGGCTGCAGCCATCAGAGAAAATAAAAAGGTGACAGTGGAAATCATTAAAGAATAGATAATGGTTGAATTGCGATTTGAAGGGGCACATGATTACGAAAAAGTCATGTGCCTTACGTGTATTTTGGAAAGGCATCGGGTAGAGGAAAGAGTGGAAAAGATAAAAATCGGTAAAATAGTAAACGCGGTTGCTCTTCGCGGAGAGGTGAAGGTGTACCACTATTCGGATTACAAGGAAAGGTTCGAGGAGCTTGACGAAATTCTGGTGGAAAGAAATGCTGCCAAAAAGCGTGCAGTAGAAAGCTATGCCATCGAAAGGGTTCGATATCAGAAGGATATGGTTATTCTCAAGCTTAAAGGTGTTGATGACAGAAACGCTGCCGAAGCGCTGAAGGATTGCGATGTCTTCATTACAGAGGCTGACCTGAGGGAGCTTCCCGAGGATACTTTCTATGTGAGAGACCTTATAGGCTGCCGCGTCGTGAACCTTCAGGAAGGAACAGAGGCTTCTGAGGAAATCGGTGTGATAACCGATGTACTTCAGAACTCAGCGCAGGATATATATCAGGTGAAAACCGAAGCCGGAAAGGAAGTGCTGATTCCTGCCGTAGGGGAATTTGTAAAGGAAATAAATATTGATGAAAAGGTTGTAAAGGTAAGCCTAATTCCGGGGTTTATCCACGGTGCAACAGAGGCATAGCTATGAAAATAAATGTTTTGACCCTTTTTCCCGAAATGTTTGCTCCCGTAACGGGAAGCAGCATACTGGGCAGAGCGGGCGAAAAGGGAATACTGGACTTTAATATAATAAACATAAGGGATTTCAGTCGGGACAAACATAACAAGGCAGACGATACGCCCTATGGCGGCGGAGTGGGCATGGTCATGTTTTGCCAGCCTATTTTTGACGCCCTCAGATCCATAAAGGCAGAAGGAAAGAAAATTATTTACATGTCTCCGCGGGGAAAAGTTCTTGACCGCAGCAAAATAGAAGAGCTGACCCGGCTTGATGAGATGGTAATCCTCTGCGGTCACTACGAGGGTGTGGACCAGAGAGTACTGGATTACTGGAACATGGAGGAGGTATCTATCGGAGACTACATTCTCACAGGCGGAGAGCTTGCCGCAATGGTTATGATAGACGCCGTTTCGAGATTCGTACCCGATGTGCTGGGTACAAGGGAGTCTGCCACGGAGGAATCCATCTACTCCGGACTTCTGGAATACGACCAGTACACCAAGCCCCGTGAATATGAAGGGCTTGAGGTTCCGGAGGTTTTGTTTAACGGTAATCATAAGCTGATACATCTCTGGCAGTACAGAAACTCGCTGGAACAGACAAAGGAAAAACGTCCCGACCTCTGGGAAGCATACCTTTCCAAAGAAAAAAACTTGTCGAAGGATGAAAAAAAAATACTTGATGAATTAGTGGGAAAACCTTAGCGCAGTTATTGTAACCCACAACATTTTGTGCTATTATTAAAAGGATGAAGACTAAAAACAACAGATTAAAATTGATGCTGCTGGCATATGCGGTGGTTTTCGTGATTTTATATGTCATAATATATGTAGTTCCGCGGGTGTCTGGGATTTTTCTTGAGACATATACGGCGGAATACGGTACTCTCGAAGTAAGTCAGGAAAGTAGCTATATGGCCGTGAGGGATGAGAAGCTCTACGTATCGGATAACAGAGGTGCAGTCAGCAGAGCCGCAGCTCAGGGGAGGCTTATGCGCAAAAACAGCCATATAGTCGATGTAGGCGGGGTTAAGCACTATTCTCAGCAGAAGGGTATCGTCAGCTACTATTACGACGGACTGGAGGGAGTGTACACACCCGAAAATATGCAGACCATAACGGAAGCCGATTTGGAGCTGACAGACGAGGAAAAGCAGACATACGCCGTCAGGGAATGCTCCCAAGGCACGGTTGAAAGCGGCAGTCCTATCTTCAAGATAGTAGATAATAAGGAATGGTATCTGGTTTGCTGGCTTTCGGCGGCTGAAGCGGAGGACATTGAAGCCGGAAGAAGCATCACCGTTGAGTTTGTCGATGGAAAACAGCTTAAGATGAAGGTGATGCAGGTAAATCCTCAGGGGCAGAACAGACAGCTGATACTCTCCTGCAACAGATATTACGAAAAGTTTGACAGCATCAGAAGCGGCACATGCAGACTTATCAAGTCGAGCAAAAGCGGTATAATAGTGGACTCTGACAGCATTGTGGAGGAAGACGGACAGAAGGGCGTCTATGTTATGAGCAAGCAGCTGGACGAGGCATCCTTTGTACCGGTAAAGGTTCTGCTCAGTCATGGGGATAAGACTGTTGTTGAGAAAAATTACTTTATAAATGTAGAGGGCCAAAAGGTTTCAACCGTAGAAAACTACGATGAAATACTCAAAAAACCTCCGACGGCAGAGGAGGCAGAAGGAAGTGAAAAAAATGCCGATTAGAGAAAACATTGAATATGTAAACAGACTTAAAGCCGACGCGGCGAGAAAATGCGGCAGAACAGGAGACGATGTTCTTCTGGTAGCAGTAACCAAGCTCCACGATGTGGATGAAATTAACGAGGCAATAGACTGCGGAATCACCGATATCGGTGAAAACAAGGTACAGGAGATAGTAAGCAAGTACGACAGGGTTAAGCCTGTAAGATGGCATCTCATAGGGCATCTTCAGACTAACAAGGTAAAGTATATTATAGATAAGGTAGCCATGATTCATTCAGTGGATTCACTGAAGCTTGCGGAGGAAATAGATAAACGGGCTGCTCAGCACGGACTTACTATGGACATACTCATTCAGGTGAACTCCGCCATGGAGGAGAGCAAGTTCGGCATTACCACCGAAGAAACGGGACAGCTGATACAGGATATACTGGCAAACTGTCCTAATGTTCGCATAAGAGGTCTGATGTGTATTGCTCCCTTTGAGGACAACCCTGAGGACGCGAGAGTTTATTTTGAAGAGGTAAGGAAGCTCTACGACGAGTATGGCAAAATCCAGCACCCTAATCTTGACTTCAAATACCTTTCCATGGGTATGTCAAACGATTTCGAGGTGGCCATTGAAGCCGGCTCAAACCTTATCAGAGTGGGCACCATGATATTCGGTGCCAGAGATTATTCAAAGAAACAGGGAGAATAAATAAAGGAGAAAACAGGAGGATAAACATGGGATTTTCAGATGCATTCAAAAAACTTGTGGGCATAGAAGAGATTGACGATGATTTTTCAGAGGAAGAGCTGGCTTCAGCAAAGGAAGAAATCCGCAGAGAGGAAAGAAAATCGGTATCGAGCTTTCAGCCTAAGGGGGTGGAGGCGGTAAAGGCAGTCCCTCTTGAAAAGCGCGTTTCTATTGCGGGAACAAATGCATTCAAGCTGGTTGTAATAGAGCCTAAGAGCTTCGATGAATGTCCAAAGCTGGTAGACAGTCTCAAGGGAAGAAGACCGGTTATCATCAATCTGGAAAAGATTGAGACGGAAACAGCCAAGAAGATTTTTGACTTCCTCAGCGGAGCTACATATGCGCTCAATGGAAACGTTCAGAAGGTGGCAAACAACATATTTATCTTTGCGCCGGAGAGCGTTGACATCGCTGCAAATCAGGACGACAGGGGATTTGAGTTCAGCGGGAACAAAAACCCATGGAGATAGGAGGTTTAAATGGCGCAAGTATTAGTTTACGCTATATATATGTTTGCTGAGATAATCAGCTCGGCAATGATAATCAGAGCGCTGCTCAGTTGGTTTGTAAGGGACCCGTACAGCCCTTTGGCAAAAATATACGGTGTGCTTATCAGGTTTACAGAGCCTTTCGTAGCACCCTGCCGCAAGCTGCTCAGCAGATTTAACACGGGGATGATTGATTTTTCCCTGTTCTTGGCACTGATACTGCTGCAGGCAGTTACAAACTTGCTTGTCAAACTTATTTTGGTGATTTTTTAACGGAGTAATGTTGGAGGAATAAGAGGATGATTACACCGGCGGATATTGAAAACAAGGAATTTTCCAAAGCGAAAAAGGGCTATAATGAAGAGGAGGTTGATGAATTCCTCGATCTTGTAATACTGGATATGGAAAAGCTGATACGCGAAAACAGACAGCTTAAGGAAGAGCTTGGCAAGGTTCACGTTCAGGTGGATAAGCATATGTCTACGGAGACTTCGGTTTATGAAACTCTGGAGGCAGCAAAGTCCCTGATGAACGATATCGCGGCAAGTGCCGAAAGAAGAGCTGAGATACTGCTCAAAAATGCCGAGCTGGAGGCCGACCTGATAACAAGAGAGGCCAAGGAATCCATATCGAGATACACAGAAGAAGGCAGTCGCCTTAAGGATAGGGTTGAAACCCTGAGAAGCAGATATAGGAAGATGCTTGAAGCTGAGTTGGAAAGGCTTGATTTTGACGGCTCGGATTTTCTCGCTGATTTTGAAAAGGACTTTCTGCCGGCATCGATGACAGAAACAGACGGGACTGCCTATGCCGCAGAGCTTGAGACAGAGCCTGCAAAGCAGCCTGTAGATTTAACTAAGACTATGGTAAATATCAGATGAAGAAGTTAAGGTATTTTGTTATTTTGGGAGTACTGCTGGCGGACCATCTTGTTAAGCTGCTGGTCAGAGGCACGATGTACTGCGGGCAGACGATTACTGTAATAGACGGGGTTTTTAACATTACTTATGTGCAGAACAGGGGGGCGGCCTTTAGCCTCTTTTCGGGAAGAGGTCCCATGATAATGGTGATTACCTTTATAGCGTTGTGCATTGCCGTCTGGTATATGGAAAGACATAAGGAGGAGCACTGGACTCTGCTGCTTGCGCTGGAGCTGATTATTTCCGGAGGAGCAGGCAATCTTATAGACAGAGCGCTCATGGGTTTTGTGACAGATATGTTCGATATGCACTTTTGGCCGGTGTTTAACATAGCTGATATTGCCATCTGTTTAGGATGCGGATTTTTGGTTTTATATATGTTTGTCTTTGATAAGTCGTCTGAAACCGGAGAGCAGGTATGAAGCAGCAGGAAAAATATACATTTATAATAGACAAAGAAACTCAAAGCACTAGAATTGACTCGGTGCTTTCTTTGCTTTTAGCGGAAACCTCCAGAAGCTTTATACAGAAGCTTATTGAAAGCGGGAGCATGACTGTAAACGGACAGACATGCACCTCTAAAAAATACAAGGTTTCAGAAGGCGATATGGTGGAAATTACCCTTCCAGAGCCGGAGGAACTGATCGTCGAAGCGGAAAATATCCCAATAGATATTGTCTATGAGGATGATGATGTCCTGGTCGTAAATAAACCGAGAGGAATGGTGGTTCATCCTGCGGTAGGCAATTATACGGGGACTTTGGTAAATGCGGTGATGTATCACTGTAAGGACAGGCTCTCCTCCATTAACGGTGTAATCAGGCCGGGAATAGTTCACAGGATAGACAAGGATACGAGCGGATTGCTGATGATTGCAAAGAACAACAAAGCTCATGAATCCCTCTCCCGTCAGTTAGCGGAACATACCATCACGCGAAAATACACGGCGCTGGTTTACAACAATTTCAACGAGGATGAGGGAACCGTAGACGCACCGCTGGGGCGTGACCCTAAAAACAGGCTCAGGCAGGCTGTGGTCTATGAAAACTCCAAAGCTGCTGTTACACATTGGCGCGTTCTTGAACGGTTCGGGAAATATACCTTGATAGAAGCACAGCTGGAAACGGGGCGGACACATCAGATAAGAGTACACATGGCATATATAAATCATCCTCTGGTGGGAGACATGTTGTACGGACCCAAAAAGCAGACTTTATTTCAGGATGGCCAGCTGCTCCACGCAGGGGTTCTGGGTTTCAGACATCCGTCTACCGGAGAATACATGGAGTTTTTCAGACCCGTGCCTGAGGAGTTCAGCCAGGTTCTGGAAAAGCTCAGAAAGCATTAGAAGCACGAGGAAAGAGTATCAAGAAACCGTGAAAAGCGAAAGGGGAGGTGACCCTCCCCCACGGCTATGGACTGCGTTTTAATTTTGTTGTTTAGGGAAAGTGTTTGATTCGATCTATTCGCCAGTTGTATTCCTAGCCGGTGACTTGATAAAATCAATGCAGTCTTCGCAAACATAGCCTCCTTTAAACACAATGTTGTTAAAAATGTTCCCGCAAAGGGAGCAACGATGAATTCGTTTCATGATGTGTTCCTCCTTGTTTTTGATTTTTCAGTCTACCCCTAAGAATGTAATATTATGATAACATAAAAAAATAAAAATGAAAGAAAAAAATGTATTAATGTGCATATTTTAGTCGAAACTTGTAATATTTTGGACGTTTTTTGTATTTTTCCATTTTTGCATGGTACATGAAAGGAGAAAAAATGTATAAGAATTTTGCGCTCGAAGGAAGAAATTTTAAAATTCAGGGCTACAATTATGCCTGTGAAAATCCTAATCATGTGGTGGTACTCATTCACGGAATAGGTGAACATGCAGGAAGATTTGCAAGAGTTGCCGATTACTTCAACAAAGAAGGTATTGCGGTAGTATCCATGGATCTGAGAGGTCACGGAGGCACCGAAGGCAAACGGGGACACTGCGCGCCAAGGGCAGAAGTGCTGAAGGACATCGACGCTCTCATCGAATATGCTCAGAATCTTTATCCCGGCGTACCTCTTGTAATGTACGGTCACAGTATGGGAGGAAATATAACTCTTGACTACCGAGCAAGAGGCGGACATAATGATGTACCGTGCGGCTACATAATTTCCGCACCGTGGATAAGGCTGGTGAAGCCTGTTACGGGGGCTCTCTATCAGACGGTAAGGCTTCTGTCGAAGATTATGCCGCAGTTTGCCATCAGCCAGGCTTTCCCTGAGGAGCAGCTTGGAAACGTGGAATACGTAAGGCCGTATAAAGCTGACCCGATGGTACATCCTAAGGTATCCATGCTCTGCGCCTATGAAGGCTTCACCGTGGGAACCTCTCTGGAGAAGGGAATAAATGAGGATAACGGAAGAGCAAAGAACACCCCTTGCCTTCTCATGCACGGCACCGATGACAAAATCTGTGACATTGAGGGAAGCCGCTGCTTCGCCAAGCTGCAGAACCCTGAATACTTTACCATGATTGAATGGCCGGGCTATTACCACGAAATACATAACGGAGGACCTGACGGACAGACGGGAGAGGAAGTTATCAAAAAAGCCATTGAATTCATAAAGGGCTTATAGATGCAGGCGGGGGAGAGTAGCATGGATTTTACACATTTTGATGAAAAGGGAAACGCCCGCATGGTAGATGTGACCGGCAAGGCGGATACGGTAAGGATGGCGGCTGCATCAGGAAAGATAAAGGTTTCTCCGGCTGTATATATGGCTGTTAAGGAGGGCAGAGCCGCTAAGGGCGACGTGCTGACCGTGGCAACAGCTGCAGGGATTGCGGGAGCAAAAAAAACCTGGGAGCTGATCCCAATGTGCCATATAGTGCCTCTGACGGGCTGCACCATAGAGTGGGAGCTTAAAGAAGAAGCCTGCGAGATAAAATGTCTTTGCAGGGCAAGATGTACGGGAAAGACAGGGGTTGAAATGGAGGCACTGACAGGTGTTTCGGCTGCTCTTCTCACCGTCTACGATATGTGCAAGGCCATAGATAAAAACATGGAAATAGGAGAGATCCGCCTGCTGGAAAAGGACGGAGGCAGAAGCGGTCATTTCCAAAGAGAGGTCTGAAGATGAAATATACGGTTGGAATTATAACCTTGAGTGACAAGGGCGCCGCAGGAAAGCGGGAGGATAAAAGCGGACCTGCCATAAGAGAGATGCTTGAGAACGACGGCCACTTCGAGATAAAAGAGCAACAGCTGCTGTCTGACGATAGGGCGGCACTTGAGGAAGCGCTTGTGCGTCTGTGCGACAAGTCGCAGCTCAATCTCATACTGACAACAGGGGGCACGGGGCTTTCCCCTCGTGACAATGCACCGGAGGCAACTCTGGCTGTTGCAGACAGACTGGTTCCGGGCATTGCAGAATATATGAGAGCAAAATCCTTTGAAATCACCCCTAAGGCAATGCTTTCCAGGGGAGTAGCTGCCATGCGCGGGCATTCACTGATAATAAATCTTCCCGGCAGTCCTAAGGCGGTAAGAGAGAACCTTGGCTTTATACTGCCGACGCTGGGGCACGGGCTTGATATAATGCTGGGTCTTGATGGAGAGTGCGGTTCAGATTGAGAAATGTATACAGACAGACGGAGACAGACAGATGGAGCTGAAAAAACGATATAGTAGAAACAGAATCTTTTCCGGGGAACAACAGGATGAACTAGGTGGAAAAAGAGCTGCTGTAATAGGCTGCGGCGGACTGGGCGGCTATGCTGTAGAAATGCTTGCAAGAGCCGGAGTTGGTCATATAAGAGTGTGTGACAGAGATGTTTTTGATGAAACAAATCTGAACAGGCAGCTTCTTTGTACTGAAGCCATGTTGGGGAAAGGAAAGGCTGAGACTGCGGCTGAAAGAATAAAGGCGGTCAACTCCGCGATAGAGGCGGAGGCTCTCTGCTGCAATCTGGACGAAGAAAGTGCAGATGAAATACTCTCAGGCTGTGATGTGGTTATAGATGCTCTTGACAATGTGCGGGATAAGCTGCTGCTTCAGAAAAAATGCAGGGAGAAGGAAATACCTATGATTCACGGTGCTGTCGGAGGTTGGTTTGGTCAGGTAACCACAATTTTCCCGGGAAATGATACGCTCAGCCTTATATATTCCCATGACGCTGAGGTCTCACAGGAGCTTGGCAATCCTTCATTTTCTCCGGCTATGGTTGCGGCTGTTCAGGTCAGTGAGGCAATTAAGGTGATGCTGGGAAGCGACGATATGCTCATGCGTAAAATGCTTTTTATAGACCTTATGACCAATGATTTTCAGATTGTGGAGGTATAGCAGTGGCAGCAGGTTTTGAAATTTCATTTATAGACACAGAGACTGCCCGCTGGCTTGAGGATGCTCCTGATGACGGGCTGTGTGTAAAAAGATTCCGGGCAGATTTCATTGTAGATAATCTTCATTCTTTCGAAGATGGGGAGACGATTGTTATTGATGGAGAAAGCTATATAATTATAAAAAAGGGCAAAAGATGCTATGGCGAATGCAATTTGCTTAAAAGAACGGGACGGCCATGTTCTCTGGCATCAGGCACTGCATTCGGAAAAAAGGAGGAATAGAAATGAAAGGGACAGTACTGGTTGATAATATTAAAGGGTGCGGTTTGAACAGTGAATGGGGACTATGCGTATACATAGAGTATGAAGATAAAGTTGTACTTCTTGATACGGGAGGATCAAGTCTTTTTGTAAAAAATGCCGGGCAGTTGGGATTAGACCTGAAAAAAGTGGATTTCGGGGTTCTTTCCCACGCACATTTTGACCATGCAAACGGCATGGAAGCTTTCTTTTCGGCTAATGAAAAGGCTCCTTTTTATCTTCAGAAGGAAGCGAAGGAAAACTGTTATGAAAAGTTCTGGATTTTCAGTAAATACATAGGCATACCTCGTGGAATCCTTGAGAACGCCAAAGAGAGAATCAGGTTTGCAGAAGGCAAATATCAGGTGTGCAATGGTGTATGGCTCCTTTCTCATTCCACAGAAGGGCTTGAAGCTATTGGAAAAAGAAATAACATGTATCTGCGAAGTGATAAAAAAGGAGACGGCCGAAACAGTAAAAAATGGAGACCTGATGATTTTTCTCATGAGCAGAGTCTTGTGTTTGAAACCGTTGACGGTCTTGTGATATTCAACAGCTGTTCCCACGGAGGGGCAGACAATATTATCAATGAAGTCAAGGCGGCCTTTCCAGGTGAAAAGATAAAAGCAATCATCGGCGGCTTCCACCTCTATACAAGAAAAGCGGATGAAGTCAGGGAGCTGGCTCGCAGCATCAGGGCAACGGGAATACAGCAGGTGTACACCGGACACTGCACGGGCGACAAGGCATTTGATGTCCTGAAAGAGGAGCTGGGTGACATGGTGCACCAGCTCAGCTGCGGACTTGTAATTGAATTGTAACGTTAAGTTAAAAACTGATGATCTAAAAATTCTGTGAACCTCTGGAGCACAGGATTTTTTTGTTCCTCAACCCAGGCGGCAATGATTTCCACAGTTTCATCGTCACCTACTAAAGGCAGAAAAATGATGTTATCAGCGTTATCCAGTTTTTCGGTTACATAACCCGGGAGTATGGAAATGCCCTCTTCGGCGGCTATCATCATCAGAATACTTTCCATGTCGTTTGAGCGGAATGTAATGTTGGGTTTGTATCCGGCCTTATAGTATAGTTCAAAGAAATGGCGGTCACCTACCGAGTCTGCGTCGCGGGAATGGGTCATAAACAGAATATTTTCACTTTTAAGCTCGCTTCTTTTCAGGGATGTTCTTCCTGAGAAAGGATGGCTGTTGTATAGTGCGACCATGAGAGGGCTTCTTTCTATTACATGGGCGGCGATGCTCCGGTCCTTGGAAAGCTCTGTACTGTCCCAGGTAAATATTATGTCAAATTCTCCGTTGACAAGTCCGGCTGCAAGAGTGTCCGTATCACAGCGGTGACAGGATATGAGCACGTTGGGATATTCCTCGTGGAAAGCCCTCAGAGTATTTGACAATCTGCTCCTTTCATAGCCCTTAGTATAACCTATTCTTAAATTGCCCACGAAGCCTACGGAAGCCTCCTGCACCCGGTTTATGGAGTGGTTTATGCGCTCTAAAATAGCTTTTGCATCTGCAAGAAAGAGCTTTCCCGCAGGAGTGAGACTGATCGGACGGCTGGAGCGGTCGAAGAGAGCAACACCCACAGTGTACTCCAGTGCTTGAATTTGCTGGGTTACGGCAGTCTGGGATATGTAGTATTGAGCAGCAGCCTTGGTAAAGCTGCGGTTTTCTGCGGCGGATACGAAGTAGCGAAGCTGATTTATATTCATTGTGTTTCTCCTATTACATAAGTTTATCTTATGATAACATAGAGATAAAGAAATTGCAAATTATATATAGGCGCGGTTATAATTGTATCATGTAGGAGGAACAACCTCCTATAATATGTTTAGGAGCAAGATTTATTATGAAAAGAGAAAATTTTAATTCGAGACTCGGATTTATACTGGTAAGCGCGGGATGTGCCATAGGCATCGGCAATGTGTGGAAGTTCCCTTATGTTGCGGGAGCCAACGGCGGCGGAGTTTTCGTGCTTTTTTATATCTTGTTTTTGCTGTGCATGGGAGTTCCTGTGCTGACAATGGAGCTGGCAGTAGGACGTGCCAGCCGCAAGAGCGCAGTTCTGGGTTATAAGGCGCTGGAAAAGCCGGGCAGCAAATGGCATATTCACGGTTGGTTCTGCATGCTTGGCTGTTATCTTCTCATGATGTACTACACTACGGTATCGGGCTGGATGGGCAGCTATTTCGTGAAGTTTATCAATGGGACATTTACGGCAGGCATGGATACAGAGGCGGTTTCGGCGGAATTCCCCAATATGCTGGGAAAGCCCGTTGAAATGACCATTTTCATGGTGATAATAGTTATCGCAGGCTTCGCCGTATGCAGTCTGGGACTGCAGAAAGGTCTGGAAAAAATAACTAAGTATATGATGGGTGCACTGCTGGTTTTAATTGTTGTGCTGGCAATCCACAGTCTGACACTGCCGGGGGCTATGGAAGGTGTTAAGTTTTATCTGCTCCCTGATTTTAAGCAGGCTGCAGAGGTAGGAATAGGCAATGTAATGGTGGCCGCCATGAATCAGTCCTTCTTTACACTGAGCCTTGGTATTGGCGCCATGGAAATCTTCGGAAGCTACATGTCCAAAGACCATACTCTGACCGGAGAATCATTAAGAATCTGCGGACTTGATACCTTCGTGGCCTTTATGTCGGGGCTGATTATTTTCCCTGCATGCTTCTCCTTTGGAGTTGAAACCACTCAGGGACCTGCCCTTATCTTCATGACCCTGCCTAATATTTTTGTAAATATGGCAGGAGGACGGGTATGGGGCGCACTTTTCTTCCTGTTTATGATATTCGCCAGCTTTTCCACCGTTATCGCAGTGTTCGAAAACCTGCTTGCAGGCTGCATGGATAACTTCGGCTGGAGCAGGAAGAAGGCTGTAATTGTAAATCTTGTTTTTATACTTGTTGCCAGCATGCCTTGCGTTCTGGGCTACAACCTGTGGAGCGATTTACATATTATCGGAGCAAGAGATGTACTGGACAGCGAGGACTTCCTGGTAAGCAACCTGCTGCTTCCAATCGGGTCTCTGATTTACCTGCTCTTCTGTGTAACCAAGTGGGGCTGGGGCTTCGACAAGTATCTGGCTGAAGCCAATGAAGGCAAAGGCGTCAAGCTTACGAGAGGTCTTAAATACTACTTCATGTTTGTAGTGCCTGCCCTGATAGTTGTGATACTGATCAAAGGCTTGATTTAATAAATATAAATGCTGCAAAATAATGCCCGAAAGGAGAGTGGTATCTCTTTTCGGGCTTTTCTGTGGGCTGCAGCTTGACCTGCGAACAAATGTTTGATAAAATGTATGCATAAGTAATACTGCTGACAGGTAAACCTCCAGAGGGGAAGATAATGATAAATAAGGCAAACATCCATGAACAGCATATCACCGTTTACTGTAAGACTGCAGCAAACCGGGTAAAGGGCAGGTTCCCATACAGATGGGATCTGAATATTTATCGTGGATGTGAGCATGGCTGCCGGTACTGCTTTGCCTTATATACTCACAAGTATATGGATAACCGGAGGGCAGGATGCTTTTTCAGCACCATTTATAAAAAAGAAAACATTGCAGATCAGCTGGAGCGCCAGCTTGCCTCGCCATCATGGAAAGGCGAAGTAATAAACCTGGGCGGTGTTACCGACAATTATCAGCCCTTGGAAGCAGAAAACGGTTTGATGACAGAGGTTCTGGAGGTTCTGATTAAATACAGAAATCCCTGCATCATCTCGACCAAATCCGATCTGATTTTGAGAGATTACGAACTTATAGACAGACTTTCCCGTATGACTTATGTAAATATTGCATCAACCATAACCTGTGTGGATGAGAAGCTGGCGGCAGAACTGGAGCCGGGTGCGGTAAGCCCTGACAGGCGTTTTGCCATGCTTAAGGAGTTTGCTAAGACCAATGCTTCCACGGGCGTTCATTCCATGCCGCTGATTCCTTATCTTACAGATGATACGGCTAATCTTGAAGGCTTGTACCAAGGTGCGGTAAGCTGTGGCGCCAGGTATCTGCTGCCGGGATACCTCAATCTTAAAGGGGCCACCAGGGAGGCTTTCTTTGAATACCTTTTTAAATACAGGCCATATCTGCTTGAGCCGATTAACAGGCTGTTTACTGAAAAAAATACCTATAAGGAATATCGCATTCCCAAGTATAGGGAGATAAGGCAGATAGCTGAGAAATACAAGATGCCTTCAAATTATAGGGAAGAGGTTCGGAGCAGAATGCCTGCGGCAATGCATAATGCATGTGCTGCCGAAGCCGGCGAGCAGCTGAAATTTTTATAAAACAGAATCAGGAGAAACCATCTATGCAAGACCGCTTAGGACGAGAAATAGACTACATCAGAATATCAATAACGGACAGGTGTAACCTGCGCTGCGGCTACTGCATGCCTGAATGCGGAGTGCCATCTGTTTCCCATGATATGATTCTAAGATTCGACGAGATTGTAAGGCTTGTAAAAATCTTCTGTTCATTGGGTATCAAAAATGTTAAAATAACAGGAGGCGAACCTTTGGTACGTAAAGGTGCGGTTGGCCTCATAAAAGATATAAAAGCTATAGATGGCATTGAAAAAGTGTCTCTGACCACTAACGGTATTTTGCTTTCGGAAAAGCTTGATGTGATGGCAGAAGCAGGAATAGGCAGTATAAATATCAGCCTTGATACACTGGACAGGCAGAAGTACATGGAGCTTACAGGGCTTGACGGGCTGGATATAGTGCTTAAGGTCATTGATGAGTGCAGAGCCTATCCTGAAATCAAGGTAAAAATAAACGCTGTGACTTTGGCCGATTACAATAGAGATGAGATATGCGCTTTGGCGGATTTTGCCGCAGACATGGGCGTAACACTTCGATTTATCGAGATGATGCCCCTAGGGCTTGGAACCGGATTTGGCGGATATAATCAAGATGAGATTATGACTGTATTGGAAGAAGCATATGGCCCTGCGAAAACAATAAATGAAGAAGTCGGCAGCGGACCGGCAAAGTACTATAGCTTTGAAGGTCTGGAAGGCAGAATAGGTTTCATAAGCCCTATGTCCCATAAGTTCTGCCGTAGCTGCAACAGAATAAGGCTTACATCTGAAGGACTGCTCAGACCGTGTCTGGGTTCTGATGTGGGCATAGATCTGAGAATGCCAATGCGAGAGGGTGCGAGCGATGAAGAACTGGCATCACTCATATGCGAGGGGATTACGGATAAGCCGGCAGGACACCGATTCGAAACAACAGACTCTTTGATGTCAAAAATAGGCGGCTAGCAGGAGGTCTAATGGAGTGAAAGAAAAGGACGGGATAGTGAAGGCGGTCTGCATCAGCAGAGAGAAAGGCACGCCTAAGGAAAACATAGGGCAGGGGCTTTTGATAGAAAACTGGGGGCTTGAGCGTGATGCACACGCAGGAAAGTGGCATCGTCAGGTGAGTCTGCTTTCCGCAGATAAAATAGATGAATTCAAAAGCGAACACCCTGAGGTTGCAATAGAGCCGGGGGCTTTCGGAGAAAATCTGGTTGTCGGCGGCATTGATTTTGCCAAGCTGCCTGTAGGAACTGTAATAAAAGCGGGCGAAGGGGTACTGGAACTATCTCAGATAGGAAAGGAATGTCATTCCGGCTGCATTATAGCCAGAACAGCGGGAAAATGCATTATGCCAACGGAGGGCGTATTTGCCCGGGTTATAAAGGGAGGCACTGTGAAAGCAGGCGACCCTGTTAAAATTGAATACCATAAAACCGA
>JAEDNK010000134.1 GCA_016302545.1 Bacillota bacterium
ATCGCTCACCTTGACCCAGCCTTCCCGGGCGCAGAAATCCGCCAGGGTCTTCTGATTCTCCGTAGGTTCGGAGTCGTATACAGATGCATCGGGCGCATAAGTCACAGCATACTTTACCTTTGCCGGTTCTGCCTGACGATATTTCCACACATTGGTTCCTGCAGCGACAAGCCGCCATCCTTTGGCCGCCATTTTTTCCAGATGTTCTTCCACTGCCTCATAGTCAAACAGCAGATAGTTGGGAATCTCACGCTTTATCTTTTCCTTGCTTTTCTTCTCTTTCATTATTATACCCCTTCCTCATTTACAAGCCTTGAATAGTCAGCCGCCTGTTTACGCAGTCTTTCGTACTCTTCGCCTAGAATCTGTGCACCTTTCAGCGTAAGAATGTAGCTTTTTTTTCGTCCTTCTACCCTGGTCTCTCTTATCATTCCTGCTGTCAGAAATTGCTCCAACAAATTATACAGAGTTCCCGGGCCCACATTGACCCTACCCTCTGTGATCCGGCTGACCTCTTCCATAATATCCATTCCGCAGCATTCCTTCCTGAGGCACAGCAGAATATAAAACATCTGCTCTGTCAATGTACGGAATTTCTCTCTAGGCATAGTGTGCTTCCTCCTTTTATCGAATATCGATATCTCTTCTTGCTTTCATTATATATCGAATATCGTTATTGTCAACCGCATTTTAAAAATCCTTGGAATAATTTTTTAAAAACCCTCTTGACAATTCTCCGAAAATGCATATAATTAGATTTAGAATAATTCTAATTTAAGTCAGGAGGCTTTTATGACTAAGAATGCAAAACTTATTATGGGCATCATAAACGCGTCCTACGATCATTTGACAGCCGAGCAGATATATTTTCAGCTGAAGAGCGAAAATGTGAAAATTTCCATGGCGACGGTTTACAACAGCCTGTCCTACCTGTGCGAGAACAATCTCATCCGCAAGGTTCCCATGGATGGATTTGCCGATCGCTACGACAGGGTAAAGCGCCATGACCATCTGGTCTGCAAGCGCTGCGGCAGGCTTATGGATGTTTCACTGCAGGATATGACAGAATCCCTGCAAAAGGAACTGACCATTCCCATCCTGTCCTACGACCTTAAAATAAACTGTATCTGCGAGGATTGCTCAAAAAAAGAAAGGAGAAATTAAAATGTCAGGAACAAACAAATACGCAGGAACTCAGACCGAAAAAAATCTTCATGCCGCTTTTGCAGGCGAATCCGAAGCGAGAAACAAGTACACTTATTTCGCATCCGTAGCTAAAAAGGAAGGCTTCGAGCAGATTTCAGCTCTTTTCCAGAAGACTGCAGACAACGAAAAGGAACATGCAAAGATGTGGTTCAAGGAGCTTAACGGCATCGGCGATACCGCGGCTAACCTCCTCGCTGCTGCAGAAGGTGAAAATTACGAATGGACCGATATGTACGAAGGCTTTGCCAAGACAGCTGAAGAGGAAGGCTTCCCTGAACTGGCAGTTAAATTCCGTATGGTAGGCGCTGTTGAGAAGCATCACGAGGAAAGATACAGAGCTCTTCTTCACAATGTTGAAGCTGCTGAAGTATTCGCAAAGAGCGAAGTAAAGGTTTGGGAATGCAGAAACTGCGGACATATCGTAGTGGGAACAAATGCGCCTCAGGTTTGCCCTGTATGCGCACATCCACAGAGCTATTTCGAAATTCACGCAGAAAACTACTAAAAACAAAATCAGGTTTTTGGGGGAGGGAGATTTTTTCCCTCCCTTTTGCTTGGTCTTGTAAAAATATGTGCTTCCGACATTTTTTTTATTATCTTTCTTGACATACACACAAAGCTATGCCATAATGAGAGCTAGTTAAATATTCCTGCGAACCCTCTAGGATCCTACAACCGAAACTGGAGGGGGAGGAAACTCTGGAGAACCTCGATAAACCATATCGGGTGCCGAAGGTGCAAGGCTGACGCTGAATCTCTCAGGCAAAAGGACAGAAGCTTGGTTTCCGCCACATTGTGGCGGTTGTCTCTTTACTTTATGTTTTGATTTAACGTATGATTTGTAACACGGCTCGTTCTTCGAAGCCGTTATTTTATTGCATTATCCGCTGCAATCACACGGCACAGACATTTAATTCATTACACTTTGAAGGAGGAGACTTATTATGAATTGGTTGTACGATTTTTTTGCCGGTCCGCTTAATACGGTAGCCTGGATTTATATCCTGCTTCCGTGCGTTTTTATAGGCGGCCTTTACTTTACTATCGGAACAGGGGCTGTACAGTTCCGTCGTTTCGGTTACGCCATGAAAAACACACTTGGTAAGATGTTTACAAAAATGGAAGCCGAGGAAGGAGCTGTTACACCGCTTCAGGCCGTTACTACAGCTCTTGCCGCAACTGTAGGTACAGGTAATATCGTAGGTACTTCTCAGGCTATCGCTTTGGGCGGCTACGGTGCTATCTTCTGGCTGTGGATGGCAGCTCTGCTGGGCATGGTTATTAAATTTGCAGAAGTAACGCTTTCAATCAGATTCCGTGAAAGAGACGCTAGGGGCGACTGGGTTGGCGGACCGATGTACTACATAAAGAACGGTCTGGGACCTAAGTGGAAATGGCTTGCAATTCTCTTCTCGACATTCGCAATTTTAGCTTCCTTCGGCATTGGAAATATGTCTCAGGCAAACTCAATTATGGACTCCATACGTAGTGCTGTAATAGCCTTTAATCCTGACATTGCAGATACCACTATAGTAGAATGGGTAGTAGGCCTTGCTCTCGCTGCTGTTACTGCCCTGGTTCTCTTCGGAGGAATCAAGCGTATCGGTGCTGTAACAGAAAAATTTGTGCCTTTCATGGCTGCTGTTTATATTATCTTCGCTCTTATCGTTATCGGATCAAACATAGGCAATATCGGTCACGCTTTCAAGTTAATCATTGTAGGTGCTTTCAATCCGCAGGCTGTACTCGGCGCAGGAGCAGGTATTGCTCTTAAGCAGGCTCTGGTATGGGGTCTCAGAAGAAGTGCTTTCTCAAACGAGGCAGGTCTCGGCTCCGCAGCTATCGCTCACGCTGCAGCTCAGACAGAAGGTCCTATTCAGCAGGGTGTTTTCGGTATCTTCGAAGTATTCATGGACACTATCGTAATATGTACTTTAACAGCACTTACTATCATTTCCAGCGGTGTTGAAGTTGAATTCGGAACAGTGCCCGGAGCTTCCCTTATTACTGCCGCCTTTGCTACAGTCTTTGGTCAGAAAGTAGCATCTCTGTTTATCGCTTTTGCGCTCATGATGTTTGCTTACTCCACCATCCTTGGCTGGTCATTATACGGAACACGTTGTACTCAGTTCCTCTTTGGACTTAAGGGCGCTAAGGTTTATCAGCTGATATTTATTGTAATCGTTGTAATAGGCTGCGTAAGCCCTATCGAAGCAGTATGGAACCTTGCAGATACCTTTAACGGTCTCATGGCTATTCCAAACTTTATCGCTTTATTCGCACTGTCACCTGTTCTTTTCAAGCTTGTAAAAGAATTCTTTGAAGACAAGTCAAAATTAGCTGCATAGCATAGCTGCTTGTAAAAAATAAGTATTATGTGATTATAAT
>JAEDNK010000019.1 GCA_016302545.1 Bacillota bacterium
AAGCTTATAATCGGAGGCCGCCGGGCCAGCATGTTCTTTGTGGACGGCCTGACCGACGGCGAGAAAACCCAGCGGATTCTCGCCTACCTGATGGCCGTCCCGGCGGCTTCATTATGTGGGGTTTCCTCCAGCCACAGATTTATAGAGACGGTGCTTCCGTTCCTCGATACCACTATAATCGAGCCAAAGGACGGCAGCTTTGGGGCGGCTGCCGCGCCGCTGACGCAGGAACAGGCTGAGGATTGCTGCAATCAGATGCTTCCAAAGCTGTACGCAGGATTGGTCCCTTTGCTTGTGGAGGGTCTCGATCGCATCATAATAATAGACTGCAGGGATTATCCGTCCCGATCTGTGGAAGAACCGGACAAGGAAAAGACACTCCGGGGTGCAAAGGACGGATTCACCGAAAACTTTATGGATAACATTGCACTTATCAGACGGCGAATCCGCGATAACAACCTTATTTTTAAGGCGTATAATGTGGGCAGCGTGAGTAAGTCGGATGTGGCAGTAGCTTACCTTAAAAATAAGGCGGATATGAAGCTGGTTGAGAAGCTTGATAAATGTCTGAAGGACATGGCGCCCGATGCCGGCGGTCATGGCACGGATTTTGCGGCCGATGAGGACATCACAGCCGGCACGGGTTTTGCGGCCGATGAGGACATCACAGCCGGCACGGGTTTTGCGGCCCGAGCCGTTAGCAGAGGCTCCGACATTCTTTCCGTGGCCGACCAGAGCCTCCTTGAACGCCTGCTTGCGGCTCTGGGCGCGGCAACCGGACTCAACCCGTTTCCTAAAGTCCGGTATACCCAGAGACCCGATGTGATTGCCGCGCACCTTGCCGAAGGCAAGGCGGCCATTATAGTTGACAATTCACCGACAGTAATGCTTATTCCTGTAAGCGTTTTTGAGTTTTTTCAGGATGTGGACGACTATTACTTTCCGCGGCTTACGGGAAACTATTTCAGGCTCATAAGAATAATAAACTTCCTGGTGATCCTTTTCCTAACGCCGGTATACTCCATACTTGTAGAATATCAGGACTTTACCCCGGAAGTCCTTCGATTCTTTGTGCCTGAAGAGGACTTTGCCATACCGATTTTCTGGCAGTTTATCCTGCTGGAAATCGCCGTGGATGGCCTTAAGCTTGCATCTCTGAATACACCTACTTCACTGGGCATGTCTCTTTCAGTAATAGGTGCCCTCATTCTGGGAGAATTCAGCATTGACTCGGGGTGGTTTATTTCTCAGACAATCCTGTGTATGGCGGTAGTGGCTTTGGCAGCCTTTACACAGCCAAGCATTGAGCTGAGCTATGCGATGAAATTTGCCCGCATACTGATGCTCGTTGGTATTGAGCTTTGTGGAATTCCCGGCGCAGTAGGCGGGGCGGTTATCAGTTTTATAGTTATGGCAACTACTAAAACTCTCTCGGGAGGCTCATACTTGTATCCGCTGATACCTTTTAACGGTGAAGCATTAAAAAGGTTGATTTTTCGTACTAAATCGTGATAAAATAAAGCGTTTAATAATTTCATGGCATGGAACTTGCGGCCGGCACTCACCGCACATGCGGACCACACACCTATCACAAAGATAAGAATTGAATGGGGGAAAACAAATGGCAAGAATTTTAAAAAAGATACCAAACTTCAAACTCCCGAAACTTAAAATGAAGGAATTTGAGGAAATAGACGAGCTTTTGCACCTTTATACACCGGAAGACCTTGACAGAATGAAAGAAAAGCTGCCCGGAAAGCGCGGACACCACGAGTGCTATCCCGGCACTGATTACAAAACAATCAAGGAAATATTCAACCGTTCGACAACACTTTTCGCAGAGAAGGGGTTTATTCTTGAGACCTTTAATAAAAAGAAGGGATTCGAGGAAATCACCTACGGTCAGTTCCGCAGAGACGTAATCAACTTCGGTACGGGGCTCACCAAGGCTTTGAAACTGGAGGGCGAAAGAGTAATCATCATAAGTGAGACCACATACAACTGGTATGTTTCATATATTGCGCTCCTTTGCGGTGCGGGAATTGCAGTGCCTTGCGACAAGGAACTGCCTGAAAACGAACTGGAAAACCTCATCAGGCGTTCCAGAGCTGCGGCAGTAATTTTCTCACCTAAGATGAAGGAGCTGGTAAAAAAAGCCACGGCCAAATGTTCGGGCGTAAAATACTGTATCGAAATGAAGTCAGATGCAGGCTTTGACGAGAAGGATAAACGCTTTGTGGGCTTTAACTATGTAATGGAGGAAGGCCGCGTATTTACCGGCATGGGAGACACCAGCCTTATGGACAAGGAAATCGACCCGGATGCTTTTGCGGTGCTGATATTTACAAGCGGAACCACTTCAGCTTCCAAGGGTGTTATGATTTCCAATACCAACCTGGCATACAATATAAACGCAGTAACGCCTTATGTAATGGTTTGCCCGGAAGACAGGCTGTTTTCCGTGCTGCCGCTGCACCATACCTACGAGTCCACCATCGGATTCCTGTATCCTATGGCAATGGGGGCATCAATAGCCGTGTGCCAAGGACTCAAGCACCTTGTCCCTGACATTCAGGCTACGAAACCTACAGCCATCATCGCAGTACCTCTTTTGCTGGAAGCTTTACATAAGAAGATAAACCAGACCATCGACAAGAGCGGCAAAACATCCATGGTAAACACCATGATTCGTCTCACCAACGGACTGCGCAATGTAGGTATAGATGTAAAGAGAAAGGTATTCAAGGACATTTACGCCAGCCTGGGCGGCAGACTGAGAATTCTCGTAAGTGCCGCAGCTCCAATAGATATGAAGGTAGGAAAGTGGTTTGAGGATATCGGACTACTCTTTCTGCAGGGCTACGGTCTGACGGAAACCGCGCCGATTGCGGCTCTCACACCCGACTTTGACACCCGTGTAGGCTCGGCAGGAAAAGCCGTCCACGGCGACGAGATAAGGATAAAGAACCCTGACGAGAGAGGCGAGGGCGAAATCCTCATCAAGGGCAAGACTGTAATGCTGGGATACTACGAAAACCCTGAGGCCACGGCAGAGGTCATGGAGGACGGCTGGTTCAACTCCGGGGACATCGGCTACATGGATGATGATGGCTTCCTTTACATCACAGGCCGCAGTAAGAACGTAATCGTTACTCAGAACGGAAAGAACATCTACCCTGAGGAAATCGAAGGACTTCTGGGCAAGGTGCCTGAAATCGCAGAATGCATGGTTTACGGCAAAGAGGTTTCGGGTGAAAAGGAACTCATCATTACAGCCAAGGTAATTCCTGATTACGATGCCATCAATGAGCTTCACGGAAAGGAAAAGAAAGATCCGGAAAGCCCTTTCACAGAGGATGAAATCTACAAGATTATCTGGAATCAGATTAAGCAGGTAAACCGCAAGCTGACCAACTACAAGTGCGTCAAGAAACTTGAGATTAAGACAGATCAGTTTGAAAAGACCAGCACCATGAAGATTAAGCGATTTGCAGAGATTCAGAAGGATAAAGATAAAGCTGCCGAAACAGCAGAAAAGACAGAATAAACATATTTTAAAGGATAACGGCGTCTTGCTCAGCAAGGCGCCGTTTTTTCACCTGTTTTCTTTTTTGCAAAGAAATTTTACTCCGGTATCAGCACACAGGCGCAGTACCCCGGCTGTGGCTGATAACAGTAGATGGTCAGGGTTTTGCCAATTTCCGGGCTGTAATCCAGAAGGGTGTGCTGCGAACCGTTTAAGGCCACATCTGCGTAAGATACAACCCATTTTCTGTCACCATTTTTGAATACATCATAAAATGAACGGTTCAGCATTTCTTCCACAGGAATCCCTTCCACAACTGCCATATGCTTATTGCAGTAACGAAAGATGAAGTCCACGCCGTGACCGTTATCGTCAAATACCAGCTCAATCACGCAGTACGCAATAGGCATATCGTCCAGGATACTGCATTTTTCAAGAAAGCCTAAGGGCAGAACAGAATCTTCCCGGTGCGGCGGTATATCCAGATGCAGCTCCCGCCTGAGCCGCCTGTGGGTACTTAAGTATCTGGTCCTGCCCTGAAACGTCTTCCCATCTGCCATGGTATATACACCATCATGGCTGATATTGAGAATTCTGTCACGGCGGACGATTGCGCTTCTGGAGATGGATATGAATTCTCCCTCCGGCAGGTATGCCAGCAGCTCGTGGATGGGTATAGCAGATGATGCTTCCTCTGCGTCTTCGCAGCAGATTACAGTTTTTCTTCCAAGGCGGTAAATATACAGAATATCCTCTGTGTCTATATGATGTCTCTTGAAGTATCTTTCCAGATCCGGCATCGGAATCCCTCCTCTTTTTCATGATAAGTCGATTATACCACAAAATTGAACGAAATACAATAAGTATGTGCTGAAATACAAGTATAATATTGTAATTAATACAATAATACTCATGTGATTTTATAATAAAAATGTATATTAGAATAATAAGCAAAAAATAGTCATAAAAGTATTGTAATTTAATCCGAAATCTGCTAATATAAGGTTAAAATTTTTTATAAGAGCGGAGGTAAAACGTGGGGAAACAAAAGAAAGGATTAGCGATTCTGTTAACTATCGCCATGGTGATTGGGATGATGCCGGGCGTGGGTGCATCGCAGGCATTTGCCGATACTTATACTGCCCCGCCAACGTACAACGGAGTGTATCAGATTTCTACAGCGGAGCACCTGTACTGGTTTGCACAGCACGTAAATGCGGGCAATACATCTGCAAACGCAGTGCTTACCGGGGATATTGATGTCGACATCAATATGGAGGAATGGACACCGATAGGAACAAATGATAATAATAAATATACCGGCACCTTTGACGGACAGGGACATACCATCCGAGGTCTTAGAGTGACGGGAAATGCAGATAATGTCGGCTTGTTTGGACGTATAAGCGAGGCGCATATCCGAAATGTCGGTGTTGCGGAATCCTCTTTTCAGGGAAACAAATATGTAGGAGGAATCTGCGGATATGTGAGGGATAGTGATGGTTACAGCACAATAGAGAACTGTTTCAGTACTGCTTTTGTTTCGGGTAATAGCTTTGTCGGAGGTTTATGTGGGTATGTTTATGGCTGCAGGATCTTTAATAGCTACAGTGCAGGTACTGTTACCGGAGATGGCCCTCTCGTCAAAAAGTTCTGCGGAGTCTGTGATCAGTCTACAGTAGGAAACTGTTATTACCTTTCTGAGAGTAACGACTGGGGTATTGGAATTGATAAAAAACAGATATATTTTCAAAACGGTGATGTGGCCTATCGTCTGTCACAGGGATATCAGGACGGTGATTCTTTTAGAAGCGGGGATATCTGGGGACAGAATATCGGAACAGATGGACTGCCTGTATTTTACGGGAAAAAAGTGTTTTATGCACCCGGTAATTGTCATAATCATGAACAGGAGTACTGTTCTTTGTGCCAGGGTGGACCGACTCAGACAGATGGGGTGTACCAGCTTTACACAGCGGAGCACCTGTACTGGTTTGCCGGACTGGTAAACGGGACAATAAGCGGTCTTTCGCAGGATACGACAGCCAATGCGGTATTGTGCGCTGACATCACCATCAATCAGGATGTCACCGACACTTCGGGGCTGCAGGCATGGACGCCTGTTGGCACACAGGAAAAACCTTATACCGGAACCTTTGACGGACAGGGTCATACAATAAGCGGTCTTTATGTGGAAGGTGCAGCCTATGGCGGTCTGTTTGGAAATACCGGAGGCGGTGCTGAGATTTCCAATGTGGGAGTGATAAATTCCAAAATATCTGCCACTGAGGCGGCAGGAGGAATCTGCGGCGCCAACGGAGGAACGATACATGATTGTTACAGTACCGGCAGTATCAGCAGCTCGGGGATAGCAGGAGGACTCTGCGGCACCAACAGCGGTACGGTAAAAGATTGTTACAGTACCGGCAGTATCAGCGGTTCTGCAGCGTCAGGCGGTATATATGGACAAACGAATGGCGAAGGCATCAGCAACTGCTATTATCTGGCAGCTACGGAAACGGATCCGTCTGATGGCACAGCGGGAAAAACGCAGGAGCAGTTTGGAAGCGGCGAGGTCTGCTATCTCTTAAATGGAAGCCTGAGCGAAGGGGACCTGACCTGGGGACAGGCGATAGGCAGTAATACGGCACCTCTTTTTGGTGAAAAAGCTGTCTTTTATGCCAGAAGCCAATATCATAACCACGCAGGAGGTGACTGTTCCCTCTGTGCCGGGTATAGTCCGGAGCAGATTGATGGCGTATACCAGCTCTATACGGCAGATGATCTTTACTGGTTTGCCGGACTGGTAAACGGCACCCTTTCCCATATAACGCAGAATAGTGAGGCAAAGGCAGTTCTGAAAGCGGACATTGCCGTGAATGAGAAGGTTATGGAAAATGGAAGTCTTGTGGATACCAAAGGTTTAAGGGAGTGGACACCTATCGGAGTATCAGGAAACAATAGTTTTAAAGGTACTTTCGATGGACAGGGTCATACCATCAGCGGGCTTTATCTGGATAAAGCAAGTGATTGTGTGGGTCTGTTTGGTTACACATATATAGCATCCGTTTCCAACGTAACGGTTGCAGATTCGTACCTTTCCGGAAATGATAATGTTGGAGGCGTGATTGGAGTGGCTGCCGGCGGAACGATTACAGACTGCCATAATACCGAAAGCGTATTCGTAAGCGGAACCGAAAATGTAGGCGGCGTGATTGGACTGACTGGTCTTAACATTACAGTTAAAAAATGTGATAACGTGGGAAATGTAAGCGGAACCGAAACCAGTTATAATGTAGGCGGCGTGATTGGAAATGCTGCCAGCGGAACGGTTACAGACTGCCATAATGAAGGAAGGGCAAGCGGACACGGATATGTAGGAGGAATCACAGGAACGGTTTTAGATGGTGCCGTTGTCAAAAACAGCTATAACAGGGGAAGCATAAGCGGAGACATCGACATCTGGGTGGGAGCCGTGGCCGGGGCTGTTTCAGGCGGCACTGTCCAGAATTGTTATTATCTTTCAGACAGCGAGACAGATTCCATTGATGGTACCGCTTGTAAGACCGCTGCCCAGTTTAGAAGCGGCGAGGTGGCATGGCTGTTAAATGATAATCGGACGCCGATCGTCTGGGGACAGAATATCGGTGAGGATGTATATCCGCTACTGAACGGACAGCCGGTGTATGCTACCTATCCATGTCTTTCCTTTAGCAATAAGGCTTTTGCATCGGAAAATAAAAAGCACACATACGACGAAGGCGGAACCTGTACCGAATGTGGGGTAGCTACAAAGCCGGCTGTTATCGATGGTGTTTATCAGATTTCCAATGAAGCACAGTTATACTGGTTTGCAGGTCTGGTAAACGGAACTCTGACGGATGGTTCCGGCAGCAATGCATCAGCCAATGCTGTCCTGACTTCGGATATTACGGTAAACAGAGGGGTGCTGAATAAGGACGGAAGCCTTGCGGCAACCTCCGGTTTAAAGGAGTGGACACCTATCGGAGTATCAGGAAACAATAGTTTTAAAGGTACTTTTGACGGACAGGGTCATACCATCAGCGGGCTTTATCTGGATAAAGCAAGTGATTATGTGGGTCTGTTTGGTTGCACATATATAGCATCCATTTCCAATGTAAGGGTTACAGATTCTTACCTTGCAGGAAAAGATTACGTAGGCGGCGTAATCGGGCATGCGTTTGCCGGTTCGGTTACCAATTGCCATAATACAGGAAGGGTGAGCGGAGAAAATTGCGTAGGCGGCGTAATCGGACAAACTATTGCCTATGAAGAGGATGAAGAAATTGGAAGAATAACGGTTACCAATTGCCATAATACAGGAAGGGTGAGCGGAAAAAATTGCGTAGGCGGCGTAATCGGGAATGCATTTGTCGACACCACGGTTTCGAACTGTTATAACACAGGAAACGTAAGCGGAACCTATGACGTAGGCGGCGTTGCAGGAGATACTGCTGATGGTGTAACAGTCACAAACTGCTATTATCTGGCAGACAGTGAGACGGATTCCATTTCCGGTACCAGCTATAAGAATGAAGCTCAGTTTGCAGGCGGTGAGGTCTGCTATCTGTTAAACGGCAGCAGATCAGCAGGAACAGAGCAAAACCCCCTTGTCTGGTATCAGAGCCTTGGCGAAAACGGTGATGCATCTCCGGTTCTTGATAACACCCACGGAATCGTATACCGGTGCACAGGCTGTCCGGGCATAATATATTCCAACACGGAAAATGAATCTGCACAGCACAGCTTTAAACCTGTTCCAGATGGCACAGCACATAAGTGCGAAAGATGTGGAGTCGAGGAAGCTCACTCTACCACAAACTTAGCATATTCCGCAAATGAGGATACAGATAAAATTACGGTATCTTGTGGTGAATGCGGCGAGGGCTTAGGCTATGTTCAATTAAACGCACCATCCGGGGATTTAAGCTATGATAACAGTGAGAAGGAAGCAACCGTAACCGATGCAGTAACCGGCATTGATTTTTCGTCTGCTGCCATTACCTATAGCACTGCGGATGGTTCTGCACCAAAGGCCGCAGGAACTTATACGGCAAGCATTACTCTTGGAGATGGTGAAGGTGCCCAAACGGTAAGCGTCACCTATACGATTGAGAAGGCAGCATCCGGCGTAAGCACAGCACCTTCGGCAAAGCCTGATCTGACTTACAGCGGAAGCGCACAAGAACTTGTTACTGCGGGAAGCGGCGTAACAGGCGGTACCTTGCTGTACAGCACCACCTCGAACGGAGCGTATTTGGATACCATCCCTAAGGGAACCGACGCAGGAGGATACAGTGTATGGTATAAGGTGGCAGGCGATGCAAACCACACAGACACCCAACCGGCTGTGATTGAAGCAGTTATCACCAGGTTTGATATAACCGGCAGAGAACTGACAATCAGACTGGACAATACTCTGACATATACCGGAGCAGAGCAGACACAGACAGTATCAGAGGTGAGCTGTAACCAGCTGTCTGTGACCTATACCGTCAGCGATAATAAGGGAACTGCAGCCGGTGATTATGAGCTTACCGTGACAGGAACAGGAAACTTCACGGGAACAGCAAAACAAGCTTTCTCCATTGGAAAGAAGTCCGTCACCGGAATCAATCAGACGCTGCTTGTGAAACCGAAAACAAGCTCGGGGCAGACAATCGACTATGATCTGAGCAAGCTGATTCCTGATGGCGTGACCGGAACAACTGGCTATGCAGTTAGCACAGTAACAAATGGAGATGGAGTGTTAAGTAAGGCTCCGGGCAATGACGATATTAAAGACGGCATACTGACACTGAATGTTGCAGGCGGAGTAGCTAAAGACCTGACCGCCACGGTGAAGATTACCTTTACCAATGCAAATTATGAGATTTCAGAGGCAGCTTTGACCATTAAAACCATAGACAAGACATCGGTAACCCTTTCCGGAGTAACCTGCGGCAGCCGTGCATATAACGGAAAAGCCTACGCATATACAGGTATACCGGTATGGAAGACAGCAGATGACACAGGGCAAACAGTAAAAGGGGAAACCACAGTAACATATTATGCAGCCGGGGAATCTTCCCCGCTTGTCGGTGCCCCCGCGAATGCAGGAAGCTACAGGGCAGAATTCGCTGTTATATCCGATGAATATACGGGAACAGCAAGCTACAGCTTTGATATCACCAAAGCAGTGGCCACAGTAGCTGCAAAGAATAAGAATATTTATGTGGGCGATGCGGTTCCTGATCTTAACAGCCCGAAGGACGGAAAGGATTATACGGTCACAGGCTTATACGGAGAAGACAAACCGGATGGAACGGTCAGCATGTCATACGGACAGCAGCCGGACAACACGAAAACCGGAACGTATGATATATTAATCGGAGGACTGACTGCTCCGGCAGGGGATAATTACACGCTCACCTTTACAAAGGGAACGCTGTCCATTAAAGCAAAATCCTCCGGCGGAGGAGGCGGCGGAGGCGGCCTTCCTGCAACGCCGAATGATCAGGTGACCCAGTCCGGCGATTCTACTACGGCAGATTTGTCCGGCAGCACCGTAAGCAAGGGCGGCGAGACTACCACTACAGTGGATCAGACCACGGCAGACAAGCTGGTAGACAAGGCTGTTTCCAACAATTCGGAAGAAGTAATCATCCATGCGGAGATGAAGAACTCCTCCGCAGCATCAAGTACCAAGTCAGCGGAAGTAACTCTTCCTGCAGAAACCCTTGGAGCTATAGCAGAAAAGACCGATGCAGACGTGGTAATCAAAACCGATGTAGCAGAGGTCAAGCTGGATAACAAGGCGGCAGAGGCTATTGCACAGCAGGCCAAGGCGGCGGCAGAAACTGCCGGCAGGGATGAAACTGTAAGCATCAGTGCTGAAAAGGTAAAAGAAGGAGCGAAGGAAGTTCGTTTTGTGCTTAAGGTTGCAACTTCAGGCGGCAAGGTGATTTCAGGATTCAACGGCGGCAGCGTAAGCGTTACCGTCAATGTGCCGATGTCCCTTTCCAGCAAGAAAATCGTATGTGTATACATAGACGGACAGGGTCATTATCATAAGGTGGAAGGCAAGCTCAACCCAGATGGAACCTTCACCTTCACTACAAGCCATTTCTCGACCTATTCAGTAATGGCACAAGAGGATGCGGATAAAGCTATCGAGGATCAGAAAGAAGCGATTAAGGCTATCAAGTTCAAGCTTAGCTCCCGGCTTGTAAAGACCAAGTCAGGCAAGAAGGCAGTGAAACTGATCTGGACCAACCCTAGTGACATTGAGTTCGAGGGCGTTGCCGTTTATCGTTCCACTAAGAAAAATTCCGGCTACGGCAAGAAACCGTTTTTTATTTCAAACAGTGGAAAGTACACAAATACAGCGGTTAAATCCGGAAAGAAATACTATTACAAGGTACGCGCCTTCGTGACCATTGACGGTGAAAGGGTATACACCGACTACTCAAACAAGGCATGGAGAACGGTAAAATAAACAGAAACAGCAACAGCGATAACAGGTAGCCGGCATTTCACCGGTTACCTGTTCATTTTTGCCCATTTTCTGCCATGTAGTACATTGCCTCGCGGATCTCCCGGCAAGGATTGTTGTCGTCTGCTGCCAGGGGAGTCAGGTCGTCGCGTTTTATGAACAAGTTTATGCCCAAAGCGTCGGAAGGTGTAAGAAACTGATTTTTTCGTGTCCCAGAAGCATTTTTTTACCTCTCTTTTTTAAAATTAGATGTTTTCATTTTAGCACATTAGTGTTAAAATGGGGACATAGTAATGACCGAAAAGGAGGATGAAACTATGGCATTCATGGATAAATTAGGCCAGATGGCAGGAAAGGCTGCCGAAATCGCAGGAGAAACCATCGACTACGGCAAGACAAAGGGAAAGATTCTCATCGAAAAGGGCAAGGTAAAGGACGGCAAGGAAGAACTGGGCGGATATGTTTACAGCACACTTAAGAACGGCGGAGAGCTTGACCGGTCAAGACTTGATGAGCTTATAGCGGAAATCGATACGCATATGGCAGAAATCGCCAAGCTTGAGGCAGAAACTATCGATGAGGACAGGACAGGTGACCCTGAATAATGATAGGCGTTATAGTTAACACACTCACCGTAGTTGCAGGCAGTGTAATCGGTCTGCTTGCCAAGAAACTCATTCCTGACGGCTGGTCGGATTTCATAATGAAGGGTATTGCCCTGTGCGTTATATACATAGGAATCGACGGAGCCATGTCCGGAGAAAACACACTCATAGCCATAATATCCATGGCTGTGGGAGCTGTCATAGGACTTGCGTTGGATCTGGACAGGCATCTTAACAATTTCGCTGAAAAACTGGAAACCCGCTTTAAAAAGCCGGGGGAAAATGTTACTATAGCCGAAGGCTTTGTTACTGCAAGCCTGTTGTTTTGCGTGGGCGCCATGACCATCGTAGGATCTCTGCAGGCGGGACTTACGGGAAATAACGAGATGCTTTTTACAAAGGCTACTTTGGACGGCATTTCTGCTGTAATTTTCTCCGCTTCTCTGGGAATAGGTGTAATGCTGTCGGCCGCTTTCGTGCTGGTATTTCAGGGAGCCATCGTACTTTTGGCACAGGCTGTGGAGCCTTTCCTGAGTGACGCAGTAATAGCAGAGATGACCTGCGTAGGCTCACTGCTGATAGTTGCTATCGGGCTCAATATGCTGGGAGTCACCAAACTGAAGGTTATGAATTTCATGCCGGCGGTTTTCTTACCTGTAGTGTTGTGCCTTTTCATGTAGCAGAAATAATTTTATGATTACAAGGGCCGCGGAAAACATTTCTGCGGTTTTGTATTTTTTGCTGGGTCCCGGCTTCTTGCACAGGACAGGCAGCTGTGATAAAATCGAAATATAATTGCAGGAGGACAGGCAAAGATGAATAAAGCCGGAAGAGTATACAAAGAAATACATAAGGGAATGACGGAAAAGTGGTTTCTCAAACAGATGGGCATGTCTGAGGATCGGATGAAGGAGCTTCTGAAAAGAGCACATCTGAGAGCCCTGTCGGAAAAGATAGAGGAAAGCGCAGATGACAGAGGCCGTTTCAGCGCCGTAAAAGTTACGGAATATGCGAAAGAACTGCTGAAACTCATATCCTGCGGCAAGGGCAGGGAAGCCTTGACGGAATCGACTTCCGCCTCACCTGAAGCCCTGCTGCAGTGCGCCTATAACTATGTGCTGGGAAATCTTTTTCCTGAGAAGCTTTCCCCTCTGGGAGCCTCATGCTCTGTGGAGGAAAGGGACGCCTCACGGGAAAGCCTGCTTCTGCTGCAGCTTTTGCAGGCGGTTTTCGACTGTGAGGAATACACCTCGGCTTTTGACCCTACGGTGGATATTCATTTTGTAGGTGCCGATGAAATCAAAAGCAAGGGCTGCAACAGGGAGTATCTCAGGCTGAGAGAAATCATTGCAAGGAATTATATATACGAGTTCATGCGCCTTGGAACGGAGCTGACTGCTTTTAACACTTTGGGGCATATCGGCGGCGTTCACTATGTTGCCATGCACGCTGCAAGGCAGCTGGAGGCGCTTAATGTTCCCGTAGATTTGGGACTGGTTTCGGGGGCGGCCTTCGGTCACGATATAGGTAAATACGGTTGCAAAAAGAGCGAGGAAAGAAGAATACCGTATCTCCACTACTATTATACGGATATCTGCTTTAACAGATTTAACATGCCTATGATAGGCCACATAGCAGCCAATCATTCCACTTGGGATTTGGAGCTTGAAAACCTTTCCGCAGAATCCCTCCTTCTCATCTACGCCGACTTCAGGGTGAAGAGCAGCAGAAATGAAGAAGGTGCGGAGGTAGTGCATTTTTATACGCTGGACGATGCTTTTCAGGTGATTTTAGATAAGCTTGACAATGTGGATGAGGCCAAGGAGCACCGCTACCGCAGGGTTTACAACAAACTCAAGGATTTTGAGAACTACATGATAAATCTCGGCGTGGATACGGACCTGCCGGAGGTTCCGGTAAAGGAGCCGACGAAGAGAAGTCCTCTGCCTAAACGTGACCCGGCTTTGGAGACGGCAAGCCGGATTATCGGAGAATACAAGTTTGCAGCCATCGACCACAATATACGGCTCATGAACAAGTTCAACAGAGAAGAGGACTTCGGAAGCCTGCTGGAAACGGCTCGAAGCGAGAAGCAGTGGAAGAGCCTGCGGACATACGTTTCGATTTTAGGAGAGTATTCCACATACATGACGGAAAAGCAGAAGCTGATGACCCTCAGATTTCTCATGGAGCTTTTGCTGCACAAGGAAAGCGATATCCGCAATCAGGCAGGTGAAATCATCGGTCAGATTATCGCCCGATTTAACGAGGAATATAAAAAGGAGCTTCCCGAGGGGGTACACCTTCCGAGCAAGAAGGTGACAAATCTTTCCTTGTGGGAGGAAACCCTCCATAGTATTTTGATACCTGACCACAAGCTGACTGAGCAGCACAGAAAGTGGGTGGAAAACAGTCTGAAATCCGTGGCGGTAGGTCTTATGGCGTCATGCCGACCAAATCAGAGAGAGCAGTACATCGACAGCCTCATAAGTTGGTACAGAAAAGAGGACCTTACGCAGCTGAGCAGAGAAGCTCTGCTTTTGACAGCTATGGCCATAGAGCCGCAGCTGTGCAGCCCTTCTCAGAAGGAAACAATACTGAAGTTTGCAGATGCGGCTGCGGAGGAAAGCAGCCCGGGCATCAGAATGGCGGCTCTGGGAGTCAAATACCATTTCGACAGCGGAGAGGATTATTACAGGGAGCTTAAGGAGTGTCTGGGACATTTTTCCGAAGGAGAGCTTTCTGAGGAGGCCCTTTCGGAAATGTATCTTGACAACCTGAAAGCGGGCACCCCTTGGACCATAAAGGTGGCAAATATTCAGCTCATGCTCAGGGCACTGGAGGAAACGGGAAACGCAGGACAGGCTCTCCATGTGGCTACCCATCTGGGCAACCTGGTTAAGGTTAGTGAGACCATAATAGTACGTCAGGCGGCAGGACACGGGCTGATTTCAATAATAGACAGGATGCCTCTGGAGCAGAGGAACGAAATTGCCGTGGAGCTGGGAAAAGGACTGGAGATAGGCGACTACCAGTTTTCAAAATACATTCCCGATTATCTGGGAGTGATAATGCTGCATCTGCCGCCAAGAGAGCTTGATGAGCTTATTTTGGACCTGGAAAAGCACCTGGATACCTCCAACGGACAGGTGGCTGCCGCAGTGCTTAACACCTTTGGCGTTATGATAGAAAACTACCGTATTTACAGAGGCTTATTCGGCGGCGAGGAGACTGAGCAGGCCACGGAAAACAGAAAGTACAAGCTTGTTAATCTTATGGTGCGAGGCTTTGCCAACTATGACACCACCATAAGTCAGGAGGCCTTCTGGACCTTCGGTATGCACATTTTCGGCTCGGAAAATCTGGACCTCCGGGAAAAATACATAATTTACTGCCATTGCGGTAAGAAGCTTATGACCTTGTGGGAAAACATGGAGGAGACAGAAACGGGATTTTTCTACAATGCCGCCGTACTCAATCATATCTATGGCTTTATCAGCCGATATGAGCTGGAGATAGGAGAATTTGACGTACCCCAACCTGCTTCGGTGGCTTTCTTTCCGGGCACTTTCGACCCTTTCAGTCTGAGCCATAAGGCTATCGCAAGGGAAATCCGGGATATGGGCTGCGAGGTTTATCTGGCCCTTGACGAGTTCAGCTGGTCCAAGAAGACACAGCCCAGGCTGCAGAGAAGAAAAATACTCAGTATGTCCGTTGCAGACGAGGAAAACATGTATATTTTCCCTGACGACATTCCTATAAACATTGCAAATCCTGAGGATCTGACCTTGCTGAAAAGGCTCTTTGAGGGCAGAGAACTGTTCTTTGTGGCGGGAAGCGACGTAATAGAGAATGCCTCCTGTTACCGCGGGGAGCCTGCCCAAAACTCCATACATTCCTTCAATCACATTATTTTCAGACGCCGATCTCAGGAAAAGGAGGAGAGCTTTCGCAGAGCGGGAGGAGGCGAGGACGGCACCGCCCATTATCCCATAACGGGCAAAATCATAAATCTCACCCTTGAAGAATACTACGAGGACATCAGCTCTACGAGGATAAGAGAAAACATCGACATGAACAGGGATATTTCCAACCTGATAGACCCTGTGGCACAAAACTATATATACGAAAACAGCCTTTATCTGAGGGAACCCACATATAAGCACATCTTGCAGGCTCAGGAAATCAGACTGGAGGAATACAAGGCGAGAGGATGCAGAGCGATTTCGGGGATGGAGGAGGAGCTTAAGGGACGCGGTTACGACGTGGATGCCATTATTTCCTACCTGAACAGAGAGGACGTATACACCGTGGTGCTCCGTGACGGTATGCAAGAGGACAGAATAGTTGCGGCTGCCGGAGTGAGCAGACTGGACAGCATAGACTTTCTGAGCACCTTCGGGGATCAGGACATCGCCGCCTTTATCAGAAGCAGAGCGGCGGGAGCCGTAGGAGTAATCGGAGGAATATATTTCAGCAAAAACAGCTCCATAGGAAATCTGGGGCAGACCATACTTGCAGAGCTGCTTTCCGAGCTCCTTGCAAGGGATTATACCTATGTGGTATATCACCCCTGCGAGGAGGGGGGGATGAAAAAAAGCACACTCAGGGTACTGGAAAAACAGGGCTTTGTCAACATAGCACCTGCGGGGCAAAGAACGATATATGCCGTTGACATGCGCTCGCCGGTCATAGTAATTAAAAATGTGGACACCATAATCAAAAGTCCTCTGAATAAGAATACCCGCGTCCTCAAAGCCGTAGAGGAGGCACACAGCAGGCTGCTGGCGATGCTGACCTGCCTGTACCCGGGAGAGCTTATACTTTCGTATAATTCGGGGATAATGCATTACAAGATGATAAGGCTCATCGCCCACCTTAACGGAGTTTCCGCAGCCTCCCTGCCGCAGAAAAGCTATGGCCCGTGTATGGTGGTGCCTTTCGGAAAGATTCTGGAAGGGGTTGCCGTACCAAACACGGTGACAAAGGCTCTCCACACGGAGAAATATTTCACTAAAGACGTGTCAAACTTTACCATAGAAGAGAGCAACTTTTACTCCACGCTGGAGGATCAGGTGCGTACCATAAAATCCTTTAACAGACCTGTAATTCTGGTGGACGACCTGCTCCATAAGGGATACAGAATGAACAAAATCGACCCTATCTTAAAGAAGACTGGTGTAGATGTGGTGGATACGGTGGTCGGAGTGCAGACAGGAAGAGGTCGCGACCTTATGACCATCAAGGAAAGAACCGTGGACAGCGCATATTTTCTGCCTAACCTGAAGTGCTGGATAGATGAGACAGCCATTTACCCCTATATTGGAGGGGACAGTATAAAGGATGAGGGAAAGCAGGTGTCAAGCCTTGGAAACATACCTTCCCTTAATCTGGTGCTGCCTTACGCCGTTCCGTCTTTTCTGGGAGATATCCCGGGAAAAAGCATATACGACTACTCCATGACCTGTCTGGAAAACGCCCGCAGCATCCTTAAAACCTTGGAGGAGGAATACCAGAATGTATTCGAGAGAAAGCTGACCATAAAGAGGCTGGGAGAGGTAATAACCGAACCTAAAATTCCCGACATGGGCGAGCACGTTACCGCTGACGAGAATGTAGCCGCCTCCGTCTATGTAGAAAAGGATATGGAAAGACTTGTAAGAATGAGGAAAATGTTCAAATGATAAACGAAGCAAAAAGAAGTATATGGGAGCTGGTGCAGGACCCCTGCCCGCTGAAAATACCATCCCTCCCAACCGGAAAGGGTGCAAGAGTTAATCTACTCGCCCTGGGAGACGTGGGCGCTACGCTGCTCATGGGACTTAAAGTGCTGGGAGGCGGCCTCATAGACAGGATAGGAATTTACGATGTAAATCCTGATGTTATGGCAAGGTATGAAATGGAGATGAACCAGATAGGCTGGCCCTTCGGCATCAAAAATCTCCCTGAGGTGGTGTGCCTCGACGAGGAGGACCTCTTTGACTGCGATATGTTCGTGTTCTGCGCCAGCAAGGCGGTGCCTCCTATAGGTGCCGCCGGAGATGTGCGCATGATGCAGCTTGAAGCTAACAGCGGAATAGTGGCAGAGTACGGGCGCATGGCGGGAGAGTGCGGCTTCAAAGGCATATTTGCCGTGGTGTCAGATCCGGTGGACCCACTCTGCAAAGCGGCCCTTCTGGCTTCAAGAGAGTCCGGTACTTACGGCGGTTCCGGCAGTTCCGGAGGCACGGGACTTGAGCCGGGCCAGGTGCGTGGATACGGTCTGGGGGTAATGAATAAAAGGGCGGAATATTATGCGTCAGGCGAGCCGCGCTTTGCTTCCTATCTTAAAGAGGGTCGTGCCTTCGGACCTCACGGCGGTGATCTTGTAATCGCTGACAGCATTGATAATTATGACGATGAAATATCCCGCCGGCTGACAGAACTTGCAGTATCGGCAAATCTTAAAGTACGCGAACTTGGATTTAAGCCGTATATTGCGCCTGCTCTTTCATCAGGAGCAATATCTCTCATTCTGACTCTGCAGGGAGAGTGGAACTACAGCTCCGTATATCTGGGAAAGGGCGCAGAGGGCGCTTTTCTGGGAATCAGAAACCGTATTGATTTTAATTCCGGCCGGGTGCTGGTGGAAGATCTGCCGCTGCCGGGGAAATTGTACGAGAGAATTGAAAAGGCATACAGGAACCTCTG
>JAEDNK010000135.1 GCA_016302545.1 Bacillota bacterium
CGACCTCCAGCGTGACAGGCTGGCATTCTAACCAACTGAACTACCAGGCCGCAAATAAATCCTCAGTAACCTGAGATTTATATTGCTTGAGGCTCTAAAGGAGCCGCAAGCAATCGGTGGTGGGAGTTACAGGGCTCGAACCTGTGACCCTCTGCTTGTAAGGCAGATGCTCTCCCAGCTGAGCTAAACTCCCACAAATTTCTTAATAAAAAATGGTAGCGGCGAGTGGAGTCGAACCACCGACCTTCCGGGTATGAACCGGACGCTCTAGCCAACTAAGCTACACCGCCACAAATCAGCTACCAAAATCACTGCAAGAGTTATATTACCAAATTACCCGCCGTATGTCAACACATTTTTCGCTTTTTCCAAAAAATTTCCCTAGAATTATTCCCACAAAAAGAAAAAAATCTGTTGTATTTTCCCTGTATTTTGCTATAATTAAGCTTACTTTATACATGGCAAAGGACGCAAGTTTGAACCAAGGAGGATACGCAGGATGATTGAACTCAGGCACTTAAGAAAGGAATTCGAGGATATTACCCCTCTTGAAGATGTCAATGTCACTATCAATAAAGGAGACGTTATTTCTGTAATCGGACCTTCAGGCACGGGAAAATCCACGCTTTTAAGATGTATTAACATGCTGGAACCGCCTACGTCCGGCGAGATTATCGTAGACGGACAGGTTATAAACGACGGAAAATGCGACCTCAACGAGATAAGAAAGAAGATGGGAATGGTTTTCCAGTCCTTCAATCTTTTCGGTCATCTCACGGTAATTGAAAACATAATGAACCCTCAGATTACCCTTTTGGGACGCTCACGTCAGGAGGCTTATGACAAGGCGATGTACCTTTTAAATACTGTCGGTCTCAGCTCCAAGGCCTTCAACTACCCTGACGATCTTTCAGGAGGACAGCAGCAGAGAATCGCCATTGCCAGAACTTTGGCGATGGACCCTGATATCATCCTCTTTGACGAGCCTACCAGCGCACTTGACCCGGGCATGATCGGTGAGGTGCAGTCCGTAATCAGAATGCTTGCCAAGTCGGACATTACCATGATGATAGTTACTCACGAAATGGACTTTGCAAGAAAAATTTCAAACAGAGTACTATATATGGACGAGGGCGGCGTTTACGAAGAAGGCACACCGAAGGAAATCTTTGAAAACCCGAGGAAGCCTAATACAATCAAGTTCATCAAAAGACTTTCGTCCCTCACATACAAAATCGAAACCAATGATTACGATTTTACTGAGGCTTATGACGAGCTTCAGCAGTACGCCGAAAAGCTGCTCATTGAAAACGAGCGTATCAGCGACCTTCAGATTGCTCTTGAAGAAATCGTAGTAAACAATATCATGGAGTCTACGGAAAATCCGGAGGTTCTTGTAAGAGTGGACTATTCAGAAAAGCACGATATTCTGACGCTGACCATCAGGTACAAAGGCGACCACCACGACCCTAAGAATTCCGACAACGAGCTGTTCCTCGAAATGCTTGAGGAGCCAACGGTTGAAATGATAGATAGGGTAATCAAGTCCGAAGACGACATCTACAACAATCTTATTCAAATTACTTTTAAGTGGGAGGAGGCATAATATCATGAACAAAACTGCAAAAAAATATGCTTCTTTCGTACTCATGCTTCTGATGATATTTGTGATGATTTTTGCTTCGGTATATACATCCACGGCATACGCATCGGAGTACAAGAAAATTGAAGACCTGAACGGAAAGAAAATCGGCGTCCAGACGGGATGCCTTTATGAAACACATATTACAGACGAGTGCCCTGATGCCGAAATTCAGTATTTCACCATGCCTCAGGACATGATCCTAGCTCTTAATTCACAGAAAATCGACGCATACCTCATCGAAGAGGTGGGCTACTATGCTACGGCGGCTGTTCACCCTGAGCTTGCAACCCTAGAAGAAAGCGCAGGACTTTGCGAAGCTGCGGTAATCATCGGCAACAATGACAAGCAGGAAAGGCTTCTTAAAGAAATCAACGAATTCATCGCAAACCACGGCCCTGAGGGTGACGGAATGCTGGACGAAATGTACGACTACTGGGTAAGGGATTTCGACGCAGAAACCAGCAAAACCGAGCAGGGCGGCTTCACCGGTGAAAACGGGGAGCTGATCATCGCCTGTGAAGGTGGTTACGAACCTTTTTCCTATGTAAATGACGAGGGAGACTGCGGCTATGACATCGACTTCATGTACAGATTTTGCAGGGAATACGGTTATACCCCTAATATTCAGAGAGTTACCTTCGAGTCCATTGCACCGGGCGCAGAATCAGGCAAATTCGATATCGGCCTCAATATCATCCTGAGCGATGAAAGAGACGCCAATACGTGCCTTTCAGAAGTGTATTATACCTGCGATATTTTCATGGTGGTTCCCGGCGAGACGGACGAAGAAACAGGCTTCATCGCAAAGATGAAGGATAACTTTGAAAATACATTCATCAAGGAAAGTCGCTGGAAAATGTTTGCATCAGGCGCGGGCATAACCCTTCTGATTACATTAAGCTCCATCATTTTGGGAACAGTAATCGGATTTGCTGTATTCATGCTGTGCCGCAAAGGCAGCAAAATCGCCAACGGCATAACCAATGCATCCCTGTGGCTTATTCAGGGAATGCCTACGGTACTTCTTCTGATGATACTTTACTATATCATCTTCGGCTCCACCAGATTAAGCGGTACTATTGTTGCCATCGTAGGCTTTACCCTTATCTTCGCCTGCTCCATGTACGATATGCTTTCGGTTGGCTTCGGGGCTGTGGGAAACGGTCAGTATGAAGCGGCCACCGCTCTGGGCTACAGCGACAGGCAGAGCTTTTTCAGAATTCTGCTTCCTCAGGCGGCTAGACACTTCCTTCCTATTTATAAGAACGAAGTTGTCACATTGATCAAGGAAACCTCCGTTGCCGGATACATTGCAATTCAGGACCTTACGAAGATTTCCGACCTTGTAAGAGCGCGTACATATCAGGCATTCTTCGCTCTGATATTTACGGCGATTATATACTTCGTGATTTCCGGAGCCCTTACGAGAATCGTGGGAATGGTAGAAAAGAAAATCGACCCTAAGAGACGTTCCAAGGACAAGATTCTCGAGGGAATAACTGTTGAAGAATAATAATAAAAGCAGAAGCGGCGCATTTAAAGGCTGCCTTCTGCTTTTTTCTTAATTACCTATTATCTCGTGAATAAGATTTTCCAGGTCCTCTCTGCATCCGCCGCACTTGGTTCCGGCATTGGTTGTCTGGCAGAGAACCTTAAGGTCTGTGATTCTGTTCTTGCGTATAGCATCCTCAACTTCTCCGCGTGTTACTCCGCGGCATGGGCATATTACGTATTCTCTTGATGTTTTATCAGCCATATTTATCCTCCTGTTATCATAGGAAATGTCAGGTGTTTGTGACAGTTTCCTGAAATTTTCTCTATTTCATACTATACCACAAGATATGGTATATGCAACATTTGAATTT
>JAEDNK010000020.1 GCA_016302545.1 Bacillota bacterium
TCATGAAAAACAAAGTTTTAATTATTGCTTTAGTAATGGTTTTAGTATTCAGCTTTACCGCTGCAGCATTCGCTGATAGTGGAATCCAGCCGTATGAGACTGGTATTGTTGATTTTATAATTAACAGAACAAGTGGCACAACTGCAGGTGTGGATGTTGTTGTGCACTTTACGGCTACTGCAAATGAATATAATGTGGTGGTCTATCTCCAGAAACTAGTAAATGGTACATGGAAAAACGATAATACTAATCCTGAGTATGTTTTCTACAACAACGGATTTAATTCAAATTCTTGTCATTTTTCTCATGATTACGACTCTCTCACATATGGCACGACTTACCGCCTTATGGTTGTAAGTATTGACAAATATACTAGCAAAGAGTATCGTCAAACAACATACTCAAATTCATTTTAGCATCCCATGAGGTCATCAAGAATGGCCTCTATTTTTATTTTAGCATCATTAGGTAACATTATAGAAACTGCACTACTATTATCTTCGTACGAGTACATAATACCATCGTCCACTTTACTCTCACTTACTTTAATACCGTTGTAGATCCAGTTATCATCCCCTGCTGGAATTATTCGATTTTCGATATCATAGCAATATGTCTTTATTATAGTTATTAAAATTTCTTTCCCGCCTTCATCATATGCCATGGAATATTTTGTAATTCTGCTGCTCTTTGAAATGTTTACCTTTTTGAAAACCAGCCCAACACTATACTCACTTGACACATCCAGGAAGTGAATCTCTTTCCTTATATCCTCAGGTATATCCTCAATGTTGGTATATGTCTTGGTGGACATGCCCACATTCTGGTCGTTTTCACTGACACCGCTGCCTATAACCACGCTGTCACCCTGCTGCACGGTCTTTTTTTCGCCATCCTTGCCGGCGGTGGCACTTTCACCCAGGGTCATACCTGCCACGAAACCGCCGCACACCAGACACAGAGCCACACAGGCAGCTGCAAGGCTGAGCATATTCCTTCTGCGCTTTTTCTTCTTTTCCGCAGCCTGAATGAGCCGATGGAAGTCCTCCCGTGACATCCCCTGGGGTGTTTCCTCCAGCATATATGCAGCCTCCAGCTTTTCGCCCAGGCGCTTTTCAATATCGCTCCTATTTTCCATGGCCGTCCTCCTTTGCTGCATATTCTCTCATCTTGGCTATTGCCCTCGACGAAATCTTTCTCGTATTGGCGTAAGATTCTCCTACGATTTTTGCCACCTCGGTAAAGGGATGCTGAAAGACATAGTAGAGGAGCACGATATTCTTCTCCCTTTCATTGAGACAGTTTAAAAGCCTGTCAAGCCGTTCAAGCTCCATATTTTCCACATGGCGCCATAGCTCATCGCAAAGCCCTTCCTCATTCTCTTTGAAGGCGGCACTTTCCGAGGCAGCTTCCAGAGAAAACTCCCACATCTGCTTACGTTGGATTTTCTTTATATACCTAAACCCTGTGTTTTTGGCGATAGTACGCACCCAGCTTTTCATCAGGCTCACGTCTCTCAGCTGATTCATGTGCATCCATGCGTCCACCATGGTCTCCTGCACCACATCATCCAAAATATCATCCTTGATGCCAAGGGCTCTCAGATAGCGGGTCACATATCCCTTAAGCTCCCAAAGCTTCTCTTCAAGCTCTTCCTTGACCGCAAAATCGTCTTCTCCAAAAATTCTGCTCATACGGTTACTGTAACTTCTTTCTCCGGATAATAATCTTTACCTTTTAAGGTTAGTACTTTTGGTCTGCAAACAAAATCAACCTGCGGTTTAATTTTGAAGCTATCAGACAAAAATTTACAAAAAATCAGAAAAATTTGGTGAATTTGTCACAATCGGTCATGTTTTTTTATCTTAATCAATAGAGGGTGTTTTGAGAGAGCTGTGCGCATACGTACCCTGTACGGTTTATTAAAAATGAAAGTGTGTGAAAATAGATCGTATTTATCCATGATGCAGAGATTGCGAAACATGCGTACAGATGAAAGAGAGCCGCTGTCCTCATTCCTACAGCGGCTCTTTTTTTCTCCGATAGCGTCTGTCGCAACTGCTTCCGCAGTTCTTTCTGCCTGTCAGCAGCCTCTCAAGAAGCTGGTCGTAAATCGGCACGCCGCCCATGATTTCGGCCGTTATATAGGCTGCAAGAGACACGATGGCAAGAGGCAGCAGATTAGAAAAAATCCCCGTCATCTCACTTATGAGGATTATGCCTGTAATCGGCGCTCTTACTATGGCGGCAAAATATCCCGCCATACCCAGTATGACGAAGTAGGCAGCGTATGTATTGGCGTAACCCACCAGAGGACTGACAATTTCGGTGAACAGCCCTCCCGTTACAGCGCCAAGCACCAGCAGAGGCAAGAAAATTCCTCCCGGCGCTCCGGTGCCGAAGCTGAATACAGAAAAAACAAACTTCACTAAAAGGAGCACCAGCAGCACCTTAACTTCCGCGCCTCCTTCACCGACAAAAGTCACCAGATCGTGACCGCTTCCCAGCACCTGCGGATAAAAAACAGCCAGCAGCACTATAACGCCAAAAGCCAGCGCCGCCTTGACCCATGCAGGCTTCAGCATTGCGAAGAAGTCCTGTGACAAGGCGATACACCTGTTATACAGCACCCCGAAGGCTCCCATTATCACCCCTAGAACCAGTACCATCCAGTAGTGGGACAAGGGGAGGCTGTTGGAAACGGTCAGTGAAAATACAGGTCTCAAACCGAATATGTATGAGGCAACCCAATCTGCGGTGATAGCCGAGGCCATGGTGGAAAGGAGAACTTCCGCAGTAAAGGTTTTGTGCAGCTCCTCCAGAGTGAACACTACCCCCGCAAGAGGCGCACTGAAAGCAGCTGCAAGACCGGCACCGGCGCCGCAGGTCATGAGGAGTCTTTCCTCAGAGTGCAGGCGTCCGCTCAGCCTTGAAAACCCTTTCCCCACCATAGCTCCCAGCTGAATGCTGGGACCCTCGCGGCCCAGAGAAAGACCGCCGCCCACAGCCATCACTCCTCCGATAAATTTTGCAATTATAACGCTGAGCCAGTTTGCCTTTATCTTCCCCTCCAGTTCACCTTTAACCTGAGGGATGCCGCTTCCGCTGCACAGAGGTTCTCGACTTACTATAAAGGAAACGCATACTGTAAAGAAGAAAAGCAGCAGCAGGCACCAGATTACTAATGACAGCTTAGTCTGTGCCCCCGCAAGCAGCACGCCTCTGATTTCATCGATTTTGGTCAAGGAAAGGCGAAAGGCCGAAACCAGTATTCCCGCCAGAATACCTACTCCTATTCCTTCCACTATGAGCCTGTATTTCAGGTTTCCCATTACCCGAAGAAAACGAGGCATTCCCTCTGCCGAATTGTTCTTTCTTATCCGTTCTGTTTTTCTGCTCATGATATAATCTTCGTGTTAAAGCTCCTGTTTGAATTTATGCAAAGTACAAGTTAGTAGTCAGATATTCAGGGTCACTGGTCACGTCTATGCCCATGGCTCTCAGCGTCTGCTCGTCCCTTTCACTGAGAATCGCCGTACAGTGAGCTCTGCAGCCGTTTAACTGTTCCAGAATGCGCACGGCTTTTTCTGCACATGAGTTGCTCTCGGCAGATATGGAAAGAGCCGTCAGGATTTCCTCCAGATTAAGGCTGGTTCTGTCATGGTGAAGCACGCCGCCTTTAAGCTCCTGTATGCTCTTGAAAACATTTGGCGCTATGAGATAAAGGTCATCGGGAATTCCCGCCAGCTTCTTTACAGCGTTGAGCACGGCAGCTCCTGCGGCAACCATTCTGCGGCTGCTTCTGCCTGTTACGATACTGCCGTCAGGCATTTCTATAGCCATTACGACTACATTTACATACTTTTTATCACAATTTCTCTTGTATTCGGCGTATTCGCGGGCAGGGATAACTACTGCTCTGTCTTCCTCTGCAGCCCCTACCTCCTTCATGAGAAGCTCGGAGCGTTCCAGCGCGTCCTCCGTAATCTTACCCTTCTTATAGTCGCACTTGGCTATCATAAATCTTCTGATTATTTCCTGCACGGCGGCTTCCTTTACCACCTCGTCGTCGGTAATGCAAAGGCCGATGCGGTTTACACCCATATCCGTCGGCGACTGATATTCGGACTCTCCCGTAATCTTTTCGATAATCCTCTTTACTACGGGGAAAACCTCCAGATCGCGGTTGTAGTTAACAGCCATCTGGCCGTAAGCCTCCAGATGGAAGGAGTCCAGCATATTCACATCGCGAAGATCCGCGGTTGCTGCCTCGTAAGCGATGTTGACAGGGTGCTTTAGAGGCAGGTTCCATATAGGAAAGGTCTCGAACTTAGCGTATCTTACCCTGGTTCCCCTCTTGTATTCATGGTAAAGCTGGGAAAGGCAGGTGGCCAGCTTGCCGCTGCCGCCGCCGGGACCTGTTACTACCACCAGAGGCTTCGTAACCTCTACATAAGGATTGGCTCCGTAGCCCTCCTCGCTTACAATGGTTTCCACGTCTGTAGGATAGCCCTTTGTGTAAAAATGCTTATAGGTTTTGATATCTCTTCTTTCCAGCTTGTTGATAAACATGTTGACCGCCGGAGCGTCCTCATATCTGGTTACCACCACGCTGTTTATCTTAAGGTCGTTCTTTCTGAAAATGTCGATAAGCCTGAGTACTTCTAAATCGTAGGTTATTCCGAAATCCTGACGTGTCTTGCTGTTGATAATATCGCCGGAGTAAATGCATATAATGATTTCCACCTGCTCCTTCATCTTTTGCAGCAGCTTAATCTTGGCATTTTCGTCAAAGCCCGGAAGTACCCTCATGGCGTGCTTGTCGTGAACCAGCTTGCCGCCGAACTCCAGATACAGCCTTTCGCTGTTATGGTGATTTATCCTTTCCAGAATATATTTCGATTGCTCTTCAATGTACTTTTCTGCGTCAAAACCTATCTTGTGCATTTTTCTTCTCCTTAGTTTCTAATAGCTTTTGTTACCCTTTTACATTACATCTATGGTCAGCCTGTTTTTGCCCTCTGCAAGGCCCTCCAGACTTACATTGTACTCAATATCTATATTTCCCTTTAGCTCATCCATATCCAGATTGTTTTCCACGCGGCTGGTGAGCACTTCTACATCCATAGGTCCGTAAGGCGTGTCGTATCTGCTGCTAAAACGCCTCCCCTTTTCAAAATAAAGCTCAGCGTTAAAGCCCACGTGACCTATTCTCCGCATCTTTACGGTGTCTCCCTTTACCTTAAGAGTGGTCCTGCAGCCCACCATTCCGGAAACCTCGCTCTCGTCATATATCATATAGACCGAATCGTTGCGGACATAAAGCCGACCGTCGGTGATGAACTCCATCTGGTCTTCTTCTTTATTTTCGTAGCACTGTTTACCTACTATTTTCAGCGTTATATCTCTCATAGCCCAGTTCTATTATCCTTTCAATGACCTCTCCGTACTTTACGCCGGTAGCCTCCCACAAAAGAGGGAACATGCTGTACTTGGTAAAGCCGGGGATTGTGTTAATCTCGTTAAGAAGTACCCTGCCGGTTTTTCTGTCTATGAAAAAGTCTACTCTCGCAAAGCCTTCTCCGTCGATGGCGCTGTATGCTCGCAGAGCCAAATTTCTTATCTCAGCGGCGGTTTCCTCAGAAATATCCGCAGGAATGCACAGCTTGGATGCGCCACCGTCACAGTACTTGGCATTGTAGTCATAGAACTCTGCCGACGGAAGGATTTCTCCCACTACCGCAGCTTCCTGTCGGTCGTTTCCAACCACCGCCGTTTCAAGCTCCCTGCAGTCGATAAATTCTTCAATCACAATTCTCTTATCATATTTCAGTGCCAGTTTTATGGCCTCTTTCAGCTGCTCTCTGCTCGCAGCCTTGCTGATTCCCACGCTTGATCCCATGTTAGCCGGCTTGACAAAACATGGATAGCCAATCTTTTTCTCTATTCTGCCTAAGGATTCTTCTTCATCTTCTGCAAGATCCCTGCGCGTAACCAGCTCATATCTGCATACCGGAATTCCGGCCTTTTCAAACAGCTCCTTTGAGACAGCCTTATCCATTGCCACCGCGGAAGCCAGTACGCCGCAGCCGCCGTAAGGAATGTTCAGAGTCTCAAACAGTCCCTGTATTTTTCCGTCCTCACAGTAAGGTCCGTGGATTATAGGCAGTGCAAAATCGATGAACTTTCCCAGATCGCCGGGGTTTATCTCTTCGCCCACCTTCTCCCAGGAGCCGTTTTCGATTATGTCCGATGTAATGTCGTGGTCTCCTTCAGAGTCTCTGCCGAAAACCTGAGGTACTCCCAACCACTCTCCCTTCCTTGTTATGCCTATGTAAAACAGGTCGTATTTTTCCTTATCAATGGCCCTGATAACCGATGCTGCAGAAAGCAGAGACACTTCATGCTCTCCTGATTTACCGCCAAAAATAATTCCAATCCTCTTCTTTTCCATGCTTAACACCTCCACTCTATTATACTTGCTTTATGCTTGCCAGAATTCTTTCCAGCCGCTCTTTATCGAAGTGATATTTTTTGCAGCAGAACTGGCATACCAGCTCAGCCTGCCCGTCCTCTTCTATGATATCCGTAAGGTCCTTTTCTCCTATGGTCATTAGAACCTGCTCCAGCCTTTCCTCCGAGCAGTCGCACTCCCATCTTAAATCTCTGAATTCAAGACCCGATACCCCGTATTCCTCCGGCATGTTTCCGAAGATTCTTTCCATCATCAGCGAAAGAATTTTTTCTTCTCCCTGACCACCGGCCTTTCCTGTGGCCTCCTCCACCAGAGCGGTTATAGGAGGAAGGTCTGCCAGCATCTCCTCCAGCGCATCGACGGCGCCCTCCTGCGCATCCGGCAGCATCTGTATTATCATTCCTCCCGCTGCCATTACGGAGAAGTCGGTGTTTATCTTTACTCCCAATGAAACGGCTGTGTTCTGCTGCTCGGAAATGTAGTAGTATGCCGTCAGATCATCAGCAATCTCGCCGTCAACTAAAGCGATTGTCCCCACGTAGGGCTCCTTCAGTCCCAGATCCTTTATTACGGTCAGCTCGCCGATTCCAAGAGAGCCGCCCACATCCAACTTTCCGACTTCGTTCAGAGGCAGGTCTACGTAAGGGTTGGCAATGTATCCCTTGACCCTTCCGTCAGCAAAGGCTGTCGCCAGAATCTGTTTTGCCGGACCGTCGCCCTTAAATATTACAGTCAGCTTGTCCGACTGATTTTTGAGCATCAGCCCCATAATACCTGCTCCGGTCAGAACTCTTCCAAGTCCTGCCGCAGCCACCGGAGTGGCGTCGTGAATTCTGCGAGCCTCCTCAGCAATGTCAGTTGTCACAGCCAGATATACCCTGTATGAACCGCTCTTATCTATTCCTGTATAAGCCTTACCCATTTTCTCCTGCTTCCTTTTCCAATCTTTCTCTTACCATAGCGCAAAGCTGCGCCGCCTTGTCGATGGCTTCATCTCTGGTCTCGCCTTTGGCAAAGATATAAATTTTAAGCTTTAATTCCGTTCCCGAAGGTCTGATAATTATTCTGTGTCCGCCTTCAAGGTCTGCGCAGTACATGTTTTGCTGCCTGTAGCAGTATTCCTTTTTTATGGCTTTTCCTAAGTGCTCACAGCTCTTAAGCCCGCCTGCAAAGAGAGACTTGACCAGAAGGAGCATTCTCCCCCTGTCTTTTTCCTGCTTATATACCAGCGCCGTTGTGATGGATTCCGTGTACCCGTACTGCTCATATATTTCCTCCAGCCTGTCCGTCAATGTTTTTCCGGCAGCCTTCTGCTCCGCCGCCATAAGGCATAGCATTTGGCAGGCCATAATTCCATCCTTGTCACGGGTGTAATCGCCGTAAAGGTATCCCAGGCTTTCTTCAAAGCCGAAGAGAAAGTCCCCGGCTCTGCCCTCCCCTTTAAGGCGCTCCATTTCCAGGGCAATATTTTTAAAGCCTGTAAATACATTCTTTACCTTTACTCCGTAAGCTCTGCCCATCTCCTCTGTCAGCGGCGAACTGACAAAGCTCTTGATGGCCACAGCTTCCTGTGGAAGTCTCCCGCCGCCTGTTTCCCTGCTTTTGCATCTCAAAATATAGTCAAACATCAGCTCGCCGACCTGATTGCCGCTGAGCTTGCAATAGCTTCCGTCGGTCAAAACCGCAGCCCCCATTCTGTCGCTGTCCGGATCTGTGGCGAGTATCAAATCATATTTATTCCCCTGGGCGGCGCACATCTTCAGAGCCTCCGCAAAGGCAGCGTCGTTTTCCGGATTAGGTGAAGGACAGGTGGGAAAATTCCCGTCAGCCTCCTTTTGGCTCTCTACCACATCCACTTCTCCCACGCCCAGGCTCTCCAATGCCTTAATCACATATCCGAGCCCGCTTCCGTTCAAAGGTGTATAGCACACCTTGAGCTGCGAAAAGGCATCGCCACATGTGTCAGGCTCGTCCCACAAAAGCGTGTTTTTTCTGACAGCCTCCAGATATGCCTCCTTTACGCCCTCCTCCAAGACGGTAACGCAGCCGTCTTCTCGGGTTTTATCGCTGCAGAAAGGGTCTTCCTTTCTTATATATTCCTCCACAAGCCTCGCCTTGGCATTGTCTATCTGGTTTCCAAAGTGGTCATACACCTTATAGCCGTTGTACTCCCTTGTATTGTGGCTGGCAGTAATCATAATGCCACCGTTAAGCCTGAGATGACGAACGACAAAAGACACCACCGGCACGGGAGTAGCCTCACCAAAAATATAGGCATCCACTCCATGACTTGCAAAAACCTGAGCTACGGAGGCCGCATATTCCTTTGAATTTATTCTTGTGTCAAAGCCTATGACCAGCTTAGGTCTCTCATAACGCTCCGTCAGATAACGGGCAATCCCCATGGTAGCCTTTCTCAGCACTACAGAGTTTATGCGGTTTGTACCCGCGCCCATCTTGCCTCGAAGCCCCGACGTGCCGAAGGCGATGTCTTTGCAAAACCTATCGTATATCTCGTCTCTGTCCCCTTGGATTTGCGCAAGCTCCGCCGCCAAGTCCTCCGGCAATTCCATAGATTTCCACCTTGTATATTCTATAAAGCATCTTTCCATAATATTTATATCCTCAACAAGTTATTTTATCATATTTCACATATTTTTTACACAGGAAATACACAAAATCCGATTATAATTTGGGTAAATTCAGAAACAACTAATACAAGGAGGCCGCAATATGGACGATTGGGATAAATTTGAATACGAAGAAAAGCGCGAAGAGAGCAAATCAATGTACGCAGACTCTGCCGAGGCTCCAAAAAGAGCTTCAAGAGAGAAGAAAGCTCCCGTCTATGTGACAAGAAAAGCCTTTGCTATCACACTCATAATCTGCATGGTGCTGTCGGCTGCAATAGGCGCCGGTGCCTATGCCCTTGCCATGAGCCGTTTCGGGGGCTCTGTGATTGACAAGACCATTACAACTACAAACTACAATCTGGCGCAGGCTACGGGAAGCGAGCTTTCAGTTCAGGAAATCATAGCTAAAAATGAGAATTCCGTAGTTGCTATTTCCACAGAATCCGTGGCAACAGATTCATGGCTTCGCCAGTATGTAACCCAAGGTGCAGGCAGCGGAGTAATATACAGCGCGGACGGCTACATCATCACAAACAGCCATGTCATTGAAGACGCCAATACTATAAAGGTTACGTTATATGACGGCTCCGAATATGAGGCATATCTGGTGGCTTCAGACGAGCAGACCGATTTGGCTGTTATCAAAATCGATAAGACAGGCCTTACTCCTGTTGCAATCGGCACCATGGAAGACCTCAATGTGGGCGATCTCGTGGTTGCTATCGGTAATCCTCTGGGAACCCTTTCTGGAACTGCCACAGAGGGTATTATAAGCGCTCTGGAAAGGGAAATAACCCTTGACGGCAAGACTATGACCCTGATTCAGACCAGCGCCTCCATTAACCCTGGCAATTCCGGCGGCGGTCTGTTTGACCAGTACGGCAATCTCATAGGTATCGTAGTGGCAAAATCCTCCGGTTCTGATGTTGAAGGTCTTGGCTTTGCAATTCCTTGTGACAAGGTTTCCACAGTAGTCAAATCCCTCATTGAAAACGGCTATGTAGAGGGAAGACCTGCGGCAGGCATCACCATCGTAGACCTGACCTCGCCTCAGAAGGCTATGCAGTACGGAGTATCAATCACAGGTGTTTATATCCAGGAGGTGACGGGCGAGAACGCTAAGAAGGCGGGACTTCAGGCAGGAGATCTGGTCTATTATGTCGATGACGTCAAAATAACTTCCGACTCCCAGCTTGTAAAAACCATTCAGAGCTATCAGATAGGAGATACCGTCGAGTTTACCGTAATAAGGGAAAACGAGCCGATAAAGATCAAGGTTAAGCTGCAGGCTGCCCACGAAATCACGAGCAAAGACAATTAAGGAAACAAGAAAAGGCATGGAAAGCTAATTCTTTTTCATATACTTCTCCAAACACATGATAAACAGCGAAAGAGCAGGGATACCCGCCCTGCTCTTTTGTTGCTCAATTATCTATTCTTTTTTGACCCCGCCTTTCCTCAGCAGCTCAGCCACCTTGGATTTCAGTACCAATCGCCCCTGATAATCCTCATCGAACATCTTTTCATAACCGCTTTCCTTGGCGTCTACGAGGCATAAAGGAGGAAAAACAACACACCACCAGTTCTGACCCTTGCCTTCTCCGATGGTGATGGTAAGCGCCTCGTAGCTGCCTGCCGGAAAGTACACATCATCATACTGTTTAGCCGGAATGGCGGTAACACCTATCCGTGCCTTTACATTATAGTCATAGCCCTCTGCCCTGACGCACTGCCGGGCGCAGGCTTCAACCTCCTCAAGGTTTCCCTCTATATAAGCTCTGGTCCGGGACGCACTTGAGCTTCCCTCCAATGCGTTCTGCACCTTGGCAAGCACCCGGTTTCTCACCTTGAATTTGAGTTCCTGATCTTCATCGGAATCGCTGTTTGCAATGACGTGGAATCTGATTATTCCTTCGTATTCGTTTATCATACCCTCCTCGTCAGCGGGCCACTGAATCTCCTGAATCCGGCTTACCTCTGCACGAGCGGCCTGGGCCTTAGGTATGTAATCAGCCATACACAATCCCACAACAAACATCATCAATAAAAAATATATCTTTAATCCTCTAAGTTTCATCTTGTACCCCCTTGTTTCAAAGAGAGTATAGACAAGCAGGCTGCATTTAATACAGCCTGCCGTAAATATTTTGTTTGGACTTTTTTTTACCTTATTATAAGCAGCTTATGACCTTCGGAAATTTCCTCGTCCTCCAGTTGATTCAGTTTACTGATTGAGTCAACGGACGTCTTGAATTTCTTGGCAATCTTCCAAAGGCTGTCACCTTCCCCTGTAACATAAACCGTCATAGGCGCCATCGCCTCTTTTACCGTGCTCTCCTCAAAAGCCGGATTTGCCAGAACCTTGAAGGTCACCTCCCGCATTATTTCAGCGCTGACCATGACGGAGGCATTAAACTCCAGCTGCTTGCCGTTTATCTTTTCCGCCCAGATGTCCTTTGCATGTATATCCGTCTTTATTATCTCTTCTCCTGTCATCTGCGGCACCGCTGCAACCACACGGAAAGGAATTTCCTGCCTTACGGAAAACAGCTGGGGCTCATCCTCCTCTCTAAGGGACATACATATCATATTGGCTCTGAGCATTCCCTCGGTGATGACCTTTCCCTGCTCACCGCGGCTTTCGCCCTCCATAAGCTCTGCCATGGTGTACAATATTTTATCTATCTCACCGTAGGCTGAGTCCGGCGAAATTATCTCCCTGACCGAAGACTCTCCTACAGCAAAGGTTACCGGCGTGCGGCTCCTTTCCCAGTTAAAATCACAGATAAAATCCTTCTCCCTGTGGTATCCGTCCACGATTATTTCTCTCTGCGTGCCGGCATATAGCTCCACATATGTTATGATTTCTCCCTCGAGGCGGAAAATCTCTCCCAGCTCCTCGTCCTGTACAAGCTTGACCCGTAGACCGCTGCCGTCAAAGCACAGGCTTCCGCTGCCTGCGCCCTGCTGCTTTACAGGTATGAACTGGGTAAATTCCACTCTTTCCTGCGCCTGCCTTATACATTCCCATGCAGGCTCTCCCGTTACCGTATACAGCAGGTTTACGAAAATAAAGCCGTTAACCACTACCTTTTCTGCCGTGACCTGCTTGTAGTTTTCCACCACGCTTATGTCCTGCTTAAGAATTGATTCCGGATTGCCTTCTTCCTTTATCTGCAGATTTTCACTTATGGAAAGGGCATCCTTCTTTCGGAGGGCAATTCCCGTAAGCTCCACCCTTTCCTTTAGCATCTGAATTTCCTCTCCGTTTATGCCCTCGAAAATATCGACTTTGCGATCAACACATTCTCTTGCCATGACTGCCAGAGTGATTTTGACGCGGTACTTTCGCTCGTTGATAACCATGTACTCGATTTTTTCCGTCCGGCAATCCATTATCAGAGTGGCTCCGGCCGCTATATCCGTGTGCCACCTTTCCTTGAAGGGAACTCTGGTCTGAACGGCTATCACAGGTCCCGCTGCCTGCCTGTTTTCGGGAACGTAAAGTGTCTGCAGCTCCACCTCTCCGGAAAGACCTATGTAGTCGTCGGTTTTGTTTATGCGATCTATTTCCCGGGAGGAAAGACGAGGGCTGCCGTCGATGAGCAGGATTTCCCTCAGGTCGGGCTTGGTGTCAGGCACCAGAATGTCCTCCTCAATGGTAATGACTGTCTTAGGCTTTTCTGTAATATTTGTCACCTGCACCGGCGTGTATATTGCGTTTCCCGCAACCGGCACAATAACCTTTTCTTCTATCTCTCTGGCCGGAACCATGGCGTAATCCGGAATATCCTTTTCGTAGGTCATAGCTTTTCCCCTTTCCAAACTTGGTCTTGCTACAATCTATTCGCCGAGGTCTCCTTTTATGTTTATCCGTCAAAAAAACCCGCTTACTGCGGGTTTCTTCCGTGATTGCTGTTATTGCCGTGATTGCCGTGGAAAACGCTTTCGCCTTCCTTGATTATAAACTCCTTAAGTCTTGAAATGTGCTCGTCGGCGGCTTTTCTTGCTTTTTCTGCGTCGTTGCTTAAAATAGCTTCAACTATTTCCTTATGCTCCATGGGCTGACCTTCAAATCTTGAAAAATCATCGTAGTAAATATATCTGAATCTCAGGGCCAGCTCTTGCACCTGTGAAACCAGCTGTATAAGGGTTTTGTTTCCGCTGCAGCTTACGATTTTCTTGTGGAAGGCTTCATCCCACTTGATGATTTCCTGAATATTGCCCGATTCCACAGCAGCCTTGTATGCCTCGGTTGCCCTCCTCAATTCCTCTTTCTCTTCATCGGTAGCTTTGATTGCAGCTAGCCCCGCCGCCATTCCTTCCAAATCCTGACGGACCTCCATTACATCTACCATATCCTTGATAGAAATATCCGAAGCGTAAGCTCCCCGACGCGGCTCGATTGTCACGAGCCCTTCCTTCTCCAGCTTTCTGATGGCTTCCCTTACAGGAGTGCGGCTTACGCCCATATCGTCGGCAAGCTCCACCTCCATCATTCTGGTCCCCGGGGCAATTTCTCCTATGAGTATCTGTCTTTTTAACTCTTCGTATACGATTTCTCTAAGGGGTCTGTGGTTCTGCAAATCAAAGTTTAACATTTCTCTCTCCTCTAAGTTCCTTTCCTGTGTGCGCCCAATATGCCTCATAGCCCTGATCTCTCATTTCAAGGCAGGCTCTCCGCGCCGCTCCGTAGTGATTATATATTCCTATTACTGTAGGTCCGCTGCCGCTCATCAGAACCTTTTTTGCGCCGCCTGCTGCAGCAAGTCTTTCCTTTAGCTTCTGAACCTCCGGATATTTTTTCAATGTATAGCTTTCCAGCACGTTTATCATATTTCTGTACACTTTGCCCATGTTGCCTAATTGCAGCCCCGCAAGCAAAGCTTCGCTATCGGGCCTTTCCTCCGGCGGGCAGCTGTCAATCTCGCGAAAGACCTCTCCTGTGGACACTCCGAATGCCGGTTTTGCCAGCACTATATGCTTATCCATTCCCTTTTTTATCGGTGTAAGAACGTCTCCTATTCCTGTTCCCATGGCGCAGGTATATCTGCTGTTTTGTACCAGCACGCAAAAGGGCACATCGGCTCCCAGAGGAGTCCCAAGTCTGCACAGGCTGCGAGTATCCAGCCTCAGCCTCCATAATCTATTCAGACCTATCATTACGGCTGCTGCGTTTCCGCTGCCACCTCCAAGTCCTGCTGCCACGGGGATGCGCTTATTGATGTGTATTCGCACCGTGCCCACCGGCTTTTCGCCCAAAAGCCTTTCCGCCTGCTCTGCCATAATGAGTGCGGCTCTGTATGCCAAATTCCTGCTGTCTGTAGGTAAATAGGGCTTACTGTTTGAAACCGCTATCCCAAATTCCTGCCCCTGATGGGGTTCCCACCTGATATTTATTTCATCATGTAGAGACACCTGCTGCATCACCGTTTCCACCGTGTGATATCCGTCTTCCCTGACTCCCGTAACATCAAGAGACAGATTGACCTTGGCAAAGGACCTGAGATTAAGCTCTGCTGCTTCCCTTCCCTCTTTTGTCATAATAAACCTCATGCGCCTTTATAGGCAAAATGAGAGGAACCCCTCTCATCCGCCCTTTTTATTATTAACTATTTTTTCTTTCCGCCCTTGCCCTTTTTAGCCTTGTACTGCTTCTGCTTGGCTTCTCTCGCCTCCTCTTCGGCTCTCTTTGCCTCCGCTTCAGCCTTTCTTCCTGTGATGTACTTGCCGCCTGCCGCTGCAATCGGACGAGGGTTCTTTACCCTGTAAACGCCCTCCTCAAGGTAATCGTCGTCATACTCAGCTTCCCTTGCGGCCTTTCTTGCAGCCTTTTCGGCCTGCTTGGCTTTATTCTTCTGGTCCTGTTCAACGATTTCTTCTACGGACTTGCCTGTTCTCTTGGCTTCCTTATATGGATTGACCTTATCGTCTTTTTTGGCGTTCTGCTGCTTCTGTGCCTCCTTCTTAGCGCTTCTCATTGAAATAACCATGATTGCACCAAACATACCGAACATCATCAGCATATTTATCATGTTGTTTGCACTCTGGTTAAGGGTTGTGAACTTAATGGTCTTGTCCTCTCCCAGGGTGTTGCCCTTGTCGTCTCTGAGGGTTCCCGAAACCTTAAGGGTATACTCTGAGTTTCCCTTACCGGTTATTATCTTTCCATCCTTGTCGTTGTCTACAATAACCAGCACTACGTCTTTTTCCTTAGGGTTATAGAGTACTCTGGTAGGGAGCTTTTCTCCTTCAGGTCCGATAAACTGAATGGCGCTGTCGTTTGCTTTCTTTAACACGCCCTCTGTGAATTCGCTGTCAAAGTACAGCTTTACGGACATGTTCTCTATCGACGCACCCTTGGAACCGTCCTTTGGATATGTATCCAGCAGGGTCAGTCCTCCCTTTATTTCTGTCTGCTCCGCGTCCTCTGCCGGGGCTGCAAAGCATAAAGCTGTCATCATCATTACCAAAATAATTACGAGGCTTAAAATACGGCCTGTTCTTTTCATAGTTTCGCGTCCTCCGATTTCTCTTTAGTAAGTTTTTTTCGGTCCCTGAGCTCTCTGAAAAAGCTGCGGATTATCTCCTGACATTCCTCTTTAATGGGGCCGCCTTCTATTTGTACTATGTCAACGTAATGGTTGAGTTTCTGTTCCTGCACTATATTAAAGACAGAACCGCATCCACCTGCCTTGGGGTCCATAGTTCCTATATACAGGGTTTCTATTCGCGCCCAAACTATCGCACCTGCGCACATGGCACACGGCTCCATGGTCACATACATATCGCAGCCTGTCAGCCTTCGCCAGCCCAGGGTTTCCCCTAGATATTTAGAGGCCTGCCTAATGGCCAACATTTCTGCATGGGCGGTGGTATCTCTGTCCGTTTCTGTTGAATTGTGTCCTCTGCCGATTATCTCTCCGTCCTTTACTATGACAGCTCCGACAGGAATTTCACCCTTTGCTGCTGCCTTTCGGGCCTCTGCAAGGGCTTCTAACATAAACTTATCCATACATTCATATATGCTATCATATTTTTGCAAAATATTCAACTGGATTTTGCATACAAAAACCATCTCAGAAAAAACTCGTTAAAAAAACTTCTACGGTTTTTGTAATTACCAGACCTCGCTAATCTTAAGGGTTTTGCTGTCTATGGCAGCAATCCAGTACCCGAATACACTCTTTGCCGTCTCCTCATCGATTTTCTCAAGGTCCTCATAAAGCTCTTCTCCTCCCGCCAGAGGCTGCCATAGAATAAATCCCGTCGCTCCTCCCGCAGGCTGTTCCTCTATGAGAAAGCGCCCGGGGATTCCTATAAAATCTCCCTTTTCACCGGTTCCCACTATAAAATGTCCGTGTTTTTTTGCCTGAGCGTACCCCTCTCTGCAAAACTGCTTTAATATCTCCACATCCTCCTGTCTGTGCCACTGTGCTGCCGTCTCATCACCGGCAAAATATGTCGCCTTCTCCCCACATACGTTTTCTTTTTTCGCTTCTCCTTCTTTAATTTCTGCTTGGTGCTCCTTTGCTTCCATCGCCTGGCGCTTCTGCAAAAGCTGACTCAAAAAATATACAACGTATGGTCCGTACTGCTCTCCCATGCCTCCCATGCCAACCTCCTCGATAAAGCTTGCGCTATCTTCATTTTTCTAGTAAAATATCATTATACATTTCAGTAAATAATATGTTGCTTTTTTAAACCTATGCGATAAGCTGACGGTTTGTGCGAGGGTTATTTTTATGGCTGCGGATATTATGATTTTAGCGGTAATGGTGCTGACAATTTTCCTTACAATGCGTAAGGGATTCGCCATGTCTGTGGTAGGCTTTTTCAAAGGGTTTGTCTCCCTTGTCATTGCATGGTTGTTTTGTGACGACCTTGCGGAATGGCTTATGAGTGATACTGCCGCAGGGGCGGTCATTGCAGAAAAGATAGGCGACGGACTTTCCTCTAAATGGGAAAGCTCTGACATATATATGGCTTTGCCCGATCTCTTTAAAGGAGTCGCCCCAGGTTACGGCACAGAGGCCCTGATAAGTGACGGTTCAGCAAAAATTACAGGTCTGCTGCTGACTATACTGTGCTTTGCTGCCATTATCTTCTTGCTGAGAGGCGTGCTGACACTGGTATGCAGCGCTTTTTCACATAGAAATAATGAAGGCTTTGTCGGCGCTATGGACTGGCTTCTGGGGCTTCTCCTAGGCGCTGTACTTGGCGTTCTTAATGTATTCGTCTTTCTGGCTCTGCTTCTTCCCGCGGTTGGGCTGTTTATGCCTGAACACTGCGAAGCCGTCATGGGGTGGCTGGATAGTTCCGTAATTGCAGGGGATTTATACAACAACAATCTGCTTCTGATTTTGTTTAGAGATTTTTTGAATTTTACTGTTTAAAAACACTAGATATAGGTATATAATAGATACATCAAAGAAAAAACGACTAAATATTGACATAACTAGGAGGTATCACATGTCTGTAAGAATCACAGGAAACGCCCCGCTTAAAGAGCAGGCGGCTTATGTAGACTATCTGGAAAACAAATATAACAGAAAGCTCAAAACTCTCGACATCAACATTGACGGCGAATACGCCGACCTCAATTACGAGTTCGAGCAGGTGCCTTTTGAGAGAATCCGCCGCATCACAGGATACCTTGTAGGCACCATGGACCAGTGGAACAACGCCAAGGCTGCCGAGGAAGCAGACCGCGTAAAGCATTCTCTTAATACAGGCATGGAAGCGCTGTAACGACTGTAAAATCAAGACCGGCTCTGAAAGCCGGTCTGTTTTATTTCCGATTATAATTATAAGCAATTATGTTC
>JAEDNK010000021.1 GCA_016302545.1 Bacillota bacterium
TAATGACAAGTCCGCCGGTACTTACGCTGCTGAAGGTGGTTATGAGGGCATCGAACCAGTCAAGAGGTCCCAGAGCCAGCAGAATAAATTCAGCTGCGGTAAAGCCAATGTATACCAGATAGAGGAATTTTCCCGTATCAGCGTACTTTGCGTCCAGCTTGGCAATTGTAGGTCCGGTAGTCTCTGCAGAAGCAATGGATTGACCGCTGATTCCCAGCGCCGGAAAAATGGATACGATCAACACCAGAATACCCATGCCGCCGAACCAGCTTGCCACGGCTTTCCACATCATTATGCACTTAGGCATCTCGTTTATGTCAAAGACGGAGCAGCCGGTGGTTGTAAATCCGGCTACCGCTTCAAAAAACGAGCCGATGATGGTATAATCCATCCCGCAGAAATAAAAGGGAACAGCGCCCAGCAGTGAGCAGTAAACCCAGCTTATGCAGGCAATAAGCCAGCCTTCGTGAAATCTGAGACTGATTTTGTTGGTTCTGAGCTGAGTGAGTACAACAAATCCTATTGAAATGCATACGATGGAGGTAAAAAACAGGGAGCCGGAGGCAGACCATTCCTCGAAGTGCATACCCACAGCGACGCACGGAAGCATTCCCAGTCCTGCCATGGAGGTGAGAAATCCAAGTATTTTGATGTAAACCCTATAGTTTATATGCATTTTAAACCTTTAAACCTCTCTAAACACGATTTGAATTCCAGTAGTACTTTGAAAACAGAGTGAACACGGTAAACAGCTCCAGCCTACCTGCAAGCATGAGGAAAGAGCAGACATATTTTGAAAAGTCCGTAAGTCCCGCATAATTCATAGTCGGACCTACCAGATTAAATCCGGGTCCTATATTGCCCAGACAGCTGGCGGCTGCCGAAAGGGTAGAAACGAAATCCATGTTGTTAAAGGAAAGCAGCATGGTTCCCGCAAACAGTACCGCAATATATGTGAATACGAAGTTTGTTATCTTGATAACAACCTCCGCAGAAAGCTCTTTTCCGTTAAGGGAAAGAGACACCACTCTATTAGGATGTATTTTGAGTGAAAAGCTTCTCCTTAAAAGCTTAAGGCAGACAAGCATGCGCACGCACTTTATGCCGCCCCCGGTGGAGCCTGAACAGCCGCCGAAGAAGAACATGGCGAAAATAACCATCTTGGAGAAAGTAGGCCACAGGTCAAAATCGTCGGTGGCATATCCGGTAGTTGTTGTGACGGAAGCTACCTGGAAAGCAGCGCTCAAAAGAGTGCCGCCTGCATGGCGGAAGCCGTCCATAATATTGTTATATATGAAAATCGCCAGCGTGGCGACGCCCATTGCCGAAAGGTAAAATTTAGTTTCATCGTCGCGGAAAACGGTTTTAAGTCCGTGCTTCTGGATTATTCCCACATAGAAAAGATTGAAGTTCATTCCCGCAAGCACCATGAAGACGATTATAACAATCTGTATATACGGGCTGGTAAAGTGAGCAACACTGCTATTGTAGTTGGAAAATCCGCCCGTGCCCACTGTCCCGAAGGTGTGGAGGAAGGCGTCATACCAGCTCATACCTCCAATCCTCAGCAGAATTGCTTCCGCAGCCGTAAGTCCTATATACAGCCTGTAAAGCCCTTTGGCAGTATCGGAAAAACGAGCGGTAACCTTATCCTTGATGGGTCCGGGTGTCTCGGCATAGGCCACCATCTGACCGCTTATGCCAAGGGCAGGGAGCAGCGCCATTACAAAGACGACTATTCCCATGCCTCCCAGCCAGTGGGTAAAGGAACGCCAGAAAAGAATGGATTTGGGAAGAGCCTCTATATCGGACAGAATAGAAGCCCCTGTGGTGCTGAAGCCGGAACAGGACTCAAAAATTGCGTCTGCGAGGCTTGGAATGGCTCCGGAGATTACAAAAGGGGCTGCCCCGACAAGAGAACACACCAGCCATGTTAATGACACAACAAAAAACCCGTCTCTGGATTTAAAGTTTTCCGGAGAAGGTTTAATGATAATTCTTATCAGCATGCCTGCAAGGAGGCAGAAACATATGACTGAGCCAAAGGCTGCAGCAGATGTCTTTTCCCCGTAACACAGAGCCAATATGAAAGGTATGGTCATGGCTGCCGCCAGAATCAGAAGCACAGCGCCCTGAATTCTGACAAAATCCTTATGCTTGCCGCGCATTGCAAGCTCCTTTCTGCATTACAAGAATGCTTTTTTAGCCGTAAACAGCTTTTCAAGTTCGCCGATATCCGTAAGAAGACAGAAGATAGTAACCTTATCGTCCTCCAAAATTTTAGTATCGCCGTTTGGAATTATAACCTGCTGACCTCTGTGAATTGCGGCGATAAGAACACCGTCGGGAAGATCCACATCCTTGAGAGGAACATTTGCCAGCTTCATATCGTTTGAGGCAATAATCTCCATAATCTCTGCCTGACCCTGAATGAGCAGGGAGGCGATGATTTTCTTTGAACCCTGAATATATCTGAGGATGGTACTCGCCACTATATCAAGAGGGTTAAGGGCCATGTCGATGCCCATCTTCTCGATGAGGTCCTTGTAGCTTTGGTGGCTGACCTTGGATATAACATCCTCTACGCCCCGCTGCTTTGCAATCAGGGCTAAAAGCAGGTTTTCCTCGTCAAATCCCGTAGCGGCGACAAAGGCGTCCATTTCGTCCAGGTTTTCCTCTTCCAGAAGGGTGGTGTCGGTAGCGTCTCCGTGGAGCACCATAACATCGTCAAGATGAGTGGAAAGGTAATAGCAGCGCTCCTTGCTCTTTTCGATGAGCTTTACGGCAATACCGAACTCAGCCAGCTTTCCTGCAAGGTAAAAACCGGTCTTTCCTCCGCCTATAATCATAGCTTTCTGGAGATTGGTATATTTTCCTTTTTCGTGAACCTTCTTGTGGAGCTCGACGATTTCTGATTTTTCTCCGATGAGGTAAAGGGTATCGTGGTCGTCGATTACGGTTTTGCCGTGAGGAATGATAATCTTGCCGTTTCTGGAAATAGCCACCACCAGCATATTAGGCAGCACCTTGCTGACTTCCACCATGGAAAGCCCCACAAGTTTTTTGTATTTCTGCACTTTAAACTGTACCAGCGAAACCTTGCCGCTTGAAAAAATTCCGTTGGTCAGCGTATATTTTTCCACGAGATACTTGTATATTTCCTTGGTGATGGAAAGGTCAGGATTTACGATATGGTCTATGTTCATGGTCTCCATGATGAAGTCCATCTGATTCATGTGCTCAGGGTCGCGGACTCTGGCGATGACTTTGGAGCAGCCAAGCTTTTTAGCAAAGGCGGCCACTACGATATTCTGCTCGTCGCTGTCGGTACAGGCGATGAGAAAATCAAAGTTTCCGATACCTCTTTCCTTAAGCAGGCTTATCTGCTTGGCGTTTCCCGCTACGGTCATAACATCGTACTGCTGCCCTATCTTGTTGAGGACAGACTCGTTTACATCGAATACTGTTATAGCATGGTCTCCGCCTACCAGAGCGTTGATTACCTTAAGACCAAGTTTACCTGCCCCTACAATTGCAATCCTCATAATTTAACATACCTCGAAAATTATTTTAATTTTAAATGTACATTTCATTGTACCACATTATATAAAATTTGCAAGTGTGCTGCTTTTATTGTACAATATAAAGAAAAAATTATTTATGTTTTTCAGGGAGAATAAAAAGTGAAGATAAAAAGATTTGTAGGCGGAAGTCTTGAAAGCAACGGTTATATCATCAGCAATTGGGAAAAAGGCGGCTGCTATATCATAGACCCGGGCTATGAGCCTAAGAAATTTATAGATTATGTGGAAAAGGAGGGTCTCAGCCTGCTGGGCGTCATCCTCACTCATCATCATCACGACCATGTGGGAGGTGCAGCCAAAATAAGAGATTACTTCGGAGCCCCTGTAATGATGCATGAGACGGATGCCCATGTATACAAGGGGGAAGTAGACAGACAGCTTAAGGACGGCGATGTGCTGGACCTTGACGGAGAAGCCTTGAAGATTTTTCACACGCCGGGGCATACGAGAGGTTCTGTCTGCATACTTTCCGAAAAGAGCAAAGTGGTGTTTACGGGAGATACCATTTTTGATACCGACCTTGGGAGGACGGATCTGGCAGACGGTTCGCCGCGTGATATGGCGGAATCCTGCCGCAATGTAATAGACAAGTGGTCCAACGAATATACCATTTATCCGGGACATGACGGCTCCGCCACCATGAAGCAGGTGAGAAAGTATAATCAGGAGTTTCTGGATTGTCTGAAATAGCAATAAAAGGGGGATTTTGAGAGTGGATATTTTTAAATTAAAAGGCTCGCCCGGACTGGATAAAATAAAGCTTATTGCTCTCGACCTTGACGGGACCACTCTGACCCGAAACGGTCTGACACGCCGTACCAAAGAAACGCTGGAGGAAGTAATAGCTCGTGGCTTAGATGTGGTTATCGCCACGGGAAGACCTTATTCTGCATTGCCGGAGCAGGTGAAAGCCATAAAAGGACTTGAGTATGTGATAATTTCCAACGGCGCACACATAGTAAGGCCCCTTACGGGAGAGTTTCTGTATTCAAATTATGCGGACAGAGACGCAATTTTGCGGGTGCGGGATATGCTTATGGAGAAAGCTTTTCCCGTGGAGGTGTTCACCGAGGGCAGAGCCTATGTTGACAGGGAGCTTTACGAGGATGTAAAAAAGCACGGTTCCTCTTATCTGTCAGCCAAATACATATTGCGCACCAGAGAGCCGGTAGATGGAATTTATGACTTCTGGCTGAAGCACGCCGATTCAATAGAGAATGTGAATATTCAGTTTGAGTTTCAGAAGGACAAAGCTGAAATGAAGGCTGCTTTAGAAAAAGCTGAAGGCATAACTCTCACATCCTCCACCTATCATAATCTGGAGGTGGGAGGCGAGACTACCAGTAAGGCCTCAGCCCTCTGGCAGCTATGCCGTATGAAAGGCTTGACAATGGAGAATGTTATGGCCTTCGGGGACAGCCCAAATGACGGTACTATGATAAGAGAGGCCGGTATTGGTGTGGCTATGGAAAACGCCACTGCAGACATCCTTGAGGATGCTGACATTACGGCACCGTCAAACGATGATGAAGGGGTGGCATACACTTTGCGCATGCTCCTTCTGGGCGGAAAGGACCCTTTTATGCAAAATTTTCTGACCAATGGCTGAAACCCGCATAAAAAATACCTAAATGAGAAAAAGTAATCCCGCTAAAACCGGGAATTGTATATGAACATTGAGAAAACACCGATTTCGCCGCAGGTTTCGGTGTTTTTTGTCGGTTCGGGCTGGCACTTTTTCCGATTTTGCTTTTAGTTTCAATGGTTTGCGGGTTTCGCACGAAAAAAATGCATAAAACCCCCGGACAGATTTCCACTTGCCAAAAGAACATTTGTTCGATATAATGTAACCAGGAGGCAAAAGAAGTTGCCTGACAAAAGCAGGGGAGGCAAAAACAATGAGCAGCCACAAGATCAGCAATATCGACAGCGGTGCAGAAGAAAAGGGAGAAAACAGAACATACATGTGCATAGATTTAAAATCATTTTATGCGTCGGTGGAGTGTGCGGAGCGGGGGCTGGATCCTTTCACAACCAACCTTGTGGTGGCAGACCCGGAGAGAACGGATAAGACCATATGCCTTGCAGTGTCTCCCGCAATGAAAAAGCTGGGAGTGCCGGGAAGGTGCCGAGTATTCGAAATTCCCAAAGGTATAAACTACATAAGGGCGAGACCCAGAATGCAGCTTTATATCGACTACTCTGCGGATATATACGAAATCTATCTGAGATATATAGACAAAAGCGATATACATGTCTACTCCATTGATGAGGTGTTCATGGATGTGACCGACTATCTGGGTTTATACGGAATGAGTCCGCGGCAGCTGGCACAGACCATAATGGATAAAATTATGAAGGAAAAAAAGATAAGCGCAGCCTGCGGCATAGGCACCAACCTCTATCTTGCCAAGGTGGCTCTGGACATTACAGCCAAACACTCCGCAAATCACATAGGAATTCTTGATGAAAACGATTACAGAGATACGCTCTGGGAACACAGACCGCTGACAGACTTCTGGCGCATAGGAAAGGGCATTTCGGAGAGACTGGCAAAATACGGCATATATACCATGAAACAGATAGCGCAGGCAGATCCGAAAATGCTGTATAAGGTTTTCGGTGTAGATGCGGAGCTAATAATAGACCACGCTTGGGGAAGGGAAACTGTAACGATGGACGACATCAAAGCATACAAGCCCAAAGCTCACAGTATGAGCAGCGGTCAGGTGCTGGCCGAAGACTATACCTATGATAAAGCAAAGCTGGTGATGTGTGAGATGACCGATGGGTTGTGTCTTGAACTGGCATCAAAGGGTCTGGTTACAGATTCGGTACACCTTTATGTGGGATATTCCAAGAGAGAAGGTCTGCCCTCGGCAAGAGGAACCATAGGGCTGCCCTTTGCCACCGCTTCGCCGAAGCTCATAGTAGAGCACGCAGGCAGGCTCTTTGAAAGAATAGTCAGCAGGCACGCTATGGTAAAACGACTGACCCTGACCTTTAACAATACGGTAAGCGACGGATGCCTTCAGCTAAACATGTTTACCGAAAGCAGGGAAAGCGAGGAGGAAAAACAGATGATGAATGCTGTGGCAGACATAAAGCAAAAGTACGGTAAGAACTCCATATTTAAAGCCATGGATCTGGAAGAGGGCGCTACGGCCATAGAAAGAAACGGACAGATCGGAGGCCATCGGGCATGAACAGACAGGACAGAGCCAAGCAGTTCATGCCCTTTGCCGCCCTTAAAGGTTATGAAGAAGCGCTGAGAAAGCGAGAAAACAGTCCCCAGCCCCGCATCCTGCTGGGGGAAGACGGAGCGGAGGAGCTGGATAGAAAGCTCCGGAGCCTTTCGGTGGGAAGCACTGCAAGGGTCAGACATTACCGCAGAAGGTGCTATGTCATCACTGAAGGCGTGGTCAGCGGCATCATAAAGGACAGGGGGCTGCTGCGAATCGGCAGCGAAGACATAAAATACAGCGACATTATAGAACTGGACATATTGTAGAGTACAGATGGTACAGATTGTAGAATACATAGCCGGCATATGATGTCGCTTTTTGCATGTAAATACACAATCTTCAATAACATGTTGACAGCTAGAGTAATATAATGTAAAATTGTAAATAATTCCTAAATCGGAATTGAGTATTTCATAAATCTTACGGGGGAAAGAGGTGAGAGGTGAACAACACAAGAACAGGAGTGCTTGGCGAGGAGCTGGCAGAAATCATGCTTTTGGAAAAAGGATATACAATTTTGGCGAGAAATTTCCGATGTCGATACGGTGAGATAGACATAATAGCGGCAAAAAACGGTGTTCTGGCGTTTGTAGAGGTAAAAACCAGACTTTTTGGCTCCTGCGGCAGAGGGTCAGAGTCGGTGACCGCCGCAAAGCGGCAAAAGATAAGGCGCTGCGCTTTATGCTATATATCTATGTGCCAAAGACGCTTTGAGGCAATAGATTTTCAGGTTGTAGATATAAATGCAGATCATCTGGAAGGACTGGAATTTTAGGAGGGGGACGGAAGTATGCTTGCGATAACAAGAACTGCAGCGCTGGCAGGAATTGAAGGAATCAGCGTAAAGGCGGAGGTGGATGTCAGCAGGGGGCTGCCGTCATTTCACATTATCGGACTGGGGGACACGGCGGTGAAGGAAGCTGCCGACAGGGTACGAGGAGCCGTAATAAACAGCGGATTTGATTATCCCAGAGGGAAAGTCACCGTAAACCTTTCTCCGGCATGGATACATAAGAGGGGAAGCCATTATGACCTTGCCATGGCAATAGGACTGCTTACAGCTCAAGGCGAAATATCACAGAAGGTAATAGAGGGTAAAGCCTTTGTAGGAGAGCTGGCATTGACGGGACAGGTTGCAGGGGTAAAGGGAATTTTGCCCATGATAAGCGGTCTTGTGGGACAGGTTGAGGAGATATATCTGCCTGAGGAAAACAGCCGCGAAGGAGTTCTGACAGCGTCGGGGCTTGGTATTAAAATAATAGCGGTAAAGACCCTGAGAGAAGTTGTAGACATGCTTACAGGTAGGCTTTCAGTCCGTTGCTGTCACCTGAGTGAAAGTGAGGATATACTTAAGACGGGAGATACCGTTGCCTCTTTGGATTTTGCCGATGTAAAGGGACACTGGGCGGCAAAGGAAGCCATAGTAACCGCAGTGGCAGGAGGCCACAGCCTGCTTATGATTGGACCTCCCGGCACGGGTAAGACCATGCTGGCGAAAAGAATTCCGACCATACTTCCGGAAATGACGCCTGAGGAACAGCTGGAAACATCAATGGTATACTCGCTGGTGGGAAAGCTCAGCAGCGAGCAGCCCGTCATAAGGCAAAGACCTTTCAGACAGATAAGCAGGAGGGCAAGTCAGGCGGCAATCATGGGAGGAGGATATGAGCCGCTGCCCGGTGAAATTTCTCTTGCCAGCAATGGAATACTGTTTATGGATGAGTTTCTGGAATTTGACAGAGGACAGATAGAGCTGCTGAGAAAGCCCATGGAGGAAAAGAAGGTTACGATAATACGAAGATCCCAGCCCTATACCTTTCCTGCCGGATTTACACTGGTAGCAGCTGCTAACCCGTGCAAATGCGGATATCTGGGTGACTCCGAGCACCAATGCACATGCTCGCAGACGGAAATAGACAAATACAGAGGAAAGCTTTCGGGTCCCCTTTGTGAAAGGATAGATATGTGTATAGAGGTCAGCAGGGTAAACTACAAAGCGCTTACAGGTGAGGAAAGCGGCAGATCATTGGAGATGAAAAACCGCGTCGCTGCTGCCAGACAGATTCAGAAGGAGCGCTTCAAAGGACTTGATTTCCGCACCAATGCAATGATGGACGAGGCCCATGTAAGGGAGTTTTGCCCTCTCGGAAAAAAGGAGCAGAACTTTATGAAATCAGCATACAACAGATACCATTTAAGCCCCAGAAGGTATCACAAGCTTTTGAAGCTGGCTCGTACAGCAGCGGATTTGCAGGAAAGCAGGGACATTGAGGTCTTTCATCTGGCGTCTGCTCTGGGATATACCAGATTTTTTGACGGAGAGGGTGTAAATAAATATGAATAAATGCGGAAATATCAGAATAATAAAGAAAGAGGACAAGGCTTATCCGGAGCTTCTCAGAAATATAAAAGACCCGCCCAAGGAGCTTTACTGTATAGGAGACATCAGGCTACTTGCAGGCAAAAAGCTTGCTGTGGTAGGCTCCCGCAAATGCAGCGAATACGGAAGGACCACGGCTATGAGAATAGGAGAGACGGCGGCGAGAAACAATGTTACCGTAGTCAGCGGTATGGCTAAAGGAATAGACCGCTTCGCCCATCTTGGCGCACTGAAGGCAGGAGGAAAGACCATTGCAGTGCTGGGCTGCGGTGTAAATATATGCTATCCCAAGGAAAACAGAGAGCTTTATGAGCGCATAGCTTCCCAAGGGCTGCTCATATCCGAACTGCCGCCGGACACGCCACCTGCGCCCTACACCTTTCCTCAGCGCAACAGAATAATATCGGGGCTTTCGGAGGCGGTGACGGTGGTGGAGGCCGGCACGGGGAGCGGTGCGCTTATTACAGCGGAAAGTGCTGCCTCTCAGGGCAGAGATGTGTTCGCCGTGCCGGGCAATATAAACAGTCAGTACAGTCTGGGCACCAACAAGCTTCTCACGGACGGAGCCACACCTATAGCGGTCATAGATGATATTTTTATCGGCATGGGAATCAGTCCGGCTGCAGACGCCAAGGAAGTGGATTCGCTGGGGGCTGACGAGGAGATGGTATACAGGTTAATAAAAGAAAACGGAGAAATTACCGTGGATTTTATATGCCGCAGCCTTGGTAAGACGCCGGTTTGGGTAAACGGAATTGTTGCCGTGCTGGAGATAAAAGGACTGGTTGCTTATAATCTTGGCAAAATTTTTATTGCAAAATTCTGAAAAAAGTAATATGATTACTATTTGCAAAATATTTTTTTATTCGGAGGGGAAATGGCAACTGCTAAAACTGCTAAATCCGCCGCAAAGGCAGGAAAGATTACCAAACAAAAGACGCTTGTAATAGTGGAGTCGCCGTCAAAGGCTAAGACCATAGGAAAATATCTGGGGTCCTCCTATAAGGTGGTGGCTTCCGTAGGTCATGTAAGAGATTTACCCAAGAGCAAGCTGGGGATAAACATAGAAAACGACTTTGAACCGGAATACATCGCCATAAGGGGCAAAGGGGATCTTATCAAGGAACTGAGAAAGGAAGCCAAGGCTGCCGGAAAAATATATCTGGCAACGGACCCTGACCGCGAAGGGGAGGCCATCTCATGGCATCTTGCTTATCTTTTGGGCATTGATGCCAATGAACCTTGCAGAATTGTGTTTAACGAAATTACAAAGGACGCCATAAAGAATGCGGTAAAAAACCCGCGCCCCATTGACCTTAAGCTGGTGGACGCACAGCAGGCAAGGCGAGTGCTGGACAGACTGGTGGGCTACCAGATAAGCCCTCTCCTTTGGAGAAAAATCCGCAGAGGACTTTCGGCAGGCAGAGTTCAGTCGGCAGCTCTTAAAATAATATGCGACAGGGAAAACCTTATAAAGAGCTTTGTACCCAAGGAATACTGGAACATAAATGCAGTGTTCAAGAAGGGAAAATCCTTTACTGCCAGACTGACAGAACAGGACGGAAAAAAGCTCACCGTTGAGAACGGACAGCAGGCAGAGGAGATCAAAGCAGCCCTTGAAGGGGGAAAATATACGGTTTCCCAGATTGTAAGAAAAGAAAGAACAAGAAAGCCTTTTGCTCCTTTCACAACAAGCAGCCTGCAGCAGGACGCTGCAAATAAGATAGGCTTTACCACCAAAAGAACCATGATGGTAGCTCAGCAGCTTTACGAGGGCGTGGAAATCAAAGGACAGGGCACGGTAGGTCTTGTCACCTACATCAGAACCGACTCGGTGAGAATTTCGCAGGAGGCCAAAGCTGCAGCACATCAGTATATCGAGACAAATTTCGGAAAGCAGTACGCAGCAAGCAATATATATACTAATAAGAAGAAAGATATTCAGGACGCCCACGAGGCTATCCGCCCCAGCAGAATAGAACTTGACCCTGAGGCGATAAAGGACTCTCTGACTAAAGATCAGTACAGCCTGTATAAGCTTATCTGGTCACGCTTTCTTGCAAGCCAGATGTCTGCCGCCGTATTTGACAGTATGCAGGTAAGCATAGAAAACGGCAGATACGGACTTAAGGCGTCAGGCTCCAAGCTGATATTTGACGGATATCAGAAGGTTTATTCGCCGAATCTGGATGAAGATAAGGACAAACTGCTGCCTGAGCTTTCCGAAGGAGAAGAGCTTCAGGCTAAAGAGGTGACCTGCGAGCAGAAGTTCACAGAACCGCCTTCAAGGTTCACCGAGGCAAGTCTGGTAAAGGATCTGGAAGAAAAGAATATCGGCAGACCGAGTACTTATGCTCCGATTATCGCTACTCTGCTGGAAAGAAAATATATAAACAGAGAAAAGAAAACTCTGGTGCCGACGGAGCTGGGTTTTGTGGTTACCGAGCTTATGGAGCAGTATTTTAAAGAAATAGTTGACGCGGGCTTTACGGCAGACATGGAAGATAAGCTTGACGACATAGAGGCAAAGGATTTAAACTGGAAAGAGGTAGTAAGAGATTTTTACGGTCCTCTTAAGGAGGAGCTTGAGATAGCCGACAAAGCCATCGAGAAGGTTCAGCTAGAAGACAGACTTTCAGGGGATATATGCGAGCTATGCGGAAAGCCTATGGCAATCAAGACCGGCCGCTTCGGTGAGTTCCTTGCGTGTACAGGATATCCCGACTGCAAGAACACCAAGGCTATAGTCAAGACCATAAATGTGAAGTGCCCTGACTGCGGCGGCGATATAGTGGCAAAGAGAGGCAGATCGGGAAAGCTTTTCTACGGCTGCAGCAATTATCCGGAGTGCAAAAAAGCCTTCTGGTATAAGCCTGTAAACAAAAGATGTCCGCAATGTGGAGAACTTTTACTGGAAAAACACACAAAGAACACAAAATATGTATGTTCAAATGATAAATGTGGATATAAAGAATAAAATCGGAGGTATTTTATATGGTAGAGTTTCATGCAACCACTATATGTGCCGTAAGACGGGGACCTGACGATGTATGCATCGGCGGTGACGGACAGGTTACCATGGGCGAGACGGCAATAATGAAAAACGGTGCAAAAAAAGTTAAAAAGATTTATAAGAACACGGTTCTGTCGGGCTTTGCAGGCTCTGTTGCCGACGCTTTTGCCTTAACGGAAAAGTTTGAGGAAAAGCTGGAGGAGCATTCAGGTAACCTTAAAAGAGCAGCGGTGGACCTGGCACAGATATGGCGCTCCGACAAGGGAATGAGAAACCTGGACGCCCTTATGATAGTAGCGGATAAAGAGGATCTGTTGGTTATCTCAGGCAACGGCGAAGTGATCGTGCCCGACCAGGATTTTGTGGCAATCGGCTCAGGCGGAAACTATGCCTATGCAGCGGCAAACGGGCTCTTTAATCATACCGATATGACCGCAGAGGAAATTGTAAGAGAGTCTCTTAAAATTGCAAGCTCTATCTGCGTCTATACCAACGATAACATTTCAGTGGAAAAGCTTTAGGGGGAGGGATTTTAAAATGGCAAGCAAATTATACAGTATGACTCCCAAGGAAATCGTTGCGGAGCTGGACAAGTATATAATCGGGCAGGACGAGGCTAAAAAATCAGTGGCGCTGGCACTGAGAAACAGATACAGAAGAAGCCTGCTCCCCGAAGAGATGAGAGAGGAAATCACTCCTAAGAACATTCTCATGATGGGTCCTACGGGCTGCGGTAAAACGGAAATCGCCAGAAGACTGGCAAAGCTTATGGACGCGCCTTTTGTAAAGGTTGAGGCTACCAAGTTTACCGAAGTGGGATATGTGGGAAGAGATGTGGATTCCATGGTAAGAGACTTGGTAGAGGCATCCATGAGAATTACCAAACAGAGCAAGCTGGAAGAAAAGTATTACATCGCAGACAAAATAGTGGAAGAAAAAATCGTGGAAGCCATTATCCCGGGAAAGAACAAGAAAAAGACGGGAACCTCCAGAAATCCATTTGATTTCATTATGAACAGCGGCGGCTACACCAGCCAGAAGCAGCAGTACCTCGACAGTCAGGCAGCAAAGGAAGCGGAGCCTACCAAAGAGGATATGGATGTTGAGATGGCAAGAGAGCAGGTCAGAGAGCAGCTCAGACAGGGACTCTTGGAGGAACAGTACATCGAAATTGAGGTAACTGCGGCGCCTAAGGGAAATCAGCTGGATATGAGCAACGAAGGTATGAGTATTGCAATAGGAAATATCTTCGGTGATATGATGCCTGAAAAGACAAAGAAAAAGAACTGCAAGGTAAAGGAAGCACGCAAAATCCTGAGAGAACAGGAAGCTCAGAAGCTTCTGGACATGGATCAGGTTTCAGATGAGGCGATTGAAAATGCTGAGCAGAACGGCATCATCTTTATAGATGAAATAGACAAGATTGCTTCAGGTTCAAGAATGACTTCAGGCGCAGATGTATCCAGAGAGGGAGTGCAGCGTGACATACTGCCTATCGTAGAGGGAAGCGTAATCAATACAAAGTACGGTCCAGTAAAGACAGATCACATTCTGTTTATCGGCGCAGGAGCCTTCCACACCGCCAAGCCGACAGACCTTATACCTGAGCTGCAGGGACGCTTTCCTATAAGAGTCACCCTTGACAATCTTTCCAAGGAGGACTTTGTCGAAATACTCACCAAGCCTGAAAACGCACTTCTTAAGCAGCACAAGGCGCTGCTGGAAACAGAAGGCATTGAGGTGGAGTTCACCGAGGACGCTATCGACCAGATAGCCACAATGTCTTTCCTGATGAACGAGCAGACGGAAAACATCGGAGCCAGAAGACTGCACACCGTGCTGGAAAAACTCCTTGAGGACATTTCCTTTAACATTCCGGAAATGGAAGAGGAAAAGGTGGTAATCGACGAGGAATATGTAAAGGAAAAATTCCAGGAAACGGTTCATGCAGAGGATTTAGACAGATATATACTGTAAGTCCCGGGAGGCTTTTATAAGCAGAAAGCCGAGGAGCGGCTTAAATGAAAAAGGATGAGCAAAGAATTTTTAGGTAAAATAAGGCGGCTTAACTGGGTGCTCAGCGAAAGCACCACGGGAAGCCTTTCCTATCAGGATCTGAGCCTGATACTGAGCGAAATTCTCAGCGCCAACATTTATGTGCTGGATGCCCAGGGAAGAGTGCTTGGTGTGGCCTATACAGACGCGATGGACACATCCACCTTTGAGGATGAGCTGGGATTCGAAAAGGTTTCAGACGAAGATAACGCAGGCTTTCTGGAAATCCACGAGACCATGGCAAATCTTATCGGAGACGGTCTGGTACCCATTCTCGGCGAGGAATACAGCATGAAGGACAAGTACCATGCCATCATTCCTATAATATGCGGAGGGGAAAGGCTCGGCACGCTGCTCATGGCAAGATATAAAAACAGCTATGATGACGAGGAGATCGCTCTCTGCGAATACGGAGCCACCGTAGTGGGTCTTGAAATACGCAGAAATATTCAGCTGGAGCATACCAGGGAAAGAAATCTGAGGCTTGCCGTGGATATGGCGCTGGATACGCTTTCCTATTCGGAAAAGGACGCGCTGGAAAAGGTCATGGGACAGCTTGAGGATTCGGAAGGGCTTATCGTCACCAGCAAAGTAGCGTCGCAGCACGGTCTCACCAACTCGGTGGTTGTAAATGCCCTGAGAAAGCTGGAAAGCGCACGCCTTATTGAAACCAAATCCCTCGGAATGAAAGGAACATATATAAAAGTCGTAAATCCTTACCTTAAAGATCAGCTGAAAAAGTAGCTCCATAAAGACATTGATAATGACACAGCACCCCTTTTTGCGGCATATATTGCAGGAGGGGGTATTTTTATGCGGAGAGTGGTTATCATACTGCTGGGAATTGTTCTGATTGCAGCAGGAAGTATAATGATGTTTAAGGAGGCTTACGGAGAAAGCATATCCGGGGCGTCAGAGTCTATCGCCGTAAATTATGTGGCGATGAAAATAAACGCCAGTCTGCGTCAGGGAATATACAGCTCGGAGCTTGACGGACCTCTGATACATACAGAAAGAGATGAACAGGGTAATATTAAATATCTGGAGCCCGATTCGAGGCTCATAAATAAGCTTGTCCTCGAGTTTATGACCGGAGTCAACGAAACATACAGTCTGGAGGATACGCAGGTCGTAGAGGTTAATTTAGGTGTTATAACGGGAAGCAAAATTTTTTCTCAGCTGCCCTTTACAACGAAGATTAAGGTTCAGCCTTTGAGCCTGACTAAATTTCAGTACGAAACGGAATTTGAAACTCAGGGAATAAATCAGACCAGGTACTGCGTTTACTGTACCATAAACAGCAGGATACGCATACTTGCCCCTTTCACAGACGAGATATCTGAGATAAACAGGCGCTTTTTGCTGGCAGAGGCGGTAATCGTAGGAGATGTGCCGAGCAATTATGTGGAGGTGCCGAAGGAGGATATTCTGGACGCAATAAATTAAATGACAATATATAGGAGAATGTGGTATAATAATTCACATGTTAAGATTTAATGAGAACAACGAAGTTATAAGAGAAGACGAATACAGAGCTGTTTTGGTCGGCTTGCAGAGAGATGAGGACATTTCCTATTCCATGGAGGAGCTGAAAGGACTGGCAGAGGCGGCAGGTGTGGAGGTTCTGGGACAGATGATTCAGAATCTGGAAAGACCTAACACCGCCACCTTAATCGGAAAGGGAAAGGTGGAAGAACTGGCCGAAATGGTTAAAAATATGGAGGCTGATACGGTAATCTTCAACGACGAGCTGACGGGAATGCAGCTGCGAAATCTTGAGGATGCCGTTGGTGTGCGTGTAATCGACAGAACCATACTGATTCTTGATATTTTCGCTGACAGAGCCTCGTCAAGAGAGGGTAAGCTGCAGGTTGAGCTTGCCCAGCTTCAGTACCGTATGCCCAGACTGACGGGCTTCGGAAAATCCCTTTCCAGACTTGGAGGCGGTATAGGAACCAGAGGTCCCGGAGAAAAGAAGCTGGAAACCGACAGACGGCACATAGAAAAGCGGATGTATGACATCAAGGCAGAGCTTGACCGGATAAAAAACACCAGAGGCGTGCAGCGCGCAAAGCGCGAGAAGAGTGAAATTCCGATTGTAGCGCTGGTAGGCTACACTAACTCCGGCAAATCAGCGCTGATGAACAGGCTGATGACCTTAACGGAAAAGGATGAAAAGACTGTCTTTGAAAAAAATATGCTCTTTGCCACGCTGGATACTCAGCAACGCAGCGTCACTCTTGACACCAACCATCAGTTTATTCTGGTGGATACGGTGGGTTTTGTCAGCAGACTGCCTCACTCTCTGGTAAATGCCTTTAAAGCCACACTGGAGGAGGTCAAACATGCGGATCTGCTGATTCATGTGGTGGATGCATCATACGAGAACCACGATTTTCACATTGAGGTTACCAATAAGGTACTTGAGGAAATCGGCGCAGGCGGCAAAGAAAAAATCATAGCTTTCAATAAAATAGATTTGTTGGAGGACGCATCCTCTGTAATTCCTGTTGCGGGAGCGGACAATATCTGCATTTCGGCTAAATATGACAGAAATATAGACAAACTTATTGAGCTTGTAAAGACGAAGATTTTTAAAGACATGGTGAGAACGCAGCTTATGGTGCCGTATACGAGGGGCGATGTTTCGTCATATCTTTGTGAGAAGGCAAGGGTTTTCGCCATGGAATATAGAGATGACGGCACATGGTTTGATGCGGAGCTTAAAGAGGCAGACTATCAGAGGTTAAAGGAATATGAAATTATATAGCACGGTGAGAGGGCAGGGACAGGCAGAGCAGATTATAGAAAAGTCAAGATTTATTGCCTATGTGAGCCCTGCATCCACTAAGGAGGAGGCGGTTGACTTTATTGCCGCCATAAGAAAAAAGCATAAGGATGCAACCCACAATGTGCCCGCCATGGTGCTGGGGGACAAGTTTCAGGTGCAGTGGGCGTCAGATGACGGCGAGCCGCAGGGAACTTCCGGCGCTCCCATGGTGCAGCTTATTGTAAACGAGGGTATAACCAATGTGGTGGTGGTAGTCACCAGATACTTCGGCGGAATCAAGCTGGGTACGGGAGGACTGGTGCGGGCTTATACGAGCAGCGCCAAGCTGGGGCTTGAGGCTGCCGGAATTTGTGATGTGGAGGAAATGTGTCTTTTGACTTATGAGGTTGATTATACATATCTGGCGAAACTTCAGAACCTGTCCTCGTCGGATGATATTTTCACTATTTCGGACATAGATTATACCAATGTGGTCAGCGTTACCCTGTGTACGCCGCCGGAAAGACAGGAGGAGGTAATGAAGGCGGTCACAAACCTAACGGGAGGAAAAGGTGTGCTGAAAAATCAAGGTCTGGAGCTTGTCAAAATCTAAATTTTTGAAAAATTAAAAAATACCATTGACATAGTTTATCGATTGTGTTAGTATAATTTTCGGCTCGTTTAAAAAGCTTTTTAGCAGACTAAAATGAGCCGATAAAAAAATTAAAAAAGTTAAAAATTCTCTTGACAAATTGAAAGAAATCATGTATATTTAAT
>JAEDNK010000022.1 GCA_016302545.1 Bacillota bacterium
ACAGAAGACAAAAACAGTAACTGCTTATTCCGCCTCTTCACAAAGTCCTTCATTATATGAATGTGAGGCAACATATATTATGTTTGAAGGAAATGTGTTTGGTAATGTGATTAGTGTAGATGCGATTACGAAAAACAATTTAATTGGACCTATTTACAGCTATCAGCAAAGATCATACACAACTAATTACTATGATGCAGGAAGAACTTTAGACATTACCGTGGTTGGTTCTTTAACAATCTATTCAGAATATATCGGCGTAGGAACAGTTGACAATGTAATTACGGCATATAGCTACACTGATACATATTAAACAACCATATACTATTGTAAAAAAGGTTATAGCTAGTGCACTGCTTATTATGATAGTTTAAATAACAATAAGGAGTCCCTTACCAGATATAATTTAAACGTATTGTAATAGTAGAATAGTTTGAAATTGGTAACTGTGTATTGTACAAGGGCTTTCGCATTAACGAAATATAATCGTTGAGGAGAGCCCTTGTAGTTTGGTATTAAACTACATAAACCGAAAGTATATTTCAAACGCAAAATATAGAACCCCTTTTCATCATAATCCGTTTATTTTTTGTGCCTAAACGTAAAAAACAAAGGGAAAAAGGAAAATAAATGACAGACACCATTAAAATACCAAAAGCCTTTACTTCAGAATTGAGAATAGTTTTAATAAGCGCCTTGATAAACGGGGAAAAGACTTTTTCGGAGCTAAAAAAAATTTCACAGGCGACGGATGGAAACATCAGCACGCAGCTTTCAAAATTAGAGGAATACGGCTATGTAAAAAGCAGTAAGGAATTTGAAAACAAGAAGCCAAAGACAACTTATTCGCTTACTGAAAAAGGGCGAGATGACTTCGAAAATTATGTAATGATGCTGGCCGCCATTATAAAACGCTCGTGAGAGCGTTTTTTGCGTGATAACCAAAAGGGCAATTAGTCAAGATGAAATTCCGCCATGAAGATTTTACATACATTTAACTTTTCTTTTTTCCTGCTTAACTTTAGAATATAGTTGTAAGCTTGCGGCAAACTGCCGTTTAAGGATAAGTTAAGAGATATAGTTAAGGATAAAAAGATAAAAGGAGTAAAAAGAATGGATATTTTCGGTGTCTTGCAGATGATAGGCGGACTTTGCCTGTTTCTGTTCGGTATGGAGACTATGGGAGACGGCCTGACCAGAACATCAGGCAGCAAATTGCAGGGAATACTGGGAAGTCTGACTTCAAGTGTTCCAAAGGGAGTGGTTCTGGGTTGTGTGGTAACGGCGGTAATTCAGAGCTCGTCAGCCACCACTGTAATGCTGGTCGGTTTTGTAAATTCAGGTATTATGCAGCTCAGTCAGGCAATACCGGTGATTATGGGAGCAAACATAGGAACTACGGCTACGGCATGGCTTCTCAGCCTGACAGCACTTGACGGTGACAGTGTTTTCATGCAGCTGCTGAAACCTATGTCATTTTCTCCTATACTGGCGGCGATAGCCATCGTATTCATGATGTTCATGAAAAGCGAAAAAAAGTACAATATAGGTATGATTCTTATCGGCTTTGCGGTGCTGATGTACGGAATGGACATTATGAGCTCGGCAGTAGAGCCGCTGAGAGATGTACCTGAGTTTGTAAGCATTCTGACCATGTTTTCAAACCCTGTGCTGGGTGTTGCGGCAGGTGCGGTATTTACGGCGGCAATTCAGAGTTCATCTGCTTCAGTAGGTATTCTGCAGGCGCTGTGCCTTACGGGGTCTGTTACATACGGCACAGCCATTCCTATCATCATGGGACAGAATATCGGAACCTGCGTGACGGCAATCCTTTCATCTATAGGTGCTAACAAGGGTGCCAAAAGAGTTGCTGCAGTGCATCTTTCCTTTAATATAATCGGCACTGTGATTTTTCTCCTTGCCTTTTACGGAATAAACGCGTTGGTAGGATTCGGCTTTATGGGAGATGTGGTAAATCCGGCAAATATAGCTGTGATACACAGTATTTTCAATGTTTTTTCCACAGCTCTGCTCCTTCCTTTCTATAAACAGCTGGAAAAGCTGGCAATTCTGGTGGTTAAGGATGCACCGGAAAAGAAAGTTCAGGACGAAACACTTTCACTCCTGGACGAAAGATTCCTGGATACTCCGTCTGTTGCCACCATGCAGTGCAAAAAAGTTGCGGCTAAGATGGCTCAGCTTTCCCGTGACAGCATAATGGCGGCTATGGGGTTGATTGATAAATTTGATGAGGATCGGTTCAAATATGTGGACCTTCTGGAAAGCAAAATCGACAGGTATGAGGACGCTCTCAGTGAGTACATTGTAAAGCTGGAAAGGCAGGAACTGTCAAATGAGGATAATACCGTCCTCAGCATGATACTGCACAATGTGGGAGATCTGGAGAGAATTTCAGACCACGCTAAGAATATTTCCGAGTCGGCGCTGGAACTTAACCGGAAAAGCATCAGGTTTTCACCGGATGCGGAGCGGGAAGTGGGAATTTATATGGATGCAGTCAGGGAAATAGTGGATATGGCGGTGGATTCCTTTATAGAAAGGGATGTGGAAAAGGCGGCGTCGGTAGAGCCTCTGGAGGAGGTAATAGACGAGATTCATGCAGAAGTGAAGAACCGCCACATAGAGCGTCTGAGAAAAGGTATCTGTACCATAGAGCTTGGTTTTGTACTTTCCGATCTGGGAACCAATCTGGAAAGAGTGGCGGACCATTGCTCCAACCTTGCAATCTGTACCATCGAGGCGGCAGAAGGGGCCTTCGATATGCACAGATATACAAGCCGCATCAAGAAATACGATGCGGAGGAATTCGAACAGAAGGAAAGGGGCTTCGAGGCAAAGTATTCGCTGGATTAATAGCTGGCGGTCAGGCGATACAGGCACCTTAAAGGTTGGCTTTGAAGAAATCCGTGATTTCAGTCATCAGGTAGTCCTTAAGCTCTGAACTTTCATAGCTCATTTCATAGCCGTGGTAATTGTCGGTGGTGACCGTAATTACCCGGCTGTTTTTATATGCAGCGGCACATTTGCGGCTGGTTTCGTCGGTTACCACATAGTCCAGTGTGTTGCAGATGACCAGTACCGGCCTGTCGCCGAATTTATGGCCGAAATCGCATGGGTTGTAGTCTTCAAATTCTTTAAACCATTCAGGTGTCAGCTTCTGCCCCTGGTGTTCTATGAAGCCGTCACTTTGGGCGGTCTTTTTCATTTCTTCCCAGTTTTCGTCGCCGCCCATGTAGTAAACCATAGCATCGTCTGTTCCGGCAGGGGCCACCAGCGCCATAGCCTTAAAATCAAGACCTCCGATGCTTTCATTTGCCATAGTCATAGCAACTCTGCCGCCCATGCTGCGGGCATAAAGACCAAGACGGTCGGTATCGATGGAGTGATTGCCGATCATGTAGTTTACGGCTCTTAGCATATCAGCCTCCATAGATTTCAGGTCGTAGAGGTTGGTCTTAGGGGCATCTTTTTTCGGTGCGGTGCGAGGGTTGAAGTCCATGCGGACAACAGCGTATCCCGCTTCTGCCAGCCTGTGGGAAAGCTCCTGGGCGCCGCCGCTGTTTAGCGTGCCCTTGAAGCCGTGAGCAATGGCAACGAGAGGCATGGGACCGTCGTAATTCTTCGGATATACAGCTTCTGCAAGAGTATATGTACCGTCTCCTCTGTCGAGGAAAAACTCCTCGGTTACGGTTTTATATGGTGCACCTGTGCCGTCACCGCCTGCAGCGGGATTATCGTTTCCGCAGCCGGAAATAAAAAACAGTCCTGTGACCATTGTGACAGCCAGCAGAAAAGATAGTATCCGATGTATGTGTTTTACTGATGCTTTCATGTGATCTTATGCCTACCTCGATTTAAAAATAATAGTATCTTCTCCCACTATTATAATCGAACTCCAGGGAAGCTGCAAATCTTCTTTGTAGCGGCTTTTGCCTCCCTGAAAATCAGGTACGGAAAGAGAGTGGATAACACCGGTGGACTCATCGAAAAGCATTTCCGCATCCCAAAGCCTGCCGTGCATGCTGCCCTTTGATATATCAATGATTTCCTTATCTCCGATTTCGCTTAACAGCATAATAATCAGCTCCTTTGCTCATAATACTATAAGGTTATATTTATTTTTACGAAAAGGGGATTCATAATATGAGCGATGATAAAGAAAAGGACAAGGAACGCAGCGACAGCGGAAAAAGTCAGGGCGAGGCGGCGGATATTATAAAAGAGCTGGGGCTTCTGGCCAGCGGCAGCAACTTCAAGAGCGATGTGCAGTACATCAACATAATCGGAAGCATCGAGGGACATTCTGTGCTGCCTCAGGACACAAAGGCTACTAAATATGAGCATTTAATACCTGAGCTGATTGCGGTGGAGGAAAATCCGGAGATAAAGGGTCTTCTGCTGGTGCTCAATACTGTAGGGGGAGATGTGGAGGCGGGACTGGCTCTGTCAGAGCTGGTGGCCGGAATTTCAAAGCCTACGGTTTCACTTGTACTTGGCGGAGGACACAGCATAGGCATTCCTTTGGCGGTTTCGGCGGATTATTCCTTCGTGGCGAAGACAGCCACAATGACCCTTCATCCTATAAGGACAAGCGGTACCTTGATAACTGCCGAACCGACTTTTGAATATATGAAGAAGACTCAGGAAAGGGTGGTGGACTTCATCGTGGAGCATTCTCATGCCAAGAAGGAAGAAATCGAGGAAAAAATGAATTGTACGGACAACATGGCCAACGATGTGGGAACCCTGCTTTTCGGTCCCGAGGCGGTGAAGATGGGGCTCATAGACAGTATGGGCTCATTGACTGATGCGCTTGGGAAGCTAAGGAGTATGATTGGGGAAAAGTAATGCACACTGATGAGGAAAACGCATAGAAAACCTACATGCTACACGTGGTCGGACATCCTCTTTTATGCATTTTTTTCTAACAAAACCCGCAAACCGTTGAAATTAAATTCAAAATCAGAAAAACTTGAGCGGCAGCCAGCCGCAGAACACCGTTTTTGACAATGAAACGGTGTTTTTTGATGTTAAAAAGCTGTTTGAGCCGGCTTTACAGAATATTTTTTTCCGACTCTCATGATTTTTATGCGGTTTACAAGGGTTGGCGGGAAAAAAATGCATAATCCGGTGGCTAGGAAAAAAATTAAAGTTAATTATTGTAAAAATATCTTGACAAATTATGTAATGTAGTGTATTGTTTAAACAAAAAGTAATATAATTACAATAAAACAAAAAATTTCAGAGAAAGGTGTATAAAGGATGGACGGATATATGGATGTGGTGATAGTTCTTCAAAACAGCAGACACGCTGCGGCTCTGGCCAGGAGATTGGTACAGCTTACCGACAGAATCAGGATAACTGTTGAGGATGCAGACGACGAAGATAAAAGCAGAAAGAGGGGGACAGAAGCGGAGGGCGCTGACGACAGTGTACTGCTTGTGGATGATAATCTCGCCGCCGCCTGCAGCAGCGCCTCCCTGCTGCTTACCCGACTTAAGGAGCAGTATCTGACCCGAACAGGAAGGAGGCTCTGCTGCGCCGCCGATGAAGGCCCGATTATCATCGGCGTAGGTTCCGCTGCCGGAGGCAGCGGAACCACGGCGGCGGCCGTGACGCTGGCAAGACTTATGGCAGGCAGACTGAAAGGAGAGACAGCCCTCATATTTGCAGGAGGTTCCGGAAATCCGATGATATATATTGAAAAAACCCATAAGAACAGCTCGGTGGAGCATAAATCCAAAACCCCAAGAGAACTGGATTATATGCTTACACATAACATTGAAACAGAAATGTCCGGATATATAATCAGCGACAGATACGGACCTCTGGCGGCGGTATCCGCCGCCGACCCACGGCTGCTTCTCGAAAGACTCCGTACCTCCTACAATGTAGAAGCAGCCGTCCTCGACATGGGAAGCGGTGGCCGCACCGCCGATTGCCACATTTACATAGAAACGGCGGCCTGCGGCGATTTGAGGGCGGCGGCTTTTGAAGAAGGAGCCGCCGCCGAAGCCGCCGCCGAAAACAAAATCTTCCTTCTTAACAAGGCGGCGGCAAGGGACAGAAGGGGCAGGCTTTTCTGCCTGCCCCACGATCCTGACAGCTTCCGTCTCGTGGAAAAACAGCAGAAGGAGCAAAAGGGGATAAACATTGAAATATTAATGGACGGGCTTTATTCCTCAGCAATGAGACCTGTTGCTGAGGAAATAAGGGAAATGATGAGCAGCGTCAGATAGAGGAAAGGCGATATGAGAAAAAATGAGAAAGATATGATAAACAAGAAAGAAGCTGATTTTGGAGAAAACATTTTACCTGCCGTAAGAAGGCGGTTTGCAGCGGAGGAAACCCTGGACGATATGAGAGCTATGGAAATAATTGCAGAAGAGGTATTTGCCTGCGAGGAAGTAAATGACTTTGACGATAAAGCTGCGGACAGGATAATCCAAAAGCTTTTCCTTAAGACCAGAAGAAGACTTGGAATTTTGCAGCCCCTGCTTGAGGACGCACATGTAACGGAAATCATGGTAAACGGTCCCGAAAACATCTTTGCGGAGAGACAGGGAAAAATAAAGAGATGGCCCCTTTCCTTCGACTCTCGTGAAGAGCTTACCGAAATTATAAGGAACATAGCGGGAGACGTGCATAGAGAAATAAGCGAAATGAACCCCATTGTAGACGCAAGACTTGCTGACGGCAGCAGAGTAAACAGCGTTTACAGCAATGTGGCAATAAACGGGCCGATACTCACCATAAGAAAGTTTTCCGACAAATACATGACCATGGAGGATCTGATAAAAAACGGCACCTTAACAGCTAAAGCCGCCCTGCTGCTCAAAACCCTCGTTGAATGCGGATATAACATATTTGTAAGCGGAGGAACCTCGTCGGGAAAAACCACCCTGCTCAATGCACTGGCGGAGGCTGTTCCGGCAGAAGAAAGAGTCATCGTCATCGAGGATTCTATGGAGTTGAAGCTTTCCGCCATAGAAAACATAGTACATATGGAATGCAGAAATGCAGGCGCAAGCGGCAAAGGCTCCGTGACCATGTCCCAGCTCATAAAATCCAGCCTGAGAATGAGACCGGACCGAATAATCGTAGGAGAGGTGAGAGGGGCTGAGGTGGCGGATATGCTGCAGGCCATGAATACAGGGCATTCAGGCAGTATGAGCACGGGACACGGCAACTCCGTAGAGGGAATGCTCAGAAGGCTGGAAGCAATGTATCTTATGGCGGTATCCATGAACATAGACGCCATCAGAGCACAGATTGCCGAGGGTATCGACATTATGGTTCACATTGAGAAGATAGACGGAAAGCGAAGGATAACAGAAATAACGGAGATTACGGGCTATGAGAGGGGACAATTTATACTTAACAGGCTGATGCTGCTGATGACATCGGATACCGAGGGTGCTTCGGATGATATTCTGCCCACGGGAAGCTGCATAAAAAACAGCAGAAAGCTGTGGCTGAAAGGAGGAAAATATGCCGATTTATTACGACAACACGGATTTGTCCCCGGCTGAGAAACAGAAATTCATACTGGGCGCGGTAATTCTAGGAATGACGACGGGAATGCTTTTTTACGACAGCCTCTTGGCAGGAGGACTGATAACGGCTTGCTGCGGGCTGTACCTGCCCTCATATAAAGGAAATATAAAGGAAAAAAGAAAGCAGCAGCTGCTCCTTCAGTTCCGCGACCTGCTTTATTCCATCTCCTCATCGGTGTCATCGGGACGAACCGTGGCTCAGGCCCTGGAGGAGTCGGTGGAGTTCTGGCAGTCCACATATGAGGAAAAGGATTATATCATGCGGGAGCTGGCGTATATGAACGGAAGAATTCACAGAGGCGGCGAAAAGGATATCGACGTGCTTAAGGATTTTGCAAACAGAAGCGGCATTGAGGATATAGCGGATTTTGTAAATGTTTACGAGAGCTGCAGGATGACGGGAGGTAATCTCAATCAGGCGATAAACAGGGCAACCACCATAATAGGCGACAAAATTACCCTTGAGCGGGAGCTGAAGACCCTGATGGCACAGAAAATATTTGAATCGAGAATCGTGGCGCTGGCTCCCTTTGCAATGGTTCTGCTTTTAAAGATAATGTCGCCGGATTATCTGGAGCCCATGACAGCTACCCAAGGCGGGCGTATTATCACTACATTTTCTTTGGGACTTGCAGCTGCGGCATTATTGATGATGGAAAGGATAAACAAAATTGAAATCTAAGATAAAGAAGATTATGGAAAGAAATCGGGAGGATATAATTATGACTATGCCCGGCTTCATAAACAGGCTGCTGCTTCTCATGAACAGCGGCATAACGGCCCAGGAGGCATTTGTCAGAATAGGAGAAAGCTACGCCGGACTTCCTGAGGAAAGACAAAACTATTTTACAAGGGAAATAGCAGCCCTTACAGAAGCAAGCAGCAGAAACGGGGAAAGCGTCATCACAGGCTTTTATAGGTTCAGCAGATTTTCGGGAGTGAAGGAACTCACAAGAGCCGCAACCATTCTCATGGAAAACAGAGATAAAGGAACTGATCTGTGGGAAAAGCTTGCCGAACAGGGCGAGGCGCTGTGGGCAAACAGAAAAAGCGCCGCCTTGGAAAAGATTCGCTTGGCAGAAAGCAAGATGAGCTTTCCCCTTGGGATAATGCTTATGGCGCTTATACTGATAACGACAGCCCCTGCAATGATGCAGATTTGATAAATAAAAAAGGAGGATAATGATGAAAAGAAAAAGGAAAAGGATACTTTCTGCCGTCAGAAACAAAAAAGGCATGGAGATGGTACAGGTAGCTATTCTCGTGGCTATTGCGGTTACCTTGGGATTGATCTTTAAAACTCAGATTACAGACTTTGTCAACGATACCTTTGGCTCACTCAGCTCTGCAAAGTTTTAGCGTCCGCGGGAGGGTAAAGTCAGATGAAAATTGTTGAAGCAACCTTGCTCATGCCCTTAACATGTTTGATTATCATAGCCGTTATGGGGCTGATGATGGAGTTTTACAGCGAGCTGGACAGACAGATAAGTGATAATGCAGTCAGGAGAGACAAAATATATGAGGTCAGAGAGGTAACTGTAATCAGAATCAGAGACAGGATGAGCTATGAAAAGGACTATTAAAAACAAAAAAGGGTCATATACGGTTTTTATCACTATAGCCTTTTCAGCAGTACTGATTATGGTAATTGCCGTCATCAGTGCAGCAGGAGAACGTGCCATAGGCAGCACGGCGCAGCATTTTGGCAGGCTGTGGGGACGAAGCATTCTGGCGGAATACGACAGAACCCTAAAGGACAGATACGGGCTTTTCGGATTTTATGGTAATGAGCTTCTTGTGGAAGAAAAGCTGGATTTCTATGCGGAATATTCCACTGACGGAAAGGACTATATTGAATATTCGGGTTCAAAGTGCTCGCTGGGAGGAAAATCCCTGGCCGAAAAAGATGTTTTTAAGGCACAGCTGAAGGAAATCGCCCTATCGGGTCAAAAACCGCAGCCTCTTTTTAAGGAGACTGAGCCGGAGAGCTCGCCGGATACCCAACATCGGCAAGGGAGAATAAACAGTCAGAGGATAATTCAAAGTCTTCCCTCTAAAGGAAGAAGAGGCGGACCGGGTATTGCCGGACTTATTGAAATGATAAAGGAGGGAACCCCTGTGTCATCGCTTATATCGGAAACTGCACATAATATTTACGCTTTCAGATTCTTTCGCCACCGCTTCACTGAAGCTGAGCTGGGAGATACCTTTTTCAACTGTGAAATAGAGTACATAATCAGCGGCAGGTTCAGCGACGAGGGGGCGGCTAAAAGCGTAGAAAACGATTTGCTTCTTCTCAGAAACGGCATGAATCTTGTGTATCTTTATTCATGCGATGAAAAACGCAGAGCAGTTGCTGCTGCGGCCGAGGCCGCAACCCCCGGACCGGCAGCGGTAGTGACTCAGGCGCTTATCATGGAGACATGGGCTTTTCTCGAGGCAAAAAACGACATAAAAATACTTTGTGATAACAAGCCTGTTAGATTTATGAAATACGACGAGAACTGGGCAGTGTCTCTTGAAAACGTTATATCGCTGCTTTTCAGCGAGGAGGAGGATGAGGACGGCGGCTCCGCAGAGAGAGTCGGTTATATAAGACCGGAGAAGATGGAGGGTATGGAGTATGAAGACTATCTCAGGATTATTTTTGGCATCGTTCCCGAAGAAATAAGACTTCTTCGGATGATGGACCTGATTCAGATTAATATGAAATACCTGTACTGCGGACCGTTTTTACTGAAAGACTATTATACGGGTCTTGAATTTTCCTTTAGAGTTAATGGGAGAACATATGAGTTTAATGAAGATTATTAAAAATCAAAGGGGGAGCTACATTGCAGAGGCTGCGCTGACGCTTCCGGTGTTTATATTGTGCGTGATCGCCTTGGCGCTGATTATAAGAATCATCGCCATATGCGAGAATATTGGGTTTGTGACTGCAGCTGAGGCCCGTGATATTTCACTCGCCAGAATTTCCCTTTGCACAGAAAAAAATATTGAAAAAAGAATAAGCGAGGAAAATCCTAGGCTGACAGATTTTCGCGTCACAAATCTGGACTATTTGTACAGCGACGCCAATATAGATGACTTGATAGGAATAAATTCGAGGAGTGTTTTTACCGTAAAAAATCCTATAGGTATCTACGGTGAGATAGAGTTCACACAGGGACTGCTGTTTAGAGGCTTTACCGGAGCGGAGCAAAGGGAAAAGCCTCTTTCGGAGAAGGATTTTACAGAATATGAAAAATCACAGCCGGTGGTGATATTCCCTAAGTATGGGATAAGATATCACATCAAAACCTGCCGATATGTAAGGCAGGAATATGAGGGAGAGGAGTATAAGCTTGAAATGGAGCTTGAGGATGCAAAGCTAAAAGGCTATACAGCTTGCATGGTATGCAGAGGAGGAGAAAATGAGCAGGATGGTTAGAGTCAGGATTTCTGACAGCGAACTCTTTTTTCCGTGGAAAAAAGACGTGCTGCTTTCGGGTAGCTGCAGCGGAGTACTGCCTTTCGGCATAATTGATGCTGTCAGCGAGGAAACGGGCTTTTATAATACGGAAGGCTTTACAAGACTATCCGACTTCCCGGAATTAAAAGCAGGAGATATTCTCACTGCAGCTGAACGGATACTCGAATGTGTGGAAATATGTAAGGATGCCCTTATTTTCCCCGGGGAATACATACTGTCGCCGGACACCGTATATGTCACGCCGGATTTACGACAGGCGCGTATTGCATACATACCTGTTGAACGCTACGTAAGTGAGGAAGGGGCTCTTTCCTCACTTATTTATACGATGAAAGAGCTTACCACGGAAAACGGAAGGACATATCTTGAAACTCTGGGTGCCATGCTGGAGTGCAGCAATCTCAGGCTGAGAAAGGTTATAGGCTTTATAGAGGAGCTGAAAGAGGAAATAAAGGTGTGCGGGATTGAGTGAAACGTATAAATAAGTGGCATCGCAAGGAATAATATGCCCCTGATAACAATAAAATGTACCAGTAAAACAGGCATTCAGGAGGTTAAGCCATGGTAAATCCGGCGGGCAGAAGAAGGGTGAAAAAGAGAAAATCGAGAAGTGAAAAGACCGGAATGAGGCTCAGCATACTGGGGGCAGCCATTCTTGCGGCGATTTTGCTGGGATATTTGACGGCAAGGTTTGTAATCGGACCGATTATAGGGTATAATGCTGATGAGAGCCCGATTAGAGTGACGGAGCATGACGGCAGCGAAGAGCGGGCTGACGGTAAAGACAGTGAAGAGACTGAAGAAGTTAAGAAAACTGCTGCCGTGCCGGAAAAGGGCTATGCTCTTCAGTTCGGAGCTTTTTCTACAAGAGAAGCCGCCGAGGAGCTTTCCAATGCGCTGAAAGAGAAAGGCATCGATACGGAAATCGTGGAGGTTGACAGTGTTTTCAAGGTTATCACTCCTGTGATTGAAGAAAAAGACGATGCCATTAAGGCTCTCGATGATGTAAAGGACAAGGAAGTAACGGATGTATTTGTGGCATCCTTTGGCTGACGCTGAATTTCTCGCAGCGTCCGCAGCATTTTTACAGACCGGAGGACAAAACAGGTGATACCTTTATCTACAAGAATGAGACCCTCAAGGCTTGAGGATTTTGTGGGACAGGAGCATTTCATGTATCCCGGCTCCCTATTTTATAATTCCATTAAGAATAAGACCTTTGATTCAGCCATTTTTTTCGGACCGTCGGGAACGGGCAAAACTACCCTTGCCAGAATTATCGCAAGGGAAATGGACGGAAAATTTTATGAAATCAATGCGTCCACCACAGGAACCAAGGAGCTTAAGGAACTGATAGAAAGGGCCCAGGACAGCTTTTATGGTTTGGAAAAGAAGACTACATATGTTTATATAGATGAGTTTCACCGCTGGAACAAGCTGCAGCAGGATTCTTTGCTCAAGGCTCTTGAGGAAGGAGTAATTAAATTTATCGGCAGCACCACGGAAAACCCATATTTTGCTGTGAATAACGCCATCATAAGCAGGGTAAGGAATATATACGAGTTCAGAAGGCTGTCTGCGGACAATCTGCTTACCATAGTGAAGCGTGCATTGACAGATAAAGAAATAGGCTTCGGCAATCTTGACATAAAATACGATGAAGAGGCACTGAAGGTGCTGGCTCAGCTGGCAAGCGGAGATGCGAGAGTTGCTTTGGATGCTGTGGGTTTCATCGTGGACAACCTGGGCGAAGGCCAGACAATAGATAAAAAGATTGTCTCCGAAGCCATGCAGAGAAAAATAGGATTTTACGATAAGGGAGATGACAGATATAATCTTCTCAGCGCTTTGCAGAAGTCCATACGCGGCAGTGATCCGGATGCTGCCATTCACTACTTCGCAAGGTTAATCGACGGCGGAGCGGATATTCTGATGATAGGCAGGCGGCTTCTTGTAATGGCAAGCGAGGATGTGGGAATGGCATATCCTTCAGCCATTTCCATTGTTACAGCCTGTGTTCAGGCCTCTCAGATGGTAGGCCTTCCCGAAGCGGCTATTAATCTTAGCCAGGCTGTGATACTCCTGGCATCCGCACCTAAATCCAACGCATCATATATGGCATATAATGCAGCAATGGAGGACCTCCACAGAAGACAGATAGACGATGTGCCGCCTCATTTGAAGGACAGTCACTACAGCGGTGCCGCTAAACTGGGATTCGGACAATCATACAAATATCCTCACGCCTACGGCGGCTATGTAAAACAGCAGTACCTGCCGGACAACCTGTATAAGGAAGGCGTGAAGTATTACAAGCCAACGGAAAACGGTTCCGAGGCTTCTTTTAAAAAATATCTTGAGGGGTTGGAAAAGTAAATGAAAGAAATACTGATAGCCGAGAATTCAGGGTTTTGCTTTGGAGTAAAGCAGGCAATAGAAAAGACGGAAGAACAGATTAAGATAAAAGAAAAGGGTTTCATTGTCGGGAATATATATACCTGTGGACCCCTTATTCATAACAGGCTGGTGACAGATGATTTGGCATCAAGAGGTGTCGGAATTGTAAACTCGGCAGCTGAGGCATTGCCCGGTGATGTGGTAATCGTCAGGTCTCACGGAGAAAGCAAAGATTTTTTTAAAGAAGCTGAGACGGCGGGGTTTACTGTGGTCGACGCAACCTGTCCTTTCGTGAAGAAAATTCAGACGCTGGCAGAACAGGCATATAAAGAAGGAAAGAAAGTACTCATAGTAGGTGACGGCGAGCACCCTGAAGTAAAGGGTATCAACGGATGGTGCGAAGGCTCAGCCATAATAATCGGCTCTCCCAAGGAGGCGGAGGATATTAGGGAAGAAAATCTTTTCCTCGTATGTCAGACTACAATAAAAAAAGAACTTCTGGACGAGGTTACAGCAGTTCTTGAGAAAAACGGTGTCAAATTTGAGGTAAACAATACTATATGCAACGCTACAACTCTGCGGCAGAAAAGCTGTGCAGAGCTTTCTGAAATATGCGACGCCATGGTGGTAATAGGGGGAAAAGATAGCTCAAACACCAGAAAATTATACCAGATTGCAAAAAATCTTTGCAAAAAAGCCTATTTTATTGAAAAAATCGAAGATTTACCGTTGCACCAAATCGAAAAATATAATAAAATAGGTATTGCGGCAGGTGCGTCGACGCCTGAATGCGTAATTAAGGAGGTTATTGCTACCATGAGTGAACACATCACTGAAATGAACGAAGTGAACATGATGGACTTAATGGACGATATTGAGAAGTCCTTAAGACTACCAAGAATTGGCGAAACTGTTAACGGAAAGGTACACCAGGTTACTGACAAAGAAATCATCGTTAACATGGGATGCAAAAAAGACGGAGTTATTCCTAAAGAAGAAGTAACATTGGAAGGAGACCAGAAGCTGACAGACTTATTCAAAGAAGGCGATGATATTCAGGCTAAGGTGATCAAGACTGACGACGGTGACGGCGTTATTGTGCTGTCGAAGAAAAAGTTGGAAGTAAATGAGCATTGGAATGAAATCACTGAAGCCCTTGAGAATAAGACAACCATCAATGTCAAGGTTGTTAAGCAGGTGAATGGTGGCGTAATCGCTGCTTATAAGGAAGTAACCGGTTTTATTCCGCTTTCACAGCTATCCGACAAGTATGTGGAAAACGCAGAAGAATTTATGGGACAGGATCTGGCTGTAAGAGTCACCAGAGTAGACCAGAAGAGAGGCAGAGCCGTATTTTCACACAAGGTTATCCTTGCAGAGGAAAAGCAGCAGAAGATCGAAGAAGTATGGAACAGCCTTCACGTTGACGATATCGTAGAAGGTAAGGTTATGAGATTTACCGACTACGGTGCATTCGTTGACCTTGGCGGAATTGACGGATTATTACATATTTCGGAAATCTCCTGGGGCAAGCTGAAACATCCGCAGGAGGTTCTTAAGATTGGTGACACTGTAAAGGTTAAGATCTTATCAATGAATGCTGAAAAAGGCAAGATTTCATTAGGATTAAAGCAGACTATGCCTGAACCTTGGTCAGTTATCGAAGATAACTATCAGGTTGGACAGGTTGTTACCGGTAAGGTTGTTCAGATCAAGGAATACGGTGCATTCATCGAGCTTGAACCTGGTCTTGACGGACTTGTACACATCTCAGAGGTTGCACATAAGAGAGTAAACGATATCTCTGAAGAACTTACAGTAGGACAGACTGTAGAAGCCAAGATTCTCGAAATCGATACAGAGAGAAAGAGAATCAGCCTGAGCATCAAGCAGACTCTTGAAGAGGAAGCCGAAGAACAGTCCTTTACCGAAAAGCTTGAGGACGCTGTTGAAGAAGCAGCCGACAAGGTTGAAGACTTTATCGACAAGGTAGCTGATAAGGTTGAAGACATGGTTGAAAAGATCAAGGGCGAAGACGAAGAGTAGGAATTAAATATAGAAGTATATTTCCGGAATACCCGTGGCAGTGTGCTGCGGGTATTTTTGATGTTAATAAGCATTAACATCAAATGTTAGAATCAGTGGCTTTATTTTCGCTGCAAAGGGTAATATAATAAAAGAAGATGGAGGTATGAAAAGTATGATTGATATGAACATAAAACATTTCCGCAAACGCTGCGGGCTGACTCAGGAACAGCTTGCGGAGCAGCTTTCCGTGACGCGGCAGACTCTGGCCAAGTGGGAAAACGGTGAAGCTTCGCCTACAATAGATGACTGCATCAGAATGGCGGATATCTTCGATATTACTGTAAACGACCTGGCTGCTGATATAGCGGAGGAGGATCTGGACTTTGTTGCTCCAAAGGGAAAGCATATTTTCGGGTTAGTTACTGTGGGCGAAAGAGGACAGATTGTAATTCCCAAAGATGCCCGTGAATTATTTGCAATCAATCCGGGAGACAAGCTCCTTGTTATGGGAGATGAGAAGCAGGGCATAGCCATAGTAAAAGCAGATGCTTTCCAAAGCTTTGCCTCATTCATTCTGGAAGCTATGAAGAAGAAAGGAGAGCTGTAGAAATGAACGCAATCGAAATAAAAGAACTGCACAAAAGCTTCGGCGATAAGGAAGCTGTAAAGGGTCTAAACCTTAGCATAGGACATCACGAACTTTTCGGACTGCTTGGAGTAAACGGCGCAGGAAAGACCACCACAATCAGGATGATATGCTGCCTGCTTAAGCCTACATCGGGCGACATACTGGTGGAAGGTATGAGTGTTATGGAGAAAGAGGCTGAGGTCAAAAAACTGATAAACCTTTCACCGCAGGAGACTACTGTGGCTGAAGGGCTGTCGGTAAAGGAAAACCTGCAGCTCATGGCAGGACTCTATGGTCTTGAGCCGGGAAGAGCCGCCGAAAATGTGGAGCGTATTATAAAAGACTTTAACCTTGAAGAAATAGCGGGGGATAAAGCAAAAACCCTGTCGGGAGGCTGGCAGAGAAGGCTCAGCATCGCTATGGCCCTGGTGACGGAGCCTGAAATTCTGTTTCTGGACGAGCCCACCCTGGGGCTTGACGTAATAGCAAGGCGAGAGCTTTGGGAAACCATAAAAGAACTGAAAGCGAAGATGACTATTGTTTTGACAACTCATTATCTGGAGGAGGCTGAGGCTCTCTGCGACAGAATAGCTGTCATGAGTAAGGGAAAGCTTATGGCACTGGGAACAGCAGAAGAACTTAAGGCGCAGGCGGGATGTGACAACTTTGAAGATGCTTTTGTGAAGTTGGCTGGAGGAAAGGAGTGTGAGCAGGATGTCTAAGATAAAGGTATTTGCGGTGAGAAACGCCAAGGAAATTTTGAGGGACCCTCTGAGTTACATATTTGCTCTGGGATTTCCTGTGGTTATGCTCATAATCATGACCATTGTAAACAACAGCATTCCGCCTGAAACAGGCATGGATATTTTCCAATTGAAAAATCTGGCGCCGGGAGTGGTCCTCTTCGGCTTTACATTCGTCATGCTCTTTACGGCAATTCTTATAGCTAAGGACCGCTGCGGAAAGTTTCTCGGAAGGCTGTACGCCGCTCCCGTGACGGCAGCTCAGTTTATAACAGGATATATTGCACCGATTCTGGTGCTGGGAGTGCTCCAGTGCATCATAACCTACGCGGCGGCTATTGTAATCGGTCTTATCACAGGGGAAAGCTTAAGCATAGGTGGGCTGATGCTTTCCATAGTACTGATGCTCCCGTGCCTGCTGATGTTTATCTGTCTGGGGCTGGTCTTTGGAGGAGTTTTTAACGACAAGGCAGCGCCGGGGATATGCTCCATACTCATTACCGTGGCCACCATTTTGGGAGGCGTGTGGATGGATATAGAGGCCGTAGGCGGAGGACTGTTTAAGGCAGCGTCAGTTCTTCCATTTTATCCTGCCGCTACGCTGGCGAGAGGCGCAGTATGCGGATATACAGAGGGACGGACGAGTTACTTCCTTATAACTGTAATCTACGGACTGGCAGCTCTGGCGGGAGCAGTGCTGATTTTCAGGAAAAATATGAGAAAAAGCTAGAATGCAGCTCTTTAATGTGGTAAAATAATCTCCGTTAACATAAAAAAGGAGATATGGAGATTTTATGGAACTGTTAAAAGGAAAACC
>JAEDNK010000136.1 GCA_016302545.1 Bacillota bacterium
GGTGTTTCAGTAAGCATCATATTACAGAATCTGGCGCAGCTGAAGGCACTGTTTGAAAAACAGTGGGAAAGCATCGTTGGGAATTGTGACAGTTTTTTATATCTTGGCGGAAATGAGCAGAGCACACATAAATATGTCAGCGAACTGCTCGGCAAAGACACAATAGACACCAACACCTATGGGAAGTCCAGCGGACGGGGAGGAAACTATTCGACAAACTATCAGATTACCGGAAGGGAATTGATGACGCCGGATGAGGTACGAAAGCTGGACAATAGATATGCACTGGCATTTATAAGGGGAGAAAGCCCAATAATGGATTTCAAATATGATATTCTGAAACACCCTGATATCAAAGCTACAGCTGATGGAAAGGGTGGGCCTTATGAGCATGGAAAGGTTACAGCAGTCAAGGGCAGCATAAGCCTTTGCATGGATGGGCCGTTTAATACGGAAATAGCCACATACGATATTCATCCGGAGCTATATGAGATGATGACAAGTGAGGAACTGGAAGAAAAATATGAATGGGAGGATTAAGAAAATGAAAGAGAAAAAAGGAAAAAAGAGCGAAAAAATCGCACTGAAAAAAGTTAAATGGGTACTCTATGTCTGCTATGGAATTGCTGCAGCAGTCCCTCAGACGGCATTTGGAACAGGGGGAGATCCATTAACCGTTGTAAATAACTTATCAGACTTCATTTTTGCGTTAATCAGAGCCATCGGCATTATATTGCTGGGACTTGGAATTATGCAGGTTGGCTTGTCTCTTAAGTCACATGATCCGTCGCAGCGTGCCAATGGTTTTCTGACCCTTGCCGGTGGTGTAATCATTACCTTTACCAAGGAAATCCTGAATATGATTACAGGATAAGACAAAAGGATGATGAGCGGGAGGTGATAATGTGTCAGACAACTGGGTGGTGCAGAACCTACAGAATGCACTTACGACCTGGAATGAAAAACTGTCGGAAATATGGGTGCTGCTCACGGAAGAGCCGGAGAATTTTAAAGGTGGTACAATATGGCAAGTAATCGTTGACATTCACGGAGCACTGCAGGCAATCGGAGTTGCCTTGCTGGTGCTCTTTTTTCTTGTCGGAATGATGAAAACCTGCGGCAGCTTTGCTGACGTAAAAAAACCGGAGCATGCACTGAAGCTGTTTATAAGGTTTATCATAGCAAAAGGAATGATTACTTACGGGATGGAACTGATGCTTGCAATTTTTGAGATATTGCAGGGAGTTATAAGTACAATTATGAGGACCGCAGGGCTGGGACGGACTCAGGGAATGAGCCTGCCGGATGTGATGATAACGGCCATTGAGGACTGCGGCTTTTTTGAGAGTATACCTCTGTGGGCCGTAACGCTGATTGGCAGCCTGGTAATCACGGTGCTTTCCTTTATCATTATTATGACTGTGTACGGGCGTTTTTTCAGACTGTATATGTATACGGCAATAGCACCTATACCTCTCTCAACTGTTGCAGGTGAACCCTCACAGCACATAGGAATATCATTTATCAAATCCTATGTTTCCGTCTGTATGGAAGGTGCCATAATTATCCTTGCATGCATCATTTTCTCCATGTTTGCTGCATCCCCGCCGGTAATCGATGAGAATGCAGCAGCTGTATCGATGGTATGGTCGTACCTGGGCGAGCTCATATTCAATATGCTTGTGCTTGTGGGAATGATTAAACTGTCGGATAGAGTCGTTAAAGAAATGATGGGATTATAAGGAGCACATTACAATGGAAATAAAAACGAATAAAGAAATCAGGGACTATAAAGAGTCCATATTTTGGGGACTGTCGCTGCGGCAGTTCCTTTTTTCGTGCCTGGGTATAGCGGTATCGGTGGGAATATATTTTCTGCTGAGAAATCGGCTTGGCACAGGAGCCGTATCGTGGGCATGTATCTTTGGTATGCTGCCGTGTGCGCTGCTGGGTTTTGTAACATATAACAAAATGCCGGCAGAAAAGTTTTTATGGGCAGTCATCAAGTCGGAAATCCTGACACCGAAGAAGCTTACGGTAAAGACAACGAATATATATTACAGCTTAATAAATGAAAGGCAGGAAATGTACAGTGATAAGAAAAACAGAGTCGAAAAGAAGAAAAGAATACGTCAAAATGCCTCGGAGCGTGCAGGACACCATTCCGGTAAAAATCGTTTATGACGACGGGATATTTTGTGTAGGTAAGAATCAGTTCAGCAGAACATACCGCTTTGAAGATATAAACTATCAGGTGGCATCGGAAGAAGACAAGGAAACTATGTTTGAGAAGTACAGCGGACTCCTTAACTCCTTGGATAGCAGTGCGGATACTAAGATAACCATATTCAACCGCAAACTTAACACGGCGGAATTCAAGAGCAGAATCCTCATTGACAGAGCAGATGACAGTCTGGATATGTATAGGGAAGAATATAACCGGATGATGCTTCAGAAGGGAAATGCGGGCAATTCCATTACACAGGAAAAATACATCACTGTAACTATTGCAGAGAAATCCGTGGAGGACGCAAGAGTATATTTTCACAGATTTGGTGCGGAGCTTTCAATTCATCTGAATAAGCTGGGTTCCAAATGCACAGAACTTGGAGCTGTTGAACGGCTGCGCATTCTGCATGACTTTTACAGAAGCGGCGAAGAAAGCAGCTTCGCTTTTGACATCAGCGAGAACCGAAAAAAAGGACACAGCTTCAAGGATTACATCTGCCCCGATTCTTTGGAAATCGGAAAAGACTATGTGAAAATGGGAGAGCGTTTCGCACGGGTGATATTCTTAAAGGAATATGCTAATTTCATCAGGGATGATTTTGTAACCGAACTGACCAACAGGTGTAAAAACATGATGCTGTCAATGGATGTGATTCCGGTATCCACAGGGGAAGCAGTAAAAGAGATAGAATCAAGGCTCCTTGGTGCGGAGACAAACATCACCAACTGGCAGAGAAGGCAGAACACGAATAATAACTTTTCGGCAGAGGTGCCATACGATATGGAGATGCAAAGAACGGAGCTGCGAGAATTTCTTGACGATATTTCAAACCGTGATCAGCGCATGATGCTGACGGTAATGACCCTTGTCCATACTGCTGAAACCATGGAGCAGCTTGACCAGGATACCAAGGCGCTGCTTACAATGGGAAGAGAAAGGCTGTGCCAGCTTGCAGTGCTTAAGTTTCAGCAGCTTGACGGACTGAATACCGTGCTTCCTATAGGCACACGAAAAATTGATACATTCAGAACTCTGACAACTGAATCTCTTGCAGTTATGATGCCTTTCAGGGTGCAGGAAATATCCCACCGGAAAGGCATTTATTACGGGCAGAATATTGTCAGCAAGAATATGATTTTAGCTGACAGAAGGCAGCTTCTGAATGGAAATTCCTTTATTTTAGGGGTATCCGGCAGCGGCAAGTC
>JAEDNK010000137.1 GCA_016302545.1 Bacillota bacterium
GTAATGAATCAGGGCTACATTCAGCAGATGGGAACACCTGAGGAAATATATAACGAGCCGGAAAACGCTTTCGTTGCCGACTTCATAGGCGACAGCAACATCATAGACGGTGTGATGATGGAAGACAGAGTGGTTAAAATCTGCGGTCACATCTTCCCATGCATCGACGAGGGCTTCGGCAGAAACAAGCCGGTGGATGTGGTTATCAGACCTGAGGATATTATAATAGCAAAGCCGGGTCAGGGCATTATGGACGGCGTGGTTACTTCCAATGTGTTTATAGGCGTTCATTACGAGATGTGCATTGAGGCAGGCGGCTTCGAGTGGCTGGCGCAGAACACCACAAGCTATCCTGTGGGGACGAAGGTTTCCATAGGAGTCACCCCGGAAAACATTCAGATCATGCACAAGCCGCAGTCTGAAGACGAGGAGGCGATTTCTCTCGATGACTAAGAAACTTTTTTCGGGGCCCTTTCTGGCCTTCATACTATGCGGCACCATTGTGCCCATGTGCGTAATCGCATTTTACGGACTCACTGACAGAAGCGGCGCATTCACCCTTGAAAATATTCTGGCAATAGCAACGCGGAATCACGCCCAGGCACTGGGACTGTCTCTGGGACTTGCATTGATAAGTACGGCTATATGCCTTTTGCTTGCTTTCCCTCTGGGGCTCATTCTCAAGGACAGCAAGCTGGGAAAGAAAGGCTTCATGGTTTTCGTATTCATACTTCCCATGTGGATGAATTTTTTGCTGAGAACCATGGCATGGCAGGTTCTGCTGGAAAGAAACGGAATTATCAATATAGCCCTTAAGGCTCTGGGGCTGCCTTTGCTGGATATAATAAACACTCCGGCAGCGGTGGTGCTGGGCATGGTCTACGACTACCTGCCTTTCATGGTATTGCCTATTTACAATGCGCTGATAAAAATTGACAAGAGCCTTATAGAGGCGGCATACGATTTGGGAGCGGACAGGGCACTGGTGCTGAGAAAGGTGCTCATACCTCTTTCGGTGCCCGGCATAGTCAGCGGAATAACCATGGTGTTCGTACCTTCCCTGACAACCTTTGCCATTTCCACCATGCTGGGCGGCGGCAAGGTGAACCTCATCGGTAATATTATCGAGCAGGAATTTACAGTAAGCTCAAACTGGAATCTGGGTGCGGGCCTTTCCCTTGTAATGATGGTATTTATCATCATCAGTATGGCCCTCATTGAAAAATTCGACAGAGAAGGGGAGGGGAATATGATATGACGAGAAAGAACGGACGCGCAAGGGCTGTGGCCTTTGGAAAGGGCTTATATCTGGCCCTCATACTTCTCTTCTTGTACCTGCCCATTTTCACGCTGATGGTGCTTTCATTCAACGAAGGCAAGACAATGTCAAAGTGGACCGGCTTTTCCCTGAAATGGTACGAGGAGATGTTCTCAAGCAGGACTATTATGGATGCTTTGGGAAACACTCTCACCATAGCCTTCTGGGCGGCGGCCATAGCAACTGTCGTGGGACTTCTTGCCTGCATCGGCATGAACGCCATGAAGGACAGAAGCAGACTGGTGCTTATGGGTATCAACAATATACCCCTTCTCAACGCAGATATAGTGACGGGTATTTCAATTATGATGACCTTCATTGTCTGCGGAATCTCACTGAACTATGGAACGGTGCTTTTCAGCCACATTACCTTCTGTATTCCTTATGTGATACTTTCGGTAATGCCTAAATTCAAGCAGCTTGAAAGCCACACCTACGAGGCGGCTCTGGACCTTGGAGCATCGCCTGTATACGCCTTTTTTAAGGTGGTGCTGCCGGACATCATGCCGGGGGTTTTGTCAGGTTTTCTGCTGTCCTTTACCATGTCGGTAGACGATTTTGTAATCACTCATTTTACCAGGGGCGCAGGCATAAACACACTTTCCACCCTGATTTACAGTCAGGTGAAGGTGGGAATCAGACCTACCCTTTATGCACTTTCCACAGTAATTTTTGTGCTGGTTCTGGTTATACTGATAGTAGTTAATATATTAAGCAACAGAAAGGAAACTGAAGAATTATGAAAAATTTAAAGAAAATAACAGCCTTGCTGCTGGCAATGGTTTTAGCTGTGGGTCTTATGGCGGGCTGCGGAGGCGGCGACGGCAAAGGCGGTGCAGCAGATGATAAAGGCAAGGTCTATGTGTACTGCTTCGGAGATTATTTTGATCCGGAGCTTGAGTATGAGTTTGAGGAAGCCACCGGCTACGACGTGGTAATCGACTACTTCGACACCAACGAGGAACTTTATCCGGTGATAAAAAATAATACGGCTCAGTACGATGTTATATGCGCATCTGACTACATGATAGCCAAGCTCATCGACGGCGGTCTCCTTGGCGAAATCAACTACGACAATGTGCCTAACGCAGCAAATATTACTGAGAATGTAAAGCCTTTCTTTGACGAGTTCGACCCTGGAATGAAGTACAGCCTTCCGCACACCTGGGGAACCTACGGAATAATGTATAACAAGGCCATGGTTGATGCTGCTGAGATAGACTCATGGAAAGACCTCTGGGACGAAAAGTACAAGGAACAGATTGTAATGCCTGATTCCCTGAGGGAAATGTATATGATTGCGGGAAAGATCCTTGGATATTCCATGAATACCACCAGCGAAAAAGAGGTCAAAGAGATGACAGAACTGCTGCTGAAGCAGAAGCCTCTGGTATACAAGCTTGCAAACGACAGTGCCCGTGAGCTGATGATAGGTGAATCTGCAGCACTGGCTGTAATAACTTCCGGCGAGGTTCTTTACTCACAGGAACTCAACGAAAATATCGGCTTCGTTATTCCTGAGGAGGGAACCGAGGTATGGACAGACTGCTGGGCACTGACAGCCAATGCGGCAAACAAGGAAGGCGGCGAGGCGTGGATTAACTTCATGCTCGACGGGGATGTTGCGGAAGATAACTTTGAATATCTGACCTATGCAATTCCGAACATTCATGTTGATGATGTTACAGAGGAGCCGGTGCTCAATCCGAGTGCAGAGGTGCTGGCAAAGTGCGAGACACTGAAGAATCTGGGGGCAGAGGCTGACGACATGTACAGCAAATACTGGAAGGAATACAAGTCTGAATAGAGAGCAGAAATCACGGGTCGGGTATCCGAAATGGGAGAAAAGACAGGAGAGACAATAGAAACGGGAGAGATACAATGATTTTAGCTATAGATATAGGAAACACCAATATCGTGCTGGGCTGCATAGACGAAGAAAAACTGTATTTCATCGAGCGCCTTTCCACCAACAGCAGCAAGATGGAGCTGGAGTATGCCATCGACATCAAGATGGTGCTGGACATTCACGGAAT
>JAEDNK010000138.1 GCA_016302545.1 Bacillota bacterium
AAACCATATCAAGCACAGTGTCAGCAGGCGGTGTCACCGCATAGTCTCTTCTGTCGGAGGTTCTCTCTCTTTTGCCGTCCTTCATAACATAAGGTCTGGCGATTACTCTGCCGCATGCCCAGTCTCCTACCAGCAGGCGGCGGGCTGTTTTACAGATTTCATATAGTCTCTCCAGCGGGATAACATCAATGTTTGCTGCAATCTGAAATACACTGTCAGCCGATGTGTAAACAATAGGCTTTCCTGTTGCTTCGTGCTCAGGTCCCAGTTCTTCGATGATAGCGGTTCCCGATGCCGGATAGTTGCCCAGACATCCAACGCCGATTTCCTTTTCAAATGCTTCCATAAATTCCTTTGGAAAACCATCCGGATAAGTCTTGAAAGGCACATCGGTTTTAAGTCCGGCGATTTCCCAATGTCCGGTGGTTGTGTCCTTTCCTTTGGAAAGCTCTGCCATCTTGCCGTAGCAGCCTTGCGGACTCTCAACTGCCAGCCTGCCTCCGCAAACGACCTCGATATTTCCCATGCCCAGTTTAAGCAAATTAGGAATATTCAGGCCGCCGCATTTTTCTGTGATATGCCCAAAAGTGTCTGCCCCCGAATCTCCATACTGTGCAGCATCAGGAAGTGCTCCCACGCCAAGGCTGTCTGTTATAATTAAGATTGCTTTTTTCATAATATTGCCTCCTTTTGAATCAAGGTTTCTCTGAATCAGAGTATCTGTATCGGCTTACCCTCCAGGTAATCCAGGGATACAAGTTTATACTCAACTCCGTTGTATACGCCGGTTATGCCGTTTTTGAAAGCTTCCCTGCCGTGCAGGTGGCCGTATACACAGGTTTTGACTCCGTATTCTGTCAGCAGCTCGGTAAAGGCTGATTTTTGCTGCTTGTCATTGGTCGGCGGAAAATGCAGCACTCCGATTATTGTGTCTGCCCCGGATTTTTTTGCATCCTCAAGGGACATCTTAAGTCTGCCCGCCTCTCTGTCATATATTTTTCTGTCGTGTTCACTGAAGCCCTCAGTCCCCGGGCATATCCACCCTCTGGTGCCGCAGATTGCCGTTTTTCCCGGATAGGCAGGTGAGCCTGTCTCAATAAGGGTACAGCAATTCTGTACGAACTTCATGGTGCCGTCTTCATAGAGGCTGTTCAGCTTTCCTATGGCTTTCCACCAAAGGTCATGGTTTCCTTTAAACAGCAGCTTATTGCCCGGCAGGTTGTGAATCCAGTCCAGATCAGCCATTGCTTCCTCCAGCCTAAGCCCCCAGGAAATATCTCCACAGATTATCACCGTGTCTTCAGGGCTGACCATCCGGCTCCAGTTGTTATATAGTTTTTCGGTGTGACCTACCCACTGCCCTCCAAAAATGTCCATGGGCTTTTCAACCATTTCTCCAAAGGAAAGGTGCAGGTCGCCTATTGCAAATATCTTCATCAGTTCTCCTGTCTGTCAAATTCAGGCAGCTCCAGTACGGTTTCCGCCTCCTTGCTGTCGAGAGCCTCAACATTTCTCAGCTTGCGTATAATCGCATTGGTTCTGGTTCCGATGAGCTTTTCCAGCTCGTCGTCGGCCTGCTTTATTCTCTTTCTTGTGGCATCAAGCACATTGCCGAAGTTGCTGAACTCGGTCTTTACAGCGCCGAGAACTTCCCAGACCTCGCTGGAATGTTTCTGTATCGCCAAAGTTCTGAAGCCCATCTGCAGGCTGTTGAGAAGCGCCGCCATGGTGGTCGGTCCCGCAATGTTTACCTTGTAGTCTTTTTGAAGCACTTCGATGAGGCCGTGTCTTACCACCTCCGCATAGAGTCCTTCAAACGGCAGGAACATTATGGCAAAATCCGTAGTATAAGGCGGCTCAACATACTTGCTCCTGATGTCCTTGGCCTCTGATTTTATTATCTTCTCAAGGTTTTTATATGCTGCATCTATGAGCACCTTATCTCCTGTGTCGTAAGCATCCACCAATTTGGCATAAGCGTCTCCCGGGAACTTGGCATCAATCGGAAGCCATACCACGCCATCCTCATCTCCCGGCAGCTTTACGGCGAACTCAACTCTTTCCGCTGTGCCCGGTCTTGTCTTCACATCGGTTTCATACTGGTCCGGAGAAAGTATCTGCTCCAGAATTGCCCCCAGCTGAACCTCGCCTAAAATGCCTCTGGTCTTTACATTGGAAAGAACTTTCTTCAGGTCTCCCACTCCTGCGGCCAGGTTCTGCATTTCTCCCAGGCCCTTGTAAACCTGCTCCAGCCTTTCGCTTACCATCTTGAATGACTGGCTGATGCGGTCTTCCAAGGTTTTCTGGAGCTTTTCGTCTACGGTTTCACGCATCTTTTCCAGCTGTTTGTTGTTGTCCTCTGTCAGGTCTCCGATTTTCTTTTCCATAGAAGTGCGGATGTTTTCCAGCTTCTGTTCGTTTTCCACGGCCATATGGCTGAACCTGGTGTTGAGGTCGGCAAGGCGCTTGTCAAGGTTCTCTGCGCTGTCACGCTGGTTCTGCGAAATCATGTCTCCGAAGACCTTAAATGCGCCCTGCAGTGTCTGCACAGTGTTCTGGTTTTCGCTGCGGATTTCTTCCATCTGTCTTGTAATGTTCTGATACGCGCTGACCATGCTGTTTACTTCACGGTTCAGGCCTCTGTTTATCATTATTACCATAATCAGCCCGATTAGCATAACTGCTGTGATGGCAATGAGTATGTATAGTAAGGTTAATTCCGTCATTGTTCTTTCTCCTTAAATCCCTTTGGCGAAAGGGGAATATATTATTATACCACAGCTTTGGCATAAAAAACAAGTGGCGTGGGCGGCGAGGGGCTTCTCACTCATTGCTTTGCTTTTACTGACCAAGTATCACTTTACAAATACTCTCTGCAGGTATATCATTCAATCATAGGAGGTGTCAGACATGGAAAACAATATGAAAAGAGTTTATGATTTTTTAAAGGCGGCAGATACATACTATCTTGCAACCGTGGAAGGCGACCAGCCGAGAGTTCGCCCCTTCGGGACGGTGAATATTTACGAGGGAAAGCTTTACATTCAGACAGGAAAGGTTAAGCCCGTGTCAAAACAGATCGCAGCCAATCCAAAGGTGGAGATATGCGCATACAAAGACGGCAGCTGGCTCAGAGTTGCCGGCGAGCTTGTGGAGGACGACAGAGTTGAAGCCCGCAAAGCAATGCTGGACGCTTATCCGAACCTTCGCAGCATGTACGATGAAAACGACGGCAACACGCAGGTGCTTTATTTTAAGGATGCAGTGGCAACCTTCAGTTCATTTACGGCTGCACCGGAAACGGTTGAGCTTT
>JAEDNK010000023.1 GCA_016302545.1 Bacillota bacterium
TAAGATGACAGACGAAGAATATGCAAGAATCTTAGAAGAAAGAGAAGCTGAAAAGGAGGCCGCATTAAAGGCTATGGAAGCTTAATCTCAGCCTTAAACTCTATCTGAGATACATATGCAAAATAAGACAGATTAAAAAGTTAAATAAAGAATTCAAAAGCCTCCGGAAAATTCGGAGGCTTTTCTACATCACCGCTTATCTCAGAATTACTTTTTATCGATTGTAACCTGGCTGACTGCATCAGCAGGAAGACATACAAGTTCTCGAAGTTTGTTAAGTTTTTCTCCACTCATAGGAGGCACCCCCTTGAGCCTGTAGGTTATACCCAGCTTCCCGTATTTATCAACAGCCATTGTGTGGTATCCTAGAAGCTCTACCTTATCCACATGCTTTATGCGCATTATAAAGGCATTCAGTGCCTCTATATCCGCCTCTGTGTCGTTAATATCAGGAACCACTACATTTCTTATCCATACATGCTTATCATAGCCATTTATGAGATCGATAATTTCAAAGAGTGTATCCTGTTCTCTTGCCGTAATGATTTTAAATCTTTCCGGATCAGGATGCTTTATGTCCAAGAGAATCAGATCACAGTTTGCTATTGCCTCTTCGCTGTAGCAGTCTAAATAAGTCCCGCTCGTATCTATGGCGCAGTTTATTCCTGTTTCGTGAAGAGCCTTCATAGCCTCAACAAGGAATTCGCCCTGCATGAGAGGCTCCCCTCCACTGAAAGTCACGCCGCCTTTGCTTCCATAGTACGGCATACCTCTTACGGCCCAGTGAACGATTTCATCAATTTCTATATCCTCTCCTCGGTTTATATCCCACGAATCCGGGTTGTGGCAGTAAAGGCACCTTGCCGGGCATCCCTGCATAAAGAATACAGTCCTTATACCCGGCCCGTCAACAGCACCAAATGTCTCGATTGAATGAATTCTTCCTTTCATGCTTTACACTCCGTCATCTAATAAGTTGTTTGCTTGATAGTGTACGAGGTGCTCACATCCTGCAAGCACCTCGTACGGTTTACATTTTATATTTTATCAAGGAATTGAATTAAACGCTTATGAATTATACTCCCTGATGGAAGGTTCTTGCGATAACTTCCTTCTGATGATTCTTTGATAATGCGTTGAATCTTACTGCATATCCTGATACTCTGACTGTTAAGTTAGGGTACTTTTCAGGGTTTTCGTAGGCGTCTTCAAGCAGACTTCTGTTGAGAACGTTTACATTCAGATGGTGTGCACCTCTGTTGAAGTAACCGGTTAATAATCCAACCAATGTTTCCTTCCTTGACTCTCTGTCTTTACCTAATGCTTCAGGTGTGATGGAGAATGTGTTGGAAACGCCGTCCTGACAGGTATCCCAGTCAATCTTGGATACGGAATTTAATGAAGCAACTGCACCGTGGCTGTCTCTTTCGTGCATTGGGTTAGCGCCAGGGGCGAAAGGAGTGCCGGCTCTTCTTCCGTCAGGAGTGTTACCTGTCTTCTTGCCGTACATTACATTTGAAGTTATTGTTAATACCGATAAAGTATGAACTGCATTTCTGTATGTAGGGTGCTTTCTTAATTCTTCAATTGTTCTCTCTGAAATTCTTACTGCGATTTCGTCTACTCTGTCATCATCGTTGCCATACTTAGGGAATTCGCCTTCAGTTCTGAAGTCGACGATTACTCCGTTTTCGTCTCTGATAGGGTAAACCTTTGCGTACTTAATTGCCGATAAGGAGTCGGCAGCCACGGATAAACCTGCAACACCAAAAGCCATCAATCTCTTAACCTCTGAGTTCAGGAAAGCCATCTGTGATCTTTCAAAATCATACTTGTCGTGCATGAAGTGAATGATATTCATGATGTTAACATATAATTCGCATAGCCATTCAAGGTAGATGTTAAATCTCTTCCATGCATCTTCGTAGTCGATAGGACCGTCTCCGACGGATTCCATCTGAGGACCGACATGGTCTCCCGTTCTTTCATCGATACCTCCGTTTAATCCTAAAAGAAGTATCTTAGCCAAGTTGCATCTTGCACCGAAGAACTGCATCTGCTGTCCCATCTGAATAGCTGATACGCAGCAGGCTATGGAGTAGTCTTCACCGCACAAAGGTCTCATCTTGTCATCATTTTCATACTGAATGGAGTCTGTATCGATAGAAACCTGTGCGCAGAACTTCTTAAAAGGTTCAGGGAGCTTTTCTGACCATAAAACTGTCAGATTAGGCTCCGGTGCAGGTCCTAAATTGTACAATGTCTGAAGAACTCTGTATGAATTCTTGGTCACCTTGTGTCTGCCGTCCATGCCTACGCCGCCGATGCCCTCTGTAATCCACATCGGATCTCCTCCGAATAACTCGTTATATTCGCTGGTTCTTAAATGTCTTGCAACTCTCAGCTTCAGGATGTAATCATCCATAAATTCCTGAATCTGTTCTTCCGTGTATACACCGTTTGCAAGGTCTCTCTCAGCGTAGATGTCGATGAAGGTGGAGGTCCTGCCGATTGACATTGCGGCGCCGTTTTCCTCCTTGATGCCTGCAAGGTAAGCAAAATATGTCCACTGTATCGCTTCTTTAACGTCCTTAGCAGGGCCTGAGATGTCATAGCCATAACTTTCTGCCATCTTCTTGATTTCCTTTAGTGCGATAATCTGGCTTGAAATTTCCTCGGCAGTTCTGATATTTTCCTCGCTCATAACATGTCTTGAGGCGATAATTTCATGATCATTTTCTTTCTCGGTTATGAGATAATCTATACCGTAAAGAGCAGCTCTTCTGTAGTCACCGATAATCCTTCCTCTGCCGTAGGCATCAGGAAGACCCGTAATAAACCCAAGGTGTCTTACCTGCTTCATTTCCTTGGAATAGGCTTTGAATACGCCGTCATTATGTGTCGTTATGTAATCGAACATTCTGTCGATTTCTTCGGGAAGCTTCTCACCGTACTCGGCAACTTCAGATCTTACCATTTTGATTCCGCCGAAAGGGCAAATACCTCTTTTTAGCGGCTCATCCGTCTGAAGACCAACGATGATGTCCTTACCCGGTACGATATATCCCGGCTCGAAAGCGTTAATTCTCATGATTCTGCTTGCGTCAACCTTTAAAGTGCCGCCAGCCTTTCTCTCTGCAACCAGGAGCTCCTGTACTCTCTGGTAGCATTCTTTAGTTCTTTCAGTTGCTCCCGCAAGGAAGCTGTCATCCCCGTCGTACGGATGATAGTTAAGTCTGATGAATTCTTCCACATCGATTTGTTCTGTCCATGAGCCAGGTACAAATCCTTCCCACTCTTTGCGCATTGTCTGTGTTCCTCCTAAAAATAAAACAATAGTGATTTGATATATGTATAATGTATACAATTTTGGGTGAAAAAATTATTCCCTCAGGAATATCAGCCGCAATTTCTGCATTAATCTCACACATTCATAATATACCGTGTATACTGTACAGTCAAACATTTTTTTCTATTTTTCTTGCACTTTTTTTAATACATCAAAATCCCTGAAACGCCCTGTTTTCAAGCAAAACGGGGAATTTTAAAACGATCTGTTTTCGTTACCTGCCTGTCCTCATATTTTTTGCCATTTATACAATACTAATTTTAGGAGAATTGAGCAATATGGATAATTTTTTGTTTGAAATGGCATCTGCCATCGCAGAGCTTTTGGGCACTTTCGCAAAGGCTCTTTCACCCCTCATTATCGGCCTTATCATAGCCTATCTTCTCAATCCTGCAGTAAGCTGGTTCGAAGAAAGGATAAAGAGCCGCGGGTTTTCTATTTTCATTACCTATGGTCTTGCTGCCGCAGGACTTTTCGGTCTGCTTTACGGGTTCGTGGTTCTCATCGTAGGTGCTTTACCTTCAGGGGGACTGGACTATACAGCTGAACTGGTTGCAGCCTATTTTAAGGATGCAGTATCTGCTGTAAGCGACTTTGCCGCCAGGCATCTTTCTCCTATAATCGATGGACGTGAAGACGCTGAGGCCGCCATAAAAACTCTAAGCAGCAGTCTTTTGTCCCGTTTTTCCATCTCTTCCCTTATCAGCACTCTTTCTGCTGTAACCGGAGGTCTTGTCAGTTTTTTTATAGGGGCTACGGCATCGGTTTATCTCTTGAAGGATAAGGAACATTTTATTAATCTGTGGGAAAAACTGATGGTGCTGACATTGAAGCAAAAACATCATGGAATCATCAGCGAAACCATGAGTCAGATAAACACAGTTGTTGCTACCTTCATTAAGGGTGCACTTGTGGACAGCCTTATTGTGGCATTTCTTTCTTCCTTAGTGATGACCGTGCTTCATGTTAAGTTCGCGGTTATAATAGGAATAATCGGCGGTATTTTAAATATAATACCTTATTTTGGCCCTTTCTTTGGAATGGTCCCGGCATTTCTTGTAGCTTTTTTTGAAAACGGACCTGCACATGGGCTAATCGTGGTTCTTGGGCTTTTTTTAGTACAGCAGCTGGATTCAAACTACATCTATCCTAAGATTGTTGGTTCAACTACGGGGCTGCACCCTCTTTTTGTACTCATGGCTGTGAGTATTTCCGGATATTTTTTCGGCATAGCGGGTATGCTGCTGGCTGTCCCTGCTGCAGGAATAATACAGGTGCTCATATGCAACTTGGCCTATAGTTTAAAATAGCGTTTTGGTGTTTTTCATTATTTTTTACACTAAAAAATATTTTTTATTATTAATTTTAACAAAAAACTGTTGATTATATTTCTTTCCTGTTGTATAATAGCGACATAATTTTTAAATTTATGCAGAATTTATAATTTTTATGCAAAACGGAGGGCAAATAAAATGGAAAAGCAAAAGATAGTCCTCGCTTATTCCGGCGGACTAGACACATCAATTATCTTAACCTGGCTCAAAGAAAAGTACGACTGTGAAGTAATCGCCGTATGCTGTGACGCGGGGCAGAAGGAGGATTTCAAGGAAATCGAGGAAAAAGCATATAAGACCGGCGCTTCCAAGGCATACATAGTAGATATAAAGAAGGAGTTCGTGGAGGATTACATCTGGCCTGTGCTTAAAGCCGGAGCGATCTACGAAAACGCATACCTTCTGGGAACCTCCATGGCAAGACCTCTTATGGCCAAAACCCTTGTGGATATCGCTGAAAAAGAAGGGGCATTCTATATCTGCCACGGCTGCACAGGCAAGGGCAACGATCAGGTTCGTTTTGAAACTACCATCAAAGCTCTCAATCCTGCCATAAAGGTAATCGCACCATGGAGAATATGGGATATGCAGTCACGGGAGGATCTGATACAGTATGCAAAGGAGCACAACATCCCGATTCACCAGACCGTTGAAAAAATCTACTCAAGAGACGAGAACATCTGGCACATCAGCCATGAAGGCGGCAATCTGGAAAACCCTTGGAACGAGTATAAGAAAGACATACACGTGCTCAGCTGCGAGCCTGAAGATGCTCCGGACAAGGCAGAATATGTGGAAATCTCCTTTGAAAAAGGTGTCCCTGTGGCCCTTGATGGAGAAAAGCTGGATGCGGTAACTCTTCTTACAAAGCTTAACGAAATGGGCTCCAAAAACGGCATAGGAACCATAGATATCATAGAAAACCGTCTCGTGGGAATGAAGTCCAGAGGTGTTTACGAAACTCCGGGAGGAACAATCCTCTTCGCCGCTCACATGGCTCTCGAAAGACTCATCCTCGACAGAGACACCATGCAGTACAAGAACATTGTAGCGCAGAAGTTTTCTCAGATGATTTACGACGGTCTCTGGTTCACGCCTCTCAGAAACGCCATTTCCGCTTTCGTAGATTCCACTCAGGAATACGTGACCGGCACTGTAAAGATGAAACTGTACAAAGGAAATGCTTTCCCTTGTGCAAGCAAGTCTGACTATTCACTTTACAGCGAAGAATTCGCCACCTTCAGTGCCGACGACGTTTATAACCAGAGAGATGCAGAAGGCTTCATAAACTTATTCTCGTTGCCGCTCAAGATCAGAGCAATACAGAAAGAACAGCTGGAAGGAGGCTCCAAACATAATGAAACTCTGGAAAGGAAGGTTTACAAAGGAGGAGAATTCATTTGCTGATGAATTCAACTCTTCTATAGATGTGGATTGCCGCATGTGGTCCCAGGACATAAAGGGCAGCATAGCTCATGCTAAAATGCTTGCAAAACAGAGCATTATTTCTGAGGAGGACGGCCTGAAAATAGTTGAAGGGCTGAAGCAGATCTACTGGGATATGGAAGCAGGCAGACTTCACTTTGAAGCCGGCGACGAGGATATTCACATGGCAGTGGAAAGAATCCTCACCCAGCGCATAGGAGATGCAGGCAAGAAACTTCATACCGCCAGAAGCAGAAACGATCAGGTAGCTGTGGACTTCAGGCTTTATCAAAAAGACGTCATAGACGGTATACAGGCAAAGCTCAGGGAGCTTCTGTCTGTCATACTGAGAATCGCAGAAGAAAACAAAGATACCATAATGCCGGGCTTCACTCATCTTCAGAAAGCTCAGCCGGTAATGCTGGCACAGCACATGCTGGCCTATTACAATATGTTTTCACGGGATCTGGCAAGATTCTCTGACTGTCTTACCCGTACAGATTACATGCCACTTGGCTCAGGAGCTCTCGCAGGCACCACCTACCATACAGACAGAAGATTCCTGGCAGAAGAACTTGGATTCTCAGGTATATGTCCCAACAGCATGGACGCAGTGAGCGACAGAGACTTCGCTCTGGAATTTCTGAGCTGCTGCAGCATATGCATGATGCACCTTTCACGCTTCTGCGAGGAACTTATACTGTGGAACTCTCCTGACTTCGCCTTCATTGAGATGGACGATGCCTTCGCTACGGGAAGCAGCATAATGCCGCAGAAAAAGAACCCGGATATGGCAGAACTGGTCCGCGGCAAGACGGGCAGGGTCTACGGCGACCTTATGAGCCTGCTTACAGTTATGAAGGGACTTCCGCTGGCATACAACAAGGACATGCAGGAGGACAAGGAGCCCGTATTCGATGCGGGAGATACTTTAAAGGACTGCCTCGCCGTCTTTACAGCTATGCTTGACACAATCACCTTCAATAAGGAAAAAATGGCTTGTTCGGCCAAAAGCGGCTTTATGAACGCTACAGACGCAGCCGACTATCTGGTGGGCAAGGGTATTCCTTTCAGGGAATGCCATGAAATCATAGGCCGCATGGTGCTCTACGGAATAGAGCATGACAAAGCCATAGAGGATCTCAGCCTTGAGGAACTCAGAACCTTTTCGGAAGCCTTCGACACTGACATTTACGACAGAATTTCTCCTGTAGCGTGTATATGCAATAAAAAATCCGAGGGTTCAACATCACCTGAAAGCATAGAAAAGCAGATAGATGGTATAAAATCGTCCCAACCGGTTTAAACGCGAAAAATACCGCAAGGCCTGCGCCCTGCGGTATTTTCCGTAAGTTGTATATTGCTATGCAAATGTGATTACTGTGCCTGTCTTTCCTTCCAGTGCGTCGATAGCCTTGGCAAGGGAAGTGATGATAGCTTTCTTATCAGGGTTAGCCTTTACGAATTTCATAGCTGCCTGAACTTTAGGAAGCATGCTTCCAGGTGCGAACTGACCGTCTGCACAGTGCTTTTCTGCTTCTGCATATGTCATGTGTCCGATATTTTCCTGGTTTGGCTTGTTGAAGTTGATTGCAACCTTCTCCACTTCGGTAAGAATCATAAGAGCATCTGCTCCAACATTCTCAGCAAGAAGTTCTGCTGCGAAGTCCTTATCGATTACTGCTGCAGTTCCTTCAAGGTCTCCGTTCTCATTTTCAAGAACAGGAATTCCGCCGCCTCCGCATGTGATTACAATTGTGGAGTCCCAAAGCTTCTTTACAGAATCAAGCTCAACAATCTTAGTAGGGATTGGGGAAGGTACTACTCTTCTCCAGCCTCTGCCTGCGTCTTCCTTCATGGAGTAACCCTTGGATTCTGCCAGTTCCTTAGCCTCGGCTTCTGAGTAGAAAGGTCCGATCGGCTTTGTAGGGTTCTGGAATGCAGGGTCCTTCTGGTCTACAACCATCTGAGTGAGAAGTGTTACTACAGGAATGTTCTTGCCTCTCTTAGCCAGGGCAAATCTTAAAGCCTGCTGAAGATGATATCCGATATATCCCTGTGACATTGCTCCGCATACATCGAAAGGCATTGCAGGAGTTACATCCTTTGCTGTTTCTGATGCCAGAAGGATTCTGCCTACCTGTGGTCCGTTTCCGTGTACAACTGCCACTTCATATCCTTTTTCTGAAAGATCTGCGATTCTTTCGCATGTTTCCTTAACAACTGCAAGCTGAGCCTCTGCGGTAGCTTCGCTCTTGCCTGACTGCAGTGCGTTTCCGCCTAAAGCGACAACAATTTTCTCTGCCATTGGTATTTTTTCTCCTTTAAATATTAAAGATCGTCTCTGTTTACAGGACATGACATACATCTAGGGCCGCCTCTGCCTCTTGATAACTCGGCTGAAGGAATTGAAAGCACCTTGATGCCTCTCTTGTCAAGTAAATCGTTAGTCACATAGTTTCTTTCGTAGGTTACTACTGTTCCCGGTGCAATGCAAAGAGTGTTTGAACCGTCGTTCCACTGTTCTCTCTGAGCTGCGATAAGATCTCCGCCGCCGCATCTGATAAGATCAACTGCAGGAAGCTTTAACTCAAGAGCAAGAATGTTAGCAAGCTCATCCATCATAGCGTTGTACTTTAACTGTCCGTCTGCTCCAAGAGTAATTTCATAAACTCCAAGAGGTCCTTCAATTTCAGGATGAATTGTGAACTTGTCGTAGTCTACCATTGTAAATACTGTATCCAGATGCATGAATGCTCTGCACTTAGGAATGTCGAATACCAGAACCTTCTTGAATTGGGAATTCTTAAGAAGGTTTTCTGCAAAGCATTCGATGCCCGCAAGAGTTGTTCTCTGCGAAAAACCGATTGCTACGATTTCCTTTGAAAGCACCAGCACGTCTCCGCCTTCGATGGAGTACTTTCCTCTGATATTATACCACATAGGTGTGTCTTCAAGAGCAAAGTCTCTGTTATATTTAGTCATATATTCGAGGAGAAGGGATTCTCTTCTTCTCGCCGGAGTGCTCATGTGATGAATGTTGATACCGTTGCCCACACAAGCGCCCGGGTCTCTTGTAAAATACAGGTTAGGCATAGGGTCCAGAGCGAACACTTCCTCGGACTTCACTATGTCAAAAAGTGAACCGGCAGTAGCCTTGATTTCGTTTGAAAATACGCCTGCAATACATGTGGCTACCAGATCCTCAGGTTCCTTGGCCATTAAGAATTCCACCACGGCTTCTCTCATGCTTTCGGAGAAGTCCTTTGTCATATTAACAAACTCGTTTACGAAGTTTCTTCTCACTTCTATGTCAGCCAGCGCTTTAGCGGTTTCCTGCTGGTAATAGCAGACTTCAACGCCGTTTTCCTTTAAAACCTCGGCAAATCTGTCGTGCTCCTCCTGAGCAACCTTGAGGTAAGGAATGTCATCGAATAACAATCTTTCAAAGTTGTTGGGAGTGAGCTTTTCCAGTTCCTTCCCCGGTCTGTGGAGAAGAACCTTATTTAATTTTCCTATTTCGGAATAATTATGAATTCCAGGATACATATTTTATCCTCCCTTCCTTTTATAGGGCAGCCTCCTTAAATCTGCCGCCCTAGGTTTTCGGTTTTACTTACCGGCGATTTAGCCCATAGTTGCAACCATAACGGCCTTGATGGTATGCATTCTGTTTTCTGCTTCGTCGAATACCTTGGAGTGTCTTGACAGGAATACTTCGTCGGTTACCTCGCGGATGTCGTAGCCTAATTCCTTCTGCTCAGCTGCCATTGTTGTATCGAAATCGTGGAAGGAAGGTAAGCAGTGTAAGAAGATAACGTCATCGTTTTCTGTCTTGTCAAGCATTTCCTTAGTTACTCTGAAAGGAGTGAGGAGCTTTACTCTTTCAGGAATCTGAGCCTCTTCACCCATGGATGCCCAAATGTCTGTGTAGAGAACGTCTGCACCCTTCAGGCATGCTTCGTCTGAGCTTACTTCGATAGTTGCGCCTGTGTATTCTGCAACCTTTCTTGCTCTTTCGATTACGCTGTTGTCGATCTGGTCTGCCAGCTCCTTAGGACCGTATGCTACGAAGTGCATACCCATCTTGGCGCAGCCGTACATCCATGCGTAAGCCATATTGTTTCTAACGTCTCCGCAGAATACAACCTTAACCTTGTTTAAAGGCTTAGCAACGTGTTCTTCGATAGTGAGAAGGTCAGCAAGGATCTGAGTAGGGTGGTCAACGTCGGTCAGGCCGTTCCATACAGGTACGCCTGCGTTTGCTGCCAGCTCTTCTACTACGGACTGCTTGTAGCCTCTGTATTCGATACCGTCATAGAATCTGCCGAGAACCTTAGCTGTGTCAACGATAGTTTCCTTCTTGCCCATCTGGGATGACTTGGAATCAAGGAAGGTTACGTGAGCTCCTTCGTCAAGAGCTGCAACCTCGAAAGCGCATCTTGTTCTTGTGGAAGTCTTTTCGAATAAGAGAACGATATTCTTTCCCTTTAAAACTTCATTGTGGATTCCTGCTCTCTTCTTAGCCTTTAAGTCATGAGCTAAGTCAAGCATGTATCTGATTTCTTCAGGTGTGAAATCCATCAGTGTTAAGAAATGTCTGCCCTTTAAATTTACTGCCATTGTTTTTTCTCCTTTTCTCTTTGTAATACATTTGCATTTGCTCTGCATTGCGATTTTTTCTTAATGAAATTTTACTATATGGTGTCAAAAAGGGAAGTACCAGACTTATTTATTTTTTATGTGCCAGTTCTTCCTCAAGTACCTGTCGGAATACCTCCAGTCCTTTGGCGAGTCTTTCCTCCGTTTCAAAGGAATAATTTATCCGCACGTGGTCTCTGCCGCCGTTTTTGAAGGGGTAAAAAACATAACCGGGCAGCAGCGCCACTCCCCTGTTGTAGGCTTTGTTGATAAACTCCTTGCAGTCTATGCCCGCAGGCAGTCTGCACCATATGTATACTCCTCCTCGCGGTCTCGTATATTCAATATCCACCCCCGCAGCCTTTATTTCCTCTAGCTTTCGGCACGCGATTTCCTGCTTTTTGCTGTAATTTCTGCGAAAGTCATCGAGAATGCCGTAGTATGTGCCGTCCTCCAGATACCTTGCCACCAGCTTCTGGCTCATCCAGTCCGTGGCAACCATGCGCACAGATACCAGATAGCTCAGGCTCCGTATAAGCTCCCTGTCAGCCACCACGAAGGCAAGGCTCAGCCCCGGCACGAAGGTGAGAGAAAAGGAATAGATGTAGATCACGTTATCTAAAGCGTCAAAGGCTTTTATGGGCGGAAGTCTTTCTCCGTCATATACAAGCTCTGAGGCGGCGTCCTCTTCTATGATGGGCACCCGATACCTGTTGGATATTTCAATAATCTTTTCACGCCTTTCCAAAGAAAGAATTGCTCCCGTAGGGTCGTGAAAACTCGAATTTACAAAGATAAAACGGGGATTATGCTTTTCCACCAGACTCTCGAGCACATCACACTTGATTCCATCCTCATCAATGGGCACTGTTCTGATAACTGCCTCAGCAAGTTCCATAGCTCTATATGCATCAGGTGACACCGGTTCCTCCATTATTACAGTATCCCCCGGTTTGACCAAAAGCATTACAAGAAAATCAAGGGCCTGGTTTGTTTCTGTCAGTATCTGAATCTGGCCCGTAGATGCTTTAATACCCTTAGTGCCCAGAAAGCTGACCAGTTTCTGCCTTAAAAACTTGTCGCCTTTATACGGGCTGTAAAAGTACTGGCTTCTTCCTTCCGCCGTAATAATCTCTGCAATGTCCTGAGCTACCTTTTCATTATCATATATTCCTGCTGCAGATATCCCGCTGCCGAGAGAGTATTTATCCTCTGCACCGAATCTCTGGAAGAGATCGTCAAAGGTTATTTCCATATCAAGGTATCCGGGCTTTATCTGGTTTACCCAGTTTACTTTTTTGTTTTTTGATCTGTGAAGGCGTCTACCCTCGTCAGTCTCACAGTCGCCCTTATTTCCTCCTACGGAAACTATATAGCCTACTCCCTGCTTTGATTCGATGAGTTCCTCCGCCTTCAGTTCGTTGTACGCCTTAACCACGGTGTTTCTGTGCACGCCTAAGATACTCGCCATGGCTCTTTCCGAGGGCAGAGTGCTGCCGCGGTTAAACTCGCCGGAAAGAATTTCTCTCTTAAGCTGCGACGCAATCTGAAGGTATATAGAGGTTTTGGAAACCTTGTCGATCCTTACGTTCATACTTTTTCTCCGTGAAACTGGTAGTAGCAGATTTCCAACCTGCCGTTATAGAGCTTGCGCCTCCTATCTGCAGGTCGTCCCATGGCTTTCTGCTCTATGGTCTTATCCGATGTGACCACGAAAAGAGACCACGTCGGGTGTTCTTCAAAAAAGCGGCGGTAAATCCCGTAAATCCTGTCTATGGCTTCCTGCTCACCGATGCGCTGTCCGTAAGGGGGATTGGTTACCATAACTCCCGAAAGGGCTTTAGTTTTAAGGGCAGATATGTCGGCTGTGCTGAATTTAATGCAGTCGTCGACTCCCGCTTCCTCCGCATTGGCCTTTGCCGCTTTGATTGCAGCGGGATTTATATCCGAGCCGTAGATTTTAAGGCTGCACTCATTGTCTATGGCCTCAAAAGCCGCTTTTCGCTCCTCCTTCCAGAGACGGGCGGGTATTGCCTCCCAGCCCTCTGCCGCGAATTCCCTTGATATGCCCGGGGCTATGTTTCTGCCTATGAGAGCTGCCTCTACGGGGATGGTGCCCGAGCCGCAGCAGGGGTCTGCCAGAATTCTGTCCTTATTCCAGAAGGAAAGCATCACGAGGGCTGCCGCTATGGTTTCCTTTATAGGAGCCTCCACGCTGTGCCTTCGGTAGCCTCGCTTGTGAAGCCCCGGTCCTGTGGTGTCAAGCGTCACCGTAACTCTGTCCTTCAGTATGGTTATCTTTATGTCGTAAAGGGCTCCCGATTTTTCAAAATGTTCTATGCCGTAGGTTTCCTTCAGCCTTTCCACTATGGCCTTCTCCGCTACGGACTGGCAGGCGGGCACGCTGGAAAGCTTGGATTTTACCGATGAGCCGTTGACGATGAATTTTCCGTCTACGGGAATCCATTCCTCCCAGGGGATGGCTTTCACCTGCTGAAAGAGATCCTCGAACTCATATGCCATGAACTCGCCCATTTTAATCTGGACTCTGTCGGCACTTCTCAGCCACAGATTGGCTTTTACAACTGCTCTTTCGTCCCCGAGAAAGGTTATTTTGCCGTCCTCCGTTTTGATTATCTTATATCCGAGGTTTTCTATTTCTCTTTTTACTACTGCTTCAAGTCCGAAGGTGGCTGCAGCAATCAATTCCAGCTTCAATTCTTTCCGGTTCCTTTCGTATGTGTCATGTATATCGTGTACGTCGTGTATGTCGTGTACGTCGTGTACGTCATACAACGTCGCTTTTCAGAAAAAAAGCGCCCTTTCCTCGGGCGCTTGTCAGTTTCTACAGATAAGGCGCCCTTCTGTTCAGTGAATTTCCTTCCAGCCTGTCAAGCTCGTCAAGAGCTTTGCCTGTGCCGATTGCGACACAGGACTTAGGGTCCTCAGCTACGATTACCTTTATTCCTGTTCTTTCTTCAATTCGCTTGTCGATTCCGTGTAGCAGCGCGCCGCCGCCGGTAATTATTATTCCCGAATTGCTGATGTCAGCTGCCAGCTCCGGCGGAGTTCTTTCCAGAACATTGTGTACAGCCTCTGTAATGGCATACAAAGGCTCCTCAAGGGCATCCATCATTTCCTCGGAGGTAACGTCAACGCTCTTCGGCAGACCCGTAACCAGGTCACGGCCTCTGCACTCCTTGGAAACCGTCTCTTCTCTCGGATAGGCGGTTCCGATTGTAAGCTTAAGCTCCTCGGCCGTTCTTTCACCGATGTATAGCTTGTGGGCCTTTCTCATGTACTTGATTATTGCCTCGTCAAACTTATCCCCTGCCATCTTTACCGAGGTGCTGGCTACAATGCCTCCCAGTGAGATTACGGCAATATCGGTGGTTCCCCCGCCGATGTCTATTACCATTACGCCATCAGGTCTGGAAATGTCGATTCCTGCTCCGATGGCAGCAGCAACGGGCTCCTCCATGAGATAGACGTCTTTGCCGCCCGCCTGAGTCGCCGCTTCCTTTACGGCTCTCTTTTCAACCTCCGTTACGCCGCTTGGTACGCAAACCATGATTTTCGGTTTAAATAATCTACCTGCGCCGCAGGTCTTTCTGATAAAGTATTTTAACATTCTTTCCGTAATGTCATAGTCGGAAATAACGCCGTCTCTGAGGGGTCTTACGGCAACGATGTTTGCCGGAGTCCTTCCCAGCATCTGACGAGCCTCCTCGCCAACTGCCAGAATTTCATCTGTATCGTTATTAATAGCCACCACCGATGGCTCGTTAAGCACAATTCCTTTACCTTTTATATATACCAGCACGTTTGCCGTGCCGAGGTCAATACCGACTTCCGAAGCAAATCCCATAGCCCATCTCCTTTTCTAATGATATTTCTATCATTTGCATTTTTCATTAAAATATGAATTCATTATATCTAATTATTGGCTTTTTTTCAAGGGGTCAAATAATCTTAAGAAATTTTAATAATTAGTTAATGGTTCCTTAATTTTCCTATGTTAGAATTGTAATATCAAAAATTAACACAGCAAGGAGCCATGGGCTCCTGATTCAAAAGGGGTTTTCAAATGAATATTTTAATTCTAACGGGGAGATTCGGCATGGGGCACGTAAAATGTGCTGAGGCAATCGCTGAGGAGATTTATGCTTCCCAGCCCTATGCCTCTGTCACCACTGTGGATGTGATGGATTATCTTTTTCCCCATTTAAGCAAAGCAATTTACAAGGGATTTTCCCTGCTGGTGACAAAGCTTCCGGGCATGTACAACCATCTCAACAGAGCTGCAGGAAAGCATGCAGGCGTTCCTATGAAAAAGACCATAGCAGCTAAGCTGGACAGGCTCATAGCAGAGACGCAGCCTGACCTTATCATTTCCAATCTGCCTGTATGCAGCAAATACATCTCCGCCTACAAGGAGCTTCGCGTGTGCACCGTGCCGCTTTTTACCTACATAACCGATATTACCGTCCACGACGAGTGGATTGCGGATAAAACGGATTTGTATTTTGTAGGCGATGAATCCACCGGAAATGTCCTCATTTCTAAAGGCGTTTCTGCGGAAAAAATAGTCGTTTCGGGAATTCCGGTGAAGCGGGTTTTTAAAAGTGCATTCAAAGATGGCACCTTGAAAGATCAGGAAAAGGCCGACACGGGCACACACACCAAAAAGCGCCTTCTGATTATGGGAGGCGGTCTGGGGCTTGTTCCCGGCGGCAGCAGGTTATTGAAGAGGCTTAACGAAGAGACCTGTTTTGAGGTCACCCTGATAGCAGGTAAAAATCGCAGTCTTGAGAAACGGGCACGAAGAAAATACAAAAACATCAATGTTGTAGGTTTTACAGACAAGATAGCCGACTACATGGCAGCTGCGGACCTGGTTCTGACCAAGCCCGGCGGAATCACCACCTTCGAAGCCATCGCATCACGGACACCTATGTACATAGCAGACCCCTTTCTGGAGCAGGAAATGGGTAACGCCCGCTTTATCGAAAGTAAAAATATAGGCCGCGTCGTATGGAGCAGAGACTGTGATGTGGCTTCCGACATAATTAATTTTCTGAAAGATACAGCGCTCATAGATACTATGAAGGAAAATATGGCTAAGCTTTGCCAAAGCTTCAGCTGCCCAAATCCAATGCAGTATTTCGGAGAGTTTTCAAGTAAATCCGGTCGCCAACCTGAAATCATGCTGACCTTTGATGACGGTCCTGATCCGGCTTATACAGGCAGGCTGCTCGACCTTCTGGATTCCTACGGTATAAAGGCCGCCTTCTTTACTGTGGGGAGTTTCGCATCCGCAAATCCGAAGCTGATAAGGCGGATGAAAGATGGCGGCCATACCGTGGGCCTTCATTCGTATTCACATAGAAGTGCCTATCTCATGTCTGCGGCGCAGACACGCAGAGATTTATCCATGTCTGCGGCCGCAGTCATGAGACTGGGCATAAATCCCCGTTTCTACAGACCACCATGGGGACACACCACTCCTGCACTGCAGCAGGCCGCATCAAATCTTGGTATAATGCCTGTCTTTTGGAGTGTTATGGCTCAAGACTGGCAAGCCGATCTTGACTCAGATGAAATAGCTTCCCGCCTTCTTTGCAGAACAGTGCCGGGAAGCATCATATGCCTTCACGACGGAAGGGGAAAGAACTGTGCGCCGGGCAGAACCATCGCTGCTTTGGAAAAGGTTCTGCCCATATGGCTCAAGGAGGGCTACATATTCGTTACACCGGAGGAGGTGTATGGCAGATGAAAAAACCTTCCAAAGAAAAACTGATAATGTGGGTACTGGTTTTTTTGGCATTAGCGGGACTTACAGTGCGTTTCCTTCACAGAGAATACAGTCTCGCCTCGGTACTGTCATCTATAAAAGAAGCCGATCCTATATGGCTTCTGCCGGGGGTTGGTGCAATGGCTCTGTTTTTTGTCTGCGAGGGTGCTAATATCGGCAGAAGCCTTCGTCTTGTCGGTCACAACATCAGCCGTACCGACGAAATCCGCTATGCTATGGCAGGATTCTTTTTCAGCTCCATTACACCGTCGGCTTCCGGCGGTCAGCCTATGCAGCTTTATTTCATGCACAAGGACCGCCTTCCGCTTTCCCATTCATCTCTTGCCCTGCTGACGGAACTCACATCCTTTCAGGCCGCCGCCGCCACGCTGGCTCTGGCCGGACTTGTGTGCCAGCGCGGCTCGGTGCTTGCCGCCGGGAG
>JAEDNK010000024.1 GCA_016302545.1 Bacillota bacterium
GCCGGCCATGGTAGTGCAGCGGTTGAGACGAGCTGAAGCCATGTCCTTTTGCAGGGTCGTCACGCTGTTGGGAGCACTGTAATCGTTTATAGACGATGCTACCCCGTGAAACTCGCTTCCCAAAAACAGAGGCTGAATCAACATAATGCCGATACATATGGAAACAAGTGCCATGCCTTTGGGATATTTCTTGAAATGAGCGATGCAGGCGATACGCTTTGCGATGTTTTTTCCTCCGTTGGAAAGGGAGGTCGTGCCGAAGGCTCTCGGATAGCGGTCGTTGGCCATAAGAAGGAGAATGTTTCCGTATTCCCGTCTTTCCTCTCCCTCAAGGCGTTCCAGGACCCGTCTGTCGCAGAGAGATTCCATATCGTTGCCTATGCAGTTAAAAACATAGTGCATGAAAGGGTTGCACCAGTGAAGGGCGCGGAAAACAGCCCAGCAGACGCTTTGCAGTGCGTCCCTATATTTCAGGTGGAGCAGTTCATGGAGAATGATTTTTTCGTCGGCAGCTGTGCCTGAGGGAAGCACGAGGACAGGCTTAAGGATACCGCAGACAAAGGCGGAAGGAAGTCCTTCTGCTTCCACACCACGACAGCTTTTGAGATCGTATTTCCTGCATACATCGTTTATCAGCGATGAGTTTGCTTCGGAAAGAGGTGCGGCAGCTGATATGAGCCGTCTAAGCTTAAAGAATGATATAAGATACATGAGCAGACTGACAAAAACACCTATGGCATATATGACAAAAAGCCAGTCTGTTATGCTGCGAGGCACAGAGGAAATAATCGGCAGCAGCCATGGACTTTTCAGCGGGACAAATGCCTGAGCATATGCTGAGTTAAGTCTGCTTTCGCAAAGGGCCTTCAAAGTTTCAACCCATAATGGGACATGAACCAAGATGTATCTGTTTGAAACGGTTACAGGAATCAGCATTCTCAGCGCCAGAAGACTCCATATGCCGTACTGCCAGCGGGGTGTCAGCTTATCTTTTAAAAGTGCCTTGATAATAAGGATCAGCCCGGCAGACAGAGACACCGTCAAAGTCATTATGAGGAATTCCCAAATGTTGTTCACGAGTTACACCTCCATTTCGTCCAGCAGTTTTTTCAGGCGGTCTCTTTCTTCGGGAGTGATGTGTGTTTCCTTGAGAAAGGCCACCAGAAGGTCACCGGCAGCTCCTCCGTAAACTTTGTTGAGAAGAGCGCTGCGTTCATGACGTGCACAATCATCGCGGCTGACGGCGGCTGTGTATATATGAGGCTCAGCGGTGCGGTCAATATTTACGAGCCCTTTGTTTTCCATCCTGGTTAAATATGTGTGGACCGTGTTTCGGCTCCAGCCTGTCTGAGACTTTACAGCATCGGTTATCTGACCGAGGTTTTTGTGACCGTCCCATAGAGCATCTAAAACGATCCATTCGGAATCTGTCAATTTATACATAAAAACACCTCCTACAAATGTAGTAACTACTTCTGAGAACATACTACACTTGTAGGAGGACGATGTCAAGTTTTTTTATGTAGCTACAGGAAGAGAGAATTTTCTGCCCTTTCTCCTCCGTACATGATCTCCAGTTCCTCTTTATGATAAAGGTAACCTTTATCCTCGAAGAACTTGGCACCTTTGGTGCAGCGCTTGACGCAGGCGTTGCATTTGATGCAGGTCCCGGGAACAGAGGTCACATCCGTAGGGTCGATGGCGCCCATAGGGCAGACTCTGGCGCATACTCCGCAGTTAACGCATTTGGAGCCGGTCACTGGCTTGACCTTGCGTATGTCTATGAAATTGCCCTTTCTGTCCCGTGGCTGATAGTAGCCTGCCTCCGGGTCTCCTGCCACCTCCACCGGCGAAGCCGTAAGCTGCTGCGTGTCCTTTGCTGACAGTTTTTCTGCGATACTGCGGGCGAAGCCCTTTATTTCCTCCTCGTCCTCCCAGTCGGGACGGAATGCTCCCAGCTCCGTGGAAAACGAATGCTCGCAGGAAAAGGCTCCTGCAGCCACAGAGTGAAATCCGTGGCCTTCCAGAATATTTCTCAGCTCAATCAGCGAGTTGTCAAAGGCCCTGTTCCCAAAGGTAACTACAGGAACAGCCAGTGCACCGCCGCCCTCTATAGTGTCAAGGTATTTTAACATCAGATTAGGGAGCCTTCCTGCGTAGGTAGGCATACCGAAGATTACCAGCTCGTCGGAGCCGATTTCGGGAAAGCTTTCCCGCATCTTCGGCAGAGTAAAATCGTATTCATCAAGGCCTGCCCCCAGTGAGGAGGCGATTTCTTCCGCCAGCAGCGACACCACCTTCTTGGTGGTTCTCGTAGGACTGAAATAAATTTTCCATACTTTTTTTACATTCATACTTTTAACCTTTAATCCTTTAATCCTTTCTGTGGTGTTTATCTATCGTATATCGGGAGGCAATCTTTTCTCTATGTGATACGCCAGAATGCCGATGAGAATTCCGCTGATCAGTCCGGAAAACAGCAGTACAGCAAAATATGACATAAGGCTGAAAGTTGAAACGATAAGGCACGCTGTGACAAGCTGCCCAAGGTTGTGCATCACGCCCCCCGCCATGCTGACGCCCACTATGCTGAAGCAGCCCATGCGATAAAGCGCATACATGACAATCAGGCTGAGTATGCCCCCTGCAAAGGAGTATATCATGCCAAATACGCCGGAAAAGAGCAGTCCCGAACATATGATGCGCACGCAGTTTATGGTAAAGGCATACTTAAAGCCCATTCTATAAACGGCTATAATTATTACCAGGTTTGCAAGTCCCAGTTTGATGCCCGGCACCGGAACAGGCAGAGGAACGAGGAATTCCACATATGAAAAGATAACTGCCAGTGCGGTGAACATGGCGCCGAAAGCCAGCCTACGGGTGTTCTGACCGGTGCGGTCGCTGCGGGTGTTAGCCGGAGATGACATCCGCGTCACCTCCTTTGCCGATGCTGCCGCTATCCGAAGAGATGATTTCCACAACTACCCTGTTGGGAAGGCATACTATGGCGTCCTTTGTCTCGGAAATCGCTCCCGTATTGACGCACACCTGATTGCGGCAGGTAGAATAAGACATTGAAACCTGACCGTCTTTTATGGTAATATGGTTAGTGTGGCCGTCCTCTGTCACATCGATTTCACGGTCCTCGCCGAGAGGGTAAACACCGTAGATTTCACCGTCCAGAGAAATCCGGACCTTGTCTCCGCCTATGCCTTTGGTGAGGGAAAGGACGGACAGGGGGATACCCACCACCAGAATGATTATAAGCAAAACTATATCGGCTTTTTTTATCATAAAAACTCCTGTAAAGAAAGGTTTTGATTCCAATGAGAAAATTTTCATTAAGGAATTACATGAAGAAAGCAGCCCTTGCACTTCTCATTATTGCATTAATTATACCACAATCGGCGTGTAAGTCCAATGGGCAAAATGCATCGGCCAATCAGGGCATATCCAAGACGGGCTTTTATCTGGATACAATTTGCACCATTACCATATACGGCATGGAGGACAGAGACGGCAGGCTTGCAGCCATGTCAGATGAGGAGCTGAAAAAGGAGTGCTACCTTGTAATAACGGATGCTTTCAAGGTCTGCACGGAATATGAAAATTTGCTTAGCAAGACTGTTGAGGGAAGCGACATTGACAGAATAAACAGCGCGGGCGGAAAGCCTGTAACCGTCAGCGACGAAACAATCGGGGTCATAAAAAGGGGAATCAGGTTCGGTGAGCTTTCAGGGGGAGCCTTTGATATAACAATAGGAAAGGCTACGGACCTCTGGGATTTTCACGATGATGCAGAAACGGGTCATGAGGGCGGCACTATCCCCTCTGAGAAAGCTTTGAAAGAGGCGGTGAGCCATGTTGACTACCGAAACATAGAAATAGAAGGAAATGAGATACGGCTTACCGATCCGGAAACGGAAATAAATCTGGGCGGCATCGCAAAAGGCTATATAGCCGACAAGTTGGCTGAATACTTGGAAAGCCGCGGCGTGGTAAGCGCCATAGTGGACCTGGGCGGTAATATCGTGGCTTTAGGCGGAAAATCTGCGCAGCTGGTGATTACTGGCGGCGAAACGGAATTCAGGGTAGGAATCAAGAACCCAAAGGCAGAGGACGGCAGCCTTTTGGGGATAGTCCCGTGCAAAGACAGAACCGTCGTAACCTCAGGCACCTACGAAAGATACTTTGAGAAAGACGGTGTTAAATATCATCATATTCTTGATGTCAAGACAGGCTACCCTGTGGATAGGTCTGTGCTTTCCGTAACCGTTATCGCAGCCAGGGGCAGCTCCGCAGACTGCGACGGTCTCAGCACCGCATGTCTGGCTTTGGGGGTGGAAAAAGGGATGGCTCTGGTAAAAAGCCTTGACGGCTTTGAGGCGATTTTTGTGGACACTGACGGCAATGTGACCGCTACCTCAGAGAATCTGATGGAGTAGCCCATATATTCGCCAGCTTTTCTATAAGCTCGTCAATCCTCTCCAGTGGCACCTGATTGTAGTAAAATATCAAAGCGCTGGTGCTCTGGTCCGTTACCTCGGAAAGAGGCACGAACTGAAGACCGATAGACTTGGCCTCGCTGCACAGCTGCGAGGCTTTTTTCGCGGAACGGACCTTTACGGTAAGGCTGATGCCGGATTGGGTATCGAGAGGATCCACCATGCTGCGCGCATAGCGGTCAAAGCCTTTAATGACCGCCTGAAGCTTCTGGGCATACAGGCTGCGCAGTTTTTTTATGCCTGCAACATAGTAACCGTCCTCCATAAACAGCGCCAGCGTAAGCTGTTCTGATTTGGAACAGGTCTGAGTATATTGATTTTTAATGCCTTTGAAAATCTCCGACATCTCTTCCGGCAGCACCATATAAGATATTTTAACGGCAGGAAAAAGTGTGGAGGAAAAAGACCCCAGATAGACCACTCGGTTATGCTTGTCAAGGCCCTGCATGGCAGGAACAGGCTTTCCGAAATACCTGAGTTCGCTGTCATAGTCGTCCTCGATTATTATGCTGTTGTTCTCTGCCGCCCAGTCAAGAAGCTGATATCGCCTTCCTACGGGCATTACTGCGCCGGTAGGGAACTGGTTGGACGGGCTCACATATACAGCAGAGCTTATATTGGCAGGAAGCTTGGAAATATCAATGCCGTCATGAGCTACAGGAATATGCGACACGCTAAAACCCGCGTCGCGAAACATACTCTGAACAGGCAGGTAACCCGGTGCCTCCAGAGAGACCAAATTGATGCCCATTTTACGAAGAATTCGGGAAAGGTGCCCTGTAATCTGCTGGGTTCCTGCTCCGATGACGATGCGGTCAGGGCTTGCGGTTACCCCACGGAAACGGTAAATGTATTTGGAAATTTCATATCTTAATGCCGGCTCTCCCTGAGGGTCACTTTCGAAGAGAAGCAATCCGGAGTAGTCGTTAAAAACGCGGGCAGCGCATTTTTTCCACTTAACAAAATCGAAGCAGGAGAGGTCAGTTATATACGGGGTTTCGTCAAATGTATAGTCGTCAAGGTTGGCAGGAGCGGATTTTTCTTTGAGTCCGGTGATGCTGCCGCCTTCGGGATTGATAGCTGCAACGTAGTAGCCGGACTGGGGCTTGCTGGTGACGTAGCCCTCCACCAGCAGCTGGTTGTAGGCTAGCTCCGTAGTTGTAAGGCTGATGCCAAGCTCCTTTGAAAGACTGCGCAGAGAAGGGAGTTTTTCTCCTGCGGTCATGGCTCCGGAAAGGATGTCACATTTTATTGCCTCGTAAAGCTGTATGTATAGGAATTCGCTGTTTTCACTCTGATTTAAAATGATGGGTTTCAAGGGTGAACCTCCTGGTTTCATGTGATTTCTGTACTTTCTGTGATTATTATATACGGAGGAAAGGGAAAAGGCAAGCCAAGTCAAGACGAGTCAAGTCAAGACGAGTCATATAGCAATACGGTAACGGATTACTTGACTCCCCATTGTTTTATGCATTTTTTTCTCGCAAAGGGCTGAAAACGGCATAAAAAAGATAAAAATGAGAAAAAGAACTTTTTGGCAGTGGGTATATAGAATGTGAATTTATTAAAAAGAGGGCAAATAGGACGATAAAAGTGTAGGAAAAAGGATTATTAACCGGAGCCGCCTGAGCAGAGTAAAAACTTAAGGAATGTGTTTTTCTTATTTTGTGCTTAATAATGCGATTTTTGGCTAAAGTGAGAAAAAATTGTATAAAATAGCGTGCCAAACAGGGCGAATACCCATAGGGGGTATCCACCAAACCCCTTATTTAAAGCACAGAGCAGTACGACGCTAATCTCTGCAGTGCTGCAACCAAGCAATAGGAGGTAAAGCACTGCGATTCATCGCACTACACCAGCCCGAACTTCACCAGGAATCTGGCGGCGGGTATCTGATCTGAAAGAAGCCTGAAAACAGGTCGGGTCAGTAAGATGCTGTCCTTCCCTTTTTCCTTGAGAGCGTAGGCTATAATATAGGTGAGCACACGCTGGTTGGCGATGCTTTTGATGTTTTTGATGAGCTCCTTGATTTCAGAAACAGGGCGATGAAGGGAAGCCCTGCGGTAGCTTTCCAGAGCCTCCTCCGCTTCTGCCTGAGAAGTGCTGACGGCTTCAGACAGCTTCTCCAGGAAAATTTCTTTGGTATATAGAAGAGTAGGATCCATTTCAAAGATTTTAGCGCAGGCGTCGGCCATCTTAAGGGTTGTCTTGTCGAAGGAGCCGTGGCTGAAGGCATAATAGTGACCGTCCAGCACACCGAAGGCCTTCATAGCGTCGAGATACCCCAGTCGCAGCAGGCGTCTGGCATTGTCAACATCGAAGATAAACTGTAGACCCAGATCCCAGGGTGTTTCTATCCATACAAGATTGGGAGCGGCTTTAACCGCCTCCTGGTCTATAATCCCGATTCCGCGCAGGTTAACGGCAATAACATGGGTTGGATTTTTGGAAAGAGCCATATCTATGGGGAGAACGTCTGCATAGCCGCCGTCGATGTATTCCGTGCCGTCGATAGGGTAGCTGTGAATAGCAGGAAAAGCCGAAGCGCTTGCCATGATATAATCTATAATTTTGCCGTCAGGTATATCCTCCTTAAACAGCAGGTGAGGTTTGAAATCAGGCAGAGAAACGGCTGTAATTCCGAATTCCATAGGTGAATTTCTGACCTTTTCCTCGTCGATATATTTTTCCATTAAGGTCTTAAGCCCCGAAGTCCCTGCGCCGTGGTTGAAGACGATTTCTCTGGCATATTCGATAGGCTGACTGCCCTCCGGCACGTCAAAGACCATATGAGTCTCCATCTCTTTCCAGAGGCTGCATGCAAGCTCCAGCTCCCCCTGGGCCACCATGGCGGCGTTGATTGCACCCACGGAGGTTCCCGTTATGATATCGATTTTAATGCCCAGCTCTGTGAGAGCCTGCCACACACCCGCCTCGTAGGCGCCTCTGGCACCTCCGCCGGACAGCACCAGCGCGGTCTTTTTTTTAATATTTTCCGACATTTTATTTCCCCTTGTTTCTTAAATTATCTACCAAAATTGTACCATAAATGTTATACTATAAGCAACAAAAAACAGAGGAGGTCAGGGTATGGACGAAAGATTGAGAGATATAATAGCTAATAGCGATAATATAGTGTTCTTTGGAGGCGCGGGAGTTTCCACGGAAAGCAATATACCTGATTTCAGATCCGAAAGCGGGCTTTATAACGCACAGCAAAAATACGGCCGTTCGCCTGAGGAAATGCTTTCCCACAGCTTTTTTATGAGGCACACTGATACTTTCTTCGATTATTATAAAAACAATCTGATTTACCGCAGCGCAGAGCCCAACAAAGCCCACAGAGCATTAGCAAAGCTGGAAGAGCAGGGAAAGCTTAAAGCGGTTATAACACAGAACATCGACGGACTTCATCAGAAGGCGGGCAGCCGCAGCGTATTCGAGCTTCACGGCTCGGTTCTGAGAAACTACTGCATGGACTGCGGGGAGTTTTATGACCTGGACTATATAATGGATGAAGCCAACTGCGATGGCGGAATACCTAAGTGCAAAAAATGCGGAGGCACAGTAAAGCCCGATGTGGTACTTTACGAAGAAGCTTTGGATGACGACTGCATGATGGGAGCCATCAGGGCTATTCAGCAGGCGGATACGCTGATAATCGGCGGCACATCTCTGGTGGTTTACCCTGCGGCAGGTTTAATAAGATATTTTGGTGGTAATAAATTAGTGCTCATTAATAAACAGGCTACGCCTTATGACAGTCAGGCGGACCTGGTGATAAACGACAGTATAGGAAAGGTAATGGACTTGGATTAATGAATATACTGGTATCAAACGATGACGGAATAAAGGCCGAGGGTATAAGAAGGCTTGCGGAGACTTTGAGCGGGCTGGGAGATGTTTATGTATTCGCACCCGACAGCGAGAGAAGTGCCAGCAGCCACGCTCTCAGTATTATTGATGATATAACCGTAATGAGGCTGCCTGAGGGCAGTTTTCCTGCGACCAAAGAAGCATACAGCGTGAAAGGAACGCCTGCCGACTGCGTCAAAATAGGCATTGACCTGCTCAGGCGAAGAGGTATAGAGACGGACATAGTCTATGCGGGAATCAACCACGGCGGCAATTTAGGAAGCGACACCATGTACTCGGGGACAGTTTCTGCGGCTGCAGAGGGTGTCTTTGAAGGAAAACCTGCGGTGGCGGTATCGGTTAGTTCACACGCGCCACGATATTTTGAAGGGTGCCTTTCTCTGGCCGAAAGGATTCTGCCTTTCGCCTTGAAGACGGCAGGAAAAGGACAGCTCATCAGCATAAACACACCGGACGTGCCTTTATCGGAGATTAAAGGAGTGGCTCCGGCAAAGCTGGGAGAGGTGAAGTACGACCAGTGGTTTAAGGTGATAGATGAAAAGGAGGACGCCATAACATATAGATACGGCGGACAGCCTGTGGAATCGGAAGGCTGGGATGAAGATACAGACGCGCTTTTGATTCGCAGAGGGTACGCGACGATAGCTGTGGTACGCTATGACCTCAACGACTATGAAGGTCTGGAAGAAGTAAAGAAATGGGGGATTAAACTGTGACGAATATTAAAAGAATAAAGAAAGAAGACGCAATACTGACTGCCATAGATTTTCAGGAAAAGCTGCTGCCGGCTATGTTTGAGGCGGAAAAAACAGAAGCTGCTGCTGTAAAGCTGACGTTGGGATTTAAGGAGCTGGGAATTCCCATGCTGGTGACCACTCAGTACGCCAAAGGTCTGGGAGCTACCGTACCGGCTGTTGCAGAGGCTTTGGGAGAGTTTGAGCCAATGGACAAAGTCACTTTCAGCGCATGGAAGAACGAAGAATACAGAAGAGCACTTGAGGTTTCCGGACGCAGGGCAGTGATTATCATGGGAATTGAGACCCATATCTGTGTAGAGCAGACTGCACTTGATCTTATGGAAAAGGGCTATACCGTATTTGTAGCTGCAGACTGCGTACAGTCAAGAGATCCGGCTAACAGAGAACTGTCCCTCAGAAGGATGGAGGCTGCCGGAGCGGTTATAACCTGCGGAGAAAGCATTCTCTATGAGCTTTTAGGGAGCGCAAAGGCGGCTGAATTCAAGGCGATTTCTGCCATCGTTAAGTAAAAATATAAGATAAAAACGAAAAGGCAAGCGATATTTATGATTTTTGAAAAAACATTTGACAATCTTACAGAGGCAGACCAAAAACTGCTTCAGGAATATTTTGATGGCTACGACTATCAGTCCTCCAGCCATACATTCTTAGCAAACTATATATGGAGAAACACTCACCACCTCAGCTGGCAGGTCATAGGAGAGTATCTTTGCGTGGCAGGAAGAGGCGACGTGGGGGAGGATGAAAAGGTATATTTTATGTCCTTTCCTCTGACCAGAACGGGAAGCTATGATGTTGAGGCTCTAAGGTTCACGGTGGAAGAAGCAAAAAGAATTTTTGAGGCAAGAGGACAGCAGCTGGAAATCAGCCTGATTCCGGGACATCTGGTTCCTCTTTTGGTTGATGCTATGGGCGAGGCAGTAGAGCCGCAGCACGACAGAGACGACGATGATTATATATATCTGAAGGAGGACCTTGTTTCTCTGAGCGGTCGAAAGCTGCACCAGAAAAAAAATCACCTGAACTTTTTCCTCAGGAACTACGACTTCACCTATGAGGAAGCAACACCGGAGATGGTACCTGAAATTAGGGAGTATATACGCAGCAAAAATGAGTACAAGCTGGGGGAGACACCTGAGGAGTGGAAAGACATCCTGGAGATGGAAAATCAGGCCATAGACGAGCTCCTGAAGTTTGTGGGAAAGGGACTTTTGACAGGCGTAATCAGAATAGGCGGCAAAATCGAAGCCGTAACCTTAGGTGAATTTGCCCGTTCAACTGACAGGGAAACGGTAATCGTTCATGTGGAAAAGGCCGACGACAGAATCAGGGGTCTTTATCAGGCAATTAACAACGAATTTTGCAAGCGTCTACCGGAGGAGACCGTATATGTGAACCGAGAAGAGGACATGGGGATGGAGAATTTGAGGAAGACAAAGCTTTCCTATAAACCATATAAAATGGGGGAAAAGTACTCAACTCTTGTTAAATAAACTACTTTCGCCGGAGACCTTGCGCTCCGGCATTTTTACTGATAATATATTATTGTACTGCGAAAAGAACAAGACTTTGTTATTTTTTTAACTAAAATGTCTTGCTTTTTGAATTTTCAAGTGTATAATAATGCTGTAAGCTAAATTCGCTGGCAAATGGGCGATTAGGCAGCGTTTTATAATAATTTTAAGTACATTTCTGTAAGGAGGAAACACAGTAATGAGAGAAGTTGTAATTGTAAGTGCAGCAAGAACACCTATCGGTAACTTCGGCGGAACCTTAAAGGGAGTTCCTACAAGAAAGCTCGGAGCTATCGCAATCAAGGGTGCAGTTGAAAGAGCAGGAATCAAGCCTGAAATGGTTGACGAAGTAATCATGGGAGCTGTTCTTCAGGGCGCATTGGGGCAGAATGTGGCAAGACAGATGACCTTAGACGCAGGTCTTCCTATCGAAACTCCGGCTATGACTATCAACAAGGTTTGCGGTTCAGGCTTAAGAGCGGTTGAGCTTGCAGCTCAGATCATCAAGGCAGGAGACGCTGATATCATTGTAGCAGGCGGTGCAGAGAACATGTCAGCAACAGCCTATGCTATGCCTACTGCAAGATGGGGAGCCAGAATGAATAATACTCAGATGATGGATATGATGGTTAACGACGGTCTTTGGGACGCTTTCAACGGATATCACATGGGTATCACCGCAGAAAACGTTGCAGAGCAGTGGGGAATCACCAGAGAAGAACTGGACGAGTTCTCAGTAATCTCACAGAACAGAGCAGAAGCTGCTATCAAGGCAGGCAAGTTCAAGGACGAAATCGTTCCCGTAGAAATCCCTCAGAAGAAGGGCGATCCTATCATTTTCGATACAGACGAATTCCCTAAGTTCGGAACTACTATCGATAAGGTTTCCAAGTTAAAACCTGCATTCAAGAAGGACGGTATCGTAACTGCTGCTAACGCTTCAGGTATCAATGACGCCGGTGCTGCTGTGGTAGTAATGTCAAAGGAAAAGGCTGACGAATTAGGAATCAAGCCTCTTTGCACCATCAAGTCCTATGCTTCCGCAGGCGTTGACCCTTCAATCATGGGTGTTGGACCTATCCCTGCTTCCCAGAAGGCTCTTGCAAAGGCCGGCCTCACTATCGAGGACATCGACCTTGTTGAAGCTAACGAAGCATTCGCAGCTCAGTCATTAGCAGTAAGAAAGGACCTTAACCTTGATCCTGAAAAGACTAACGTAAACGGCGGAGCTATCGCAATCGGTCACCCAATCGGAGCATCCGGCTGCAGAATTCTTATCACTCTTATCTATGAAATGATGAAGAGAGATTCCAAGTACGGTCTTGCAACTCTTTGCATAGGCGGCGGTATGGGAACAGCTCTTATCGTTGAAAGATAGTCCGAAGATAAGTAATAAAACAGTTTTACATAAGTAAGCCAAAAAGCCGCTTCCTGATTCGGAGGCGGCTTTTATGCAGCATGACGGAGATTATAATATGTATTATACAACGGATTACAACACGCCCATAGGCAGGCTGACTCTGGCTGCAGACAACCACGGGGATGCCATAACCGGCGCCTGGTTTGAGGGACAGAAATATTTCGGAGGAACTGCAGGCCATGATTTCATAGAAAAAGATGACCTTAAAGTTTTTGAGGCTGCAAAATCATGGCTTGACAGATACTTTAACGGCAATAAGCCGTCTCCGGCTGAGCTTCCACTTGCACCATGCGGCAGCGAATTCAGGCAGATGGTGTGGCAGCTGCTATGCGAAATACCTTATGGAGAGGTAACAACCTATGGCAGACTTGCCGCAGAAGTTGCACGAAGGACGGGCAGAGAAAGGATGTCGGCACAGGCAATAGGGGGCGCAGTGGGACATAATCCCATATCGGTAATCATCCCCTGCCACCGCGTTATAGGTGCGGATGGGAGCATGACGGGATATGCCGGAGGCATAGAGCTGAAAAAAAGGCTTCTGATTCATGAAAGTGTGATGGAAAAAAAGGGACAGAAGTGGTATAGTATAGGTATCCGGTCGCAAGCTTATGCGGCTGAAAATATGGAAAAGATGAGGTAATATTATGTTAGACAAAAAAGTAGTAGAACTATTAAATCAGCAGGTTAACAAGGAGCTGTATTCAGCTTATCTGTATCTTGATTTCTCAAATTATTATTATGACGAAGGACTTGAAGGCTTCGGCAACTGGTATAAAATCCAGGCTCAGGAAGAGCGCGATCATGCTATGCTTTTCGTTCAGTACCTTCAGAACAATGGAGAAAAGGTTGTGCTGGAAGCTATCGACAAGCCTGCAGTTAAAATCGTGGGTCCAAAGGAAGTTCTGGATGAAGGCTTAAAGCATGAACAGTATGTAACAAGCCTTATCCACGCAATCTATGATGCTGCTTATACAGTAAAGGATTTCCGCACAATGCAGTTCCTTGACTGGTTCGTAAAGGAACAGGGCGAGGAAGAAACCAATGCTGAAGGCCTTATCAAGAAGTTTGAACTTTTTGGAGGAGATCCGAAGAGTCTTTATATGCTGGATAATGAACTGGGAGCCAGAGTATACTCTGCGCCGTCACTGACACTGTAGTAAAACAAAAAACCCGGGAGGGCATATGAGAGAGTATGCCTTTCCGGGTTTCGCTGTATTTACATTTTCTTTACTTCCTCGAACCTCTTGACCTTGCCGGTGGTTGCCTTTATCATCGGTTCGTCGGTTATTATCAGCCTGAGAAGCTGCTTGTATATCTGTTTAAGTGTTTTTATCCGTTCCAATTTTAAAAACTCCTTTATCTAGTTATTGAAACTATGATACAACATTATAACAACCTTGTCAATGGTTGACAACCTAAAGATGTTGTGGTATTTTTGTGATAGAAATTTTAAGGAGGAACCGGTGATGAAAACTAAAGGAGCAGATAATTTCCGAGTGCCGAGGTGGGAGGAGCTTCCTTCAATTCCCCAATATCTGGACCAGGTGCTGCTTTTGCTGGAACAGTGGCTCGGGCCGTATCTCAGCCACGATGGCAAGCAGATTATGACCAGAACCATGGTCAACAACTACGTCAAGCTTCACTTCCTGGCACCGCCGGTAAACAGGAGGTATGACAGGCTGGCTATCGCATCACTCTTTGTTATAGCTATTTTCAAACCTGTATATACAATAGAGGAAATAGCATACCTCATAAGGCTGTCTCTGGGACATTCAGAGCGCCAGGTGGCCTATAACCAGTTCTGTGACTACGTGGAAAGTGCAGTGGAGTGTGCCTTTAACCGCACATCGATGGAGAAGGAGGAAAACCCTGACGACCCGCGGCAGCTTCTCTGGAACGCCTGCAATGCATTTGCGTGTCAGCTTTACGTGCGTAAAATATATCTGCAGGACGCCCTTTCAGGAGGCGAAGGCAAGGAGGGACAGTAGCTTATGGCAAAGGATAAAGGAAAAGGGAAAACAGCCGAAAAGACCAACGCCATGCGCAGACTTGACGCATTGAAAATTCAGTATAAAGAGCATACCTATACGGACACCGATGCCATAAGCGGCACTGAGGTTGCAGAGGTTCTCGGTCAGGACCCGGAGCGCTGCTTCAAGACTCTGGTAACCGTGGGCAGGTCAGGAGAACATTACGTGTTCATGGTTCCGGTGGCAAGAGAGCTGGATCTGAAAAAAGCAGCAAAGGCCGTAGGTGAGAAATCTGTAGAAATGATAAAGTCGAAGGAGCTGCTGCCTCTTACAGGATATATACACGGCGGATGCTCGCCCATCGGAATGAAAAAATTCTTCAAGACAACGGTGCATTATACGGCGGCAGATTATGATACAATTTTTTTCAGCGGGGGCCGCATAGGCTTTCAGATTGAGCTGGGTACGGAGGACCTGGCAAAGGTCATAGACTTTAAACTGGAAGACATCATCAAGGAGGACCTTATCCAAAATGAAAATTTCTGAAATATTAAAAAGCAAGGAAGCAACAGTATCCTATGAGGTCTTTCCGCCAAAGAAGGATATGCCTTTTGAGCCCATACTGGATGCTGTGGACAGGCTTTGTGAGTCTAAGCCTGACTTTATGAGTGTAACTTACGGCGCGGGCGGCGGCACGGGGCATAATACAATAAAGATAGCGGACCATGTGCAGAATCACAGAGGTGTTACTTCTATAGCTCATCTTACCTGTATATCCTCATCGAAGGAGCAGGTTGAGGCTGCAATAAAAGAAATGAAAGCCTGCGGCATAGAAAATATTCTTGCTCTCAGAGGAGATATCCCTGCGGATTTTGACGGCGAGGCGGCACGGGACTACAGATTTGCAGCGGATCTTGTCAGAGAGCTGAAAGCAAAGGGCGATTTTTGCGTTGGTGGTGCATGCTATCCGGAAGGCCATGTGGAGTGCGAGCATAAGGAGGACGATATAACCTTCCTGAAAGCAAAGGTAGACAGCGGCGTAGACTTCCTGACAACTCAGATGTTTTTCGATAACAATGTGCTGTATAATTTCCTTTACCGCATCAGGGAAAGGGGAATCACGGTGCCTGTAATCGCCGGAATCATGCCTGTAACAAACGGCAAACAGATAGAAAGAATATGCCAGCTGTCGGGTACATATCTTCCTGCCAGATTCAGGGCCATAGTAGATAAATTCGGTGACAATCCGGAAGCTATGAAGCAGGCGGGAATCGCCTATGCCACGGACCAGATTATAGATCTTATTGCCAACGGTGTGAGGGGAATACATATCTATACTATGAACAAGCCGGATGTGGCGGAGAGCATAAGAAACAACCTTTCATATATTATAGGAAAATAAAAGTTGATGGAGCCTGATAAAAATGAGAACGGACTTAATAAGGAAGGAAACCCTGCGGTATCTTGGCCTGGGCTCTGCCGAACCTGACGAAAAGACGCTGGAAATGGTAAACATGGCCATAGCACTCCTTTCAGAACGGTGCAGACCTAAGAATACAAGCCGGATAGTTGAAATATCAGCAGGAACAGGAGATATAAGGCTGGAAGGTGGGACTGTCATATATTCTGAAAGCATCGCCAGAGTCATGTCGGGCTGCAGTGAAATGCTGGTTTTCGGGGCAACATTGGGGGCAGAGGCTGACATGCTCATAAAACGCTCTTCTGCGGAGAACATCGCCATGGGAGCGGTAATGCAGGCGGCTGCGGCAGCATATATTGAAGAATACTGCGATGAGCTTCAGTCTGAGCTTAACGAAAAGTTCAGCGCCCGGGGAAAGTCTCTGGGAGATAGATTTTCTCCCGGCTACGGAGACTTTCCGCTGGAGTACCAGAGAGAGCTTTTCGCGATTCTCGACTGCCCGCGCCGTATCGGTCTTACACTGACCGACAGCTTTATCATGATACCTTCAAAGTCCGTAACCGCGGTAATACCAATAGGTGGCAGCTGCGGCCGGCAGCTGGGGTGCATGTACTGCGAAAAGACGGACTGCCAATACAGAAGAGCAGAATAACGTAAAGGAGAACACTGACTTGAACATTTTAAACGAGCTTGGAAAGAAAATGCTGTTTTTTGACGGCGGACTGGGTACCATGCTGCAGGCAAAGGGTGCGCAGCCCGGCGAAATGACAGAATTATGGAATATAAAAAGACCTGATGATGTGCTGGATGTGCACTGCCAATACCTTGAGGCAGGAGCAGACATCATAACCGCAAACACCTTCGGTGCCTCGAATTTAAAGCTTGAGGGGAGCGGATATACCTCCGACGAAGTGATAAGAGCAGGAATAGGTCTTGTAAAAGAGGCCATAAACAGGGTGTGCGGCGGTAACGGAGCCGGAGAGAGCAGCGGCAGGAAAGCATATGCTGCAATGGATATTTCCTCTACGGGCAAGCTGCTGAAGCCTTTCGGAACAATGGAATTCGACGAAGCTTATGAGCTTTTTAAATCCATGGCGGTTTCGGGGGAAAAGGCAGGAGCCGACCTTGTGATTATAGAAACCATGACCGACACCTATGAGCTTAAGTCTGCAGTGCTGGCCGTAAAGGAGAACACCTCTCTGCCCCTTTTTGTAACCGTGACCTTTGACGAAAAGGGCAAGCTGCTTACAGGAGCGGACGTAGGAGCGGTTGTAACACTCCTGGAGGGTCTTGGTGTCGATGTTATCGGAATTAACTGCGGTCTGGGACCTGTACAGATGCGCCCTCTGGTACAGCGTATGCTGGAACTGACCAATCTCCCTGTGCTGGTAAATCCTAATGCCGG
>JAEDNK010000139.1 GCA_016302545.1 Bacillota bacterium
CCGGCCATCAGAAAATTGAATGGGTAAGAAAGAATATGCCTCTCCTCAGAGGGCTTGAGGAAGAGTTCAGACAGACTAAACCTTTTGAGGGAGTGAAGATTTCCCTTTCCGTGCACCTTGAAGCCAAGACAGCTTATCTCTGTCTGGTGCTGGCCGCAGGAGGAGCGGATATGTCCGTAACAGGAAGCAATGTGCTCAGCACTCAGGATGATGTGGCTGCAGCCCTTGCAGATAGCGGTCTGAGAGTTTATGCATACCACGGTGCCACTCAGGAGGAATACGACAGACACATCGAAATGTGCCTTGAACATAAACCGAACATAATCATCGACGATGGAGCAGACCTTGTTTCCATGATACACGAAAAGAGACCTGACCTGGCTGAAGAGGTATGGGGCGGATGTGAGGAGACCACTACAGGCATTATCAGACTGAAGGCTCTTGATAGAGAAGGACTGCTGAAGTTCCCTATGATGGCAGTAAACGACGCCAAGTGCAAGCACCTCTTCGATAACAGATACGGTACCGGACAGTCAACCTGGGACAGCATTATGAGAAACACTAACCTGATTATCGCTGCAAAGACTGTTGTCGTAGTAGGCTATGGCTGGTGCTCCAGAGGCATCGCCATGAGAGCCGCTGCCCTCGGAGCAAGGGTGATTGTAACTGAAATCGATCCCGTAAAGGCTATCGAAGCAAAAATGGACGGTTTCGATGTGATGAAGATGGAGAAGGCAGCGCCTCTCGGTGAGATTTTCGTATCTGCTACGGGCTGTGCATGGACAATTACCGTAGACCACATGCTCACCATGAAGGACGGTGCAATCCTCACCAACGCGGGACACTTCAACTGCGAGGTTGACATGGAGGGGCTGGAAAAGGCCGCTGTGGAAAAGAAAGAGGCCAGAAATAACATAATGGGCTACAAGCTGCCTAACGGCAAGTGGGTCAATGTCATTGCAGAGGGCAGACTGGTAAACATCGCCGCTGCCGACGGACACCCTGCCGAAATTATGGATATGAGCTTTGCGGTGCAGGCGCTGGGGGCTCTTTACATAAGGGAAAACCACGAAAAGCTTGGAAACCACCTCATCAATATACCTGAGGAAATGGACAACATCATAGCAAGCCGCAAGCTTGCCGCATGGGGAATCGAAATCGATACCCTGACAGCCGAGCAGGAAAAATATCTGAATTCATGGCAGATTTAGAGAAGCGGCTCTCCTTGTGGAGGGACGCAACTATTACATACAAGAAAGAAGGCGGAGTAAATGGATTTTACATATGAAGACATCAAAGAGCAGGCAAGAACGGCTGCCGCAGAGCTGGTGGAGATTGCAAAGCTCAAAGAGGGCGACATTTTTGTTGTAGGCTGCAGCTCCAGCGAGGTGGTAGGTCTCAGAATGGGTAAGGGATCCGACATCAGAGCTGCGGAGGCTGTCTACGAGGGAATAATGAGCGTTCTTAAGCCAAGAGGAATATATCTGGCAGCTCAGTGCTGCGAGCATCTGAACCGGGCAATAATCGTGGAAAAGGAAGCTCTCCTTCCGGGGACAGAGATTGTAAATGTGGTTCCGCAGCCTCACGCCGGAGGATCATTTGCGGTTACTGCATATAAAAACGCAAAGTGTCCCGTGGCTGTTGAGGGAATAAAGGCCGATGCGGGAATGGATATCGGCGGAACTCTTATAGGTATGCACCTTAAGAAGGTTGCCGTACCGCTCAGGCTTTCTCTGCGGCATATCGGCTGTGCGCCTGTTTCCTGTGCCAGAACAAGACCGAAGTTTATCGGCGGAAGCCGCGCTGTTTATGACGATGCTCTGAGCGGCGGAGACATTCCGAGATAAATATTCCTGCAGATGTAACACAATTTTGTTTGCCGTCATATTCTATACTACAACTGAATATGTTTTAGATTTAAAAATATGAAAGAAGTAGGTGAATCATATGTCAAACAATTGTGGTTTTTTAGGTGAAGGCGGAATCGATACCAGCTTGTTATTCTTCTTCCTGTTATTAGTGATTATCTTTTGTAATTGCTGCTAACGACCAAAACCGATAAATACTTGGATGGGGGCTTGATGCCCCCGTTTTTTTGTTTTTGAAAATAAGCAATTCCAATGCTTCAGATGCCCATACCCAAAAGTTTAGATAAATATACCCTCATGGGTAATTGTGATAATTATGTGAAGAATGTAGTATATACCTGTGCTCGAGAGAGTACACCGAAAAAATCATTCATTTATTATTTATTTAGGAGGACTTATTATGGGTAAAAAAATTCCTATGTGGCAATGCCTCTTAGTAATGGTAGTGCTCATCGCACTTATCTACTGGGGCGTTATGGTCGACACAGATGCTGGTGAAGCTCACGTTTCACTTATCCTTGCAGGTGCATTCGCAGCTATCATTGCAATGCTTAACGGCTGGAAATGGAACTACATGGAACAGGGTATCCTGGCTGCTATCAACAGAACAATGCAGGCAATCCTGATCCTTGCGGTTGTAGGTTTGATGCTTGGTTCCTGGATGGCAGGCGGCGTTGTTCCTTCAATGATGTTCTATGGTATCAAGGTTATCGCTCCAAGCATTTTCTTATTCACTGCTTGTCTGCTTTGCTCCATCGTATCATTAGCTACAGGTTCATCATGGTCAACAGCAGGTTCCATGGGTGTTGCACTTATCGGTGTAGGTACAGCCCTGGGATTTCCGACTTACATGACAGCCGGCGCTGTAGTATCAGGAGCGTACTTCGGAGACAAGATGTCACCTCTTTCCGATACTACTAACCTTGCTCCTGCAGTAGCAGGCGCAACTCTGTTCGACCATGTAAAGCACATGATCTGGACTACCGGCCCGTCACTTGTTATCGCGTTAATCGTTTACCTGGTTCTTGGTTTCACAAACCACGGAAGCGGTGCTGCAGACTTACATACAATTGATGAAATCCTTGCATTCATCGAAGCAAACTACAATGTAAGCGTTCTTTGCCTGATTCCGCCTCTGTTCGTAATCGCAGCAGTAGCTCTCAAGCTTCCTGCACTTCCATCCCTCATCGGCGGCGTTGTTCTCGGACTTCCGTTCTTCCCTATGCAGGGTAAGAGCCTGGTATCCGTACCTTCCGTTTTAAACTATGGTACTGCTGTAGAAATTCCAGAAGATGCAAGCGACGTTGTTAAAGAGCTCGGCTCACTTCTTACCTCAGAGGGTATGCAGGGTATGATGTGGACAATTTCACTTATCCTCTGCGCAATGGTATTCG
>JAEDNK010000025.1 GCA_016302545.1 Bacillota bacterium
GCTGAAGGAGCGTTTTGTAAAAGCTCTGTGCAGTGAAATAGAGGATGCAGGCAGAAAATACGGCAAGGGTGCAAAGGCAGGAAAACAAAGGCAGGCGGACACCGTGTATTTCGGAGGTGGAACTCCGAGCCTTCTTACGCCTGATGGAATGAGAGAAATCATGGAAGCGGTGCGAAAAAGTTTCGACATTGCGGAAAACCCTGAATTTTCAATGGAATGCAATCCTGCCACGGCCTCGGTGGAAAAGCTGGCAGCTTACCGAAGCGCCGGGATAAACAGGCTGAGCATAGGAGCCCAGTCCTTTGACGACGGGATTCTGAAGACTCTGGGAAGGCTCCACAACTCCGACGACACTGTCAGAACCGTGGAGGAAGCCCGCAAGGCAGGCTTTGACAACATCAGCCTTGATCTGATGTTTGCAATCCCGGGGCAGACGGAAAAAATCTGGGAGGAAACTTTGCGGCGCGCCATGGAGCTTAAGCCTCAGCACATTTCCTTTTATAGCCTGGAATTTATGGAGGGGACGCCTTTCACACGGCGGCTTGAAAAAGGTATAATCAGAGAAACTGATGCAGAGGCTGACAGGCTGATGTATGAGGGGGGACTTGAAATTCTCAGACAGTACGGTTTCATGCAATACGAGATTTCCAATGCAGCGGCAGGAGAGGAGTATATCTGCCGCCACAACATGAAATACTGGGGCCTTGAGGAATATCTGGGCTTCGGGCCTTCCGCCCATTCCTACATAACAGGACCGGAAGGCAGAGGAATAAGGTTCAGCAATCCATGCAGCCTTGAAAAATACATTAAGGCATGGGAAAACTCCGGCGAAGGCTTGACGAAGGCGGAGGCTTGGGGGGCGGCAGTTGCTTTCTGCGAAAACAGTTTGGCAGACGATGTCAGCGAATACGTTTTCACCGGACTGAGAAAGAACCGAGGCATAGACCTTGAGGATTTCAAGGAGCGTTTCGGAGAGGGTCTCTGGGATTTTTACGATGAAAACGTCAGGCAGGAATTCCATGAGTATGTGCAGGGCGACTTTGCAGAAGAAACAGAAGGCTGCATAAGACTTACGGTAAAGGGAATGAACATTTCCAACCGTATTATGGCTTTGTTTGTATAAAGGAGGACGAGATATGAGCAAGTACATAATGGCTCTTGACCAGGGAACCACAAGCTCCCGCTGCATTATCTACGATAAAAAGGGCAACATGATGAGCGTGGCTCAGAAGGAGTTTACCCAGATTTACCCGAAGGCGGGCTGGGTGGAGCACGATGCCATGGAAATCTGGTCTACTCAGATGGGTGTGGCTCAGGAGGCTTTGCTGAAGATAAACTGCACCTATGAGGACATCGAGGCCATAGGCATTACCAACCAGCGGGAGACAACCGTAGTCTGGGACAAGGAGACGGGAATTCCCGTTTACAACGCCATAGTATGGCAGTGCAGGCGGACGGCTGAGTACTGCGACCGGCTGGCGGCTGCGGGATACGGCGACATGATAAGGGAAAAGACAGGACTGCTTCTGGATGCTTATTTCAGCGGAACTAAGCTTAAATGGATACTTGATAACGTGGAAGGGGCCAGAGAAAAGGCAGAGGCAGGAAAGCTGCTTTTCGGAACCATTGAGACATGGCTAATCTGGAAGCTGACAGACGGAAAGGTTCATGTCACCGACTATTCCAACGCTTCCAGAACAATGATGTTCAACATACACACCCTCGAATGGGATGATGAAATACTGAAGCTGCTCAATATTCCAAAATCCATGCTGCCGGAGCCTAAACCGTCCAGCTGTCTTTACGGAGAATCCAGTGACAATATTTTCGGCGGTCCAATTAAGATTGCGGGGGCCGCAGGAGATCAGCAGTCGGCCCTTTTCGGACAGACCTGCTTCAGAGAAGGAGAGGGCAAAAACACCTACGGCACAGGCTGCTTCCTCCTTATAAACACAGGAGAAAAGCCGGTGGTTTCCCACAACGGGCTTGTCACCACCATCGCCTGGGGACTTGACGGCAAGGTGAATTACGCCCTGGAGGGCTCAGTCTTTGTCTGCGGTGCGGCTATCCAGTGGCTCCGAGACGAGATAGATATTCTGGAAAACTCCCCTCAGTCTGAGGAAATGGCAAAGGCGGTTCCTGATGCAGGGGGGCTTTACGTGGTTCCGGCCTTTGTGGGGCTGGGAGCGCCTTACTGGGACCCTTATGCAAGAGGTGCCGTCCTCGGAATTACCAGAGGGGCAAACAAGTACCATCTGGTGCGGGCAACTCTTGAATCTCTGGCTTACCAGACAAAAGACCTTATCGACGCCATGATCGAAGACCTTGATGAATGTCTGATTTCATTGAAGGTGGACGGAGGAGCTTCCGCCAACGATTTTCTCATGCAATTCCAGGCGGACATTCTGGGCTGCGAGGTGAAGCGCCCCGTGTGCATTGAAACCACCTCTCTGGGAGCGGCTTATCTTGCCGGTCTTGCTACAGGCTACTGGGAAAGCAAAGAGGACGTAATCAATAACTGGCAGGTGGAAAAGACCTTCACGCCGGACATGGACGAGGAAAAGAGAAGCGAGCTTCTGGCAGGCTGGAAAAAGGCCGTAAACTGTGTCAGAGGCTGGGCAAAACCATAGAGTTGTTGCCAAACCATAGCGAAACTATAGCAAAACTAACAAGGAGAACTGATTGATGGGAGAAATTAAACAAAGAGACTATATGTTTGACACTTTCAGAGGGCTGCTTATGTGGACGATTCCAATATCCCACTTTACGCGGGTTGCGGGACATTTTTCACAAGCCTCCCTCAGCGGCATCATTTACATAACAATAAATGTATTTGTAATGCAGGCCTTCGTGTTTCTGTCGGGGTACTTTTCAAAAAAGCCTGACAGGTCCAAGGAAACCTCTTTCCACACCTTTATGTGGCCTTACCTGCTGGGAATACCTTTCTTTTACTGTGTGAGGTATATAATATGGGGAAACGCCAACTGGAATCTGGACGTGCCGCCTTTTGCCCTGTGGTACCTGTGGGCCCTGTTCTTTTACAGATATTTTACAAAGGAATGGATGAAGATTCCGTATATTCTGGAGCTGAGCATTCTGGTATACCTGCTGGCGGGTCAGATGCCGTTTCTTTCGGATAAGTTCGGTCTGGGAAGAATGGTTTCATATTTTCCGTTTTTCGTAATGGCCTTTTACTGCACGGGAGACCAGCTCAAAAAGCTTCAGTGTCTCAAGAAATGGCACTGCTGGGTTCTTGGAGCGATCCTCATGGGAGCCTCATGTGTGCTTGCTTTCTGTGTTCCTCAGCTTCCGGTGGGCTTCTACCTTCTGAAGAGTCCTGCCTGCGAGCTGGGCATAACCTGGTACTGGGACATTATCGGTCGTGCCATTATTTTGGCTTTGGCATGGGGCTGGATTATTCTCATGGTAAACATTCTGCCGAGCAAGATGAACTATGTGGCTTATGTGGGCATGAATACCATGCCGGTGTATATTTTCCACCTTATCGTAAGGTATCTGGTAAAAAAATACACCATCTTCTTCGGTGTGCTGCCGGAAAACTGGGTGGTGTACTACGTGATGATATTTGCCCTGGCGGGGCTGTGCGTTTTCGTATTCAGTTCAAAGCCTGTGGTTAAGATGTACGATTTTGTGGTTGAGGGTCTGTGGAAGGTATTCCTGTGGCTTCTTGACCGCTGTGTGGATTTGCTGGGACTGGTGCATAAGCCGGTTGCGGCGCTGACTCAGGCGGTGCTTGAGGGCATCGGCGGTATAGGCAGCGCGGGTAGCAGTGACGGTATTGGTGAGGGCTGCGGTGACGGTACGACGGCGTCAGCTGAAGCGGAAAAAAAAGATGCTATTTAACTTTGATGGACAGCTTCACAAGATAGTTGTAGTAGCCCTCTGTTGACAGGTCATCGAGGATTACATCTTCGTAGAATCTGTCGCCGAGAGTCAGATTGTGAGCCTCGGCATATTCCATGAGCTTCAGACAGTTTGCGTGTATGTTGGCGTACCCGTGATTGTCGTATATAGCAAGAAAATTACCGCCCTGATCGAGTACGGCTCCGGCGTATCCCGCCGCTGTCAGCTCCTCAGGGCGTACCGCTGTGTAGAACTGGGCGTACTTATAGCCTGTTTCCGTTATCGAGCTGCGGGGAATTACGGCGCCTATGGGATATGAGCTTTTAAGTCCCATTCTTTGGCAGAAGGCAAAGTGATCTCCTACTGCCTCCGTCACGGCCTTTTCGTCATCGGCGCCCTTGTAGTCGGTGGTCACAAGATACTCGTCGTAGTCATTGGTAAATATAACTTCACCTATGGGAGCATTAATGCCCTCTCGGGTGATTTTTATTTTATTTTCGATGCAGTTTCTGGCCCAGTTCAGATAGTCGATTTTCTCGTCAATCTGTGTGCATTTTGATTCCAGGAGGGTGATAAGGCTCTCAGGGGAGCGGTGGTCCATGTGGTTCTTTATTTCGTCGATATGTACATCAAGCTCCCGCAGCATCAGGATTACAGCAAAGGTTTCAAGCTGGGTGAAGGAATAGTAGCGGTAGCCATTTTCGTTGATGATGTCCGGCTTGAAAATGCCGCAGTGGTCGTAGTGGAAAAGCGTCTGCTTCTTTATTCCGAATATTCTGGCGAACTCGCCTGTTGTGAAGTATTTTCTGTTCTTTTTCATTTTGGTCTGAAGTCCTCCTTGACTTGTCCGGATTGTCTGACGGCTGCTGTCTATGATGATTTTACCATAGATGGGGTTGAGGTGGATGAGTTTTTTGAAGATTTTCTTTTCTAGGTAAATTTTTTTCTTCTTTAGCTGATTTTTTTTCTTTTTGCAAAGAAAAATGGCGAAAAGGAAAATTTTATGTCGGAATTGCAACCTCGGAGCAGAGAAAACAATAATAATAGCCATTTATGGAATAGAAATGACCATGGCGAATACAGAAAATGTAAATTATTTTCTTCTTTAGCTGATTTTTTTTCTTTTTGCAAAGAAAATGGGCAAAAAGGAAAATTTCCAAGGAAAACAAGCAGAGGAAAGGAAAACAGACTGAGCAGATGTGAAAATGTAATACATAAAAGGAAAATTTTGCTTGAAAAGTATTTGGGAATGTTATACAATAATGATAAATAATTTAATATTAATATAAAAAAAGGGGGCAAAATGATTTTCAAGGAGGAAATAGAGGCACAGTTAAGAGCCCACATCAGAATCAGGGAACAAATAAGGAAAGCACTAGAGGGCATGCCTGATGGTAATATGCTCAGGAAACGTTCAGGCGGGCGGATTTATTATTATATTTCACTCAACGGTAAACGGATAAGCCTGAACCATGATCCGGAGACGCGGGAAATGTACCTTTTAAAAGAAGAACTTGTGCGGAAGCTGCGCGCGGTGGAAAAAGATATCACTCTGCTGGAAAAGACGGCAAAAGAGTATATACCGGTCTATCCGGAAGGTGAACAGTGGGCAGCAATGACTCCGGGACAAAATAAATATAAGTGGGAAGAGTGCAAACATTTATATAAGGGTGTATACTACAGGTCCAAATCAGAGGCTGTTATCGCCATGCTTCTGGAATCTCACGGAATCGAGTTTAAATATGAGGTGAGGATTGAAGTGGGCGGCAGGGCAGTTTATCCCGATTTTGTGATAAGGCGAAAGCGTGACGGCAAGATTATTTTGTGGGAGCATTTCGGAATGATACATGACGAGGAGTACCAGCAGGGGATGTTCAGAAAATTGATTGCATATCATGAGGCGGGGTACAACATCTGGGACAACCTTATAGTAAGCTTTGACAGCGAAAACGGGAGCATCGATATTGACAGCATAGAAAAGATGATTACATTGTATTTGTTATAATTTTTTGGTACAATATTCATACAGGAAAGCGAGGAAAACAAGATGAAATATATTCAGATAGAAATAAAGACCAGTCGGGCAGGGATAGAACCTTTGCTGGCGGCTTTGCTGGAGGTGGGAATCACCGATGCGGTGGTGGAGGACCCGGCTGATATCGATGACCTCCTGAACAAGGAAAATGAGTACGACTGGGACTATGTGGATGAGAGTGTTTTGTCACTCAGAGACAAGGAGCCGCAGGTGACAGTATATATGAACGATGACGATGAGGGAAGGGCTGCTGCGGAAAATATCCGCCATGCAGTGGACGGTTTGAAGAGTGCAGCGGCTTCCGGGATTTTTGGAGCTGAGAGCGACTTCGGACCCATGGATGTGGAGGTGTCCATATGTGACGACAGCGGCTGGAAAGATAAATGGAAGGAATACTTCAAGCCGGCAAAGGTGGGCAAGACCATAGTTGTCAAGCCTACATGGGAGAACTATGAAGCTCAGCCGGGAGAAAAGGTTCTGGAAATCGACCCGGGAATGGCCTTCGGAACGGGAACTCACGAGACCACTTCATTGTGCATCAAACTCATGGAAGACTATATGAAGCCGTCAGACAGGGTGCTTGATGTAGGCTGCGGCTCGGGAATTCTGTCCATTGCGGGAGCTTTGCTGGGCGCCGGTGATGTGCTTGGAATTGAAATTGACCCTGTTGCCGTTGAGATATCACGAGAAAACATTGCACTGAACCATGTGGAAAACACAGTCCGCGCTCAGTACGGAGACCTGACGAAGGGCGTTGACTTTAAGGCCAATGTAGTGGTGGCCAATCTGATGGCAGACCTTGTAATAATGCTGAGCCGCGATGTGGCAAACCATCTGCTGCCGGAAGGAATATATATATCCTCGGGAATTCTGGAGGAAAAGGTGGTAACGGTGGTGGACGCTATGAGGACATTGGGCTTCAGAATACTGGAAGTGCGTCAGGACGGCATGTGGTACGCAGTAGTGGCTGCCCTTTAGCCGCAGTGCCTTGCAGTGCTTTAGGAAAGGAAATAATATGAGCAAATTTTTCGTGGACCCGTCGGCAGTTTGCGGGGCCCATATATATATGGAAAACAAAGACGACCTTCACCATCTGCGCAAGGTGCTCCGCGGGCGGCCGGGCATGGAGATTGACATATCCGACGGCGACTGCTGGGAGTACAAAACCCTTCTGGAGGAGCTGACGGAGGACTGTGCAACTCTCAGAATTCTGGATAAGCAGAAATTCGCCACAGAGCCTGCCACAAGGGTGACTCTCTTTCAGGGGGTGCCCAAGGCTTCCAAGATGGAAACGGTAATTCAGAAAACAGTGGAGATGGGCGTAGATACCATCGTGCCGGTGTTTATGGAAAGAACGGTCGTGGTGGAAAAAGGAAATTTCGGAAAGAAACTTGATCGATGGAACAAAATTGCGGCCGAGGCTGTCAAGCAGTGCAAGCGGGGTATTATTCCACACGTAACGGAAAGCTGTGATTTTGGCGGAATGCTTGCCCAATTGTCAGACTACGATTTGATCATATGCCCATACGAAAACGAGGATGGACTTACGATAAAGGACTTTTTGCGCGGCACACCGGCGTCGGATGGCCCCGGCGCCGGCGCAGGTTCGTCAGGCGCAGGTCCTGCGCCGGCCCGCCCTCAGGCCCTCTCCCAAGCCCAAGCCCAAGCCCGCCGCATAGCCCTGATTATCGGGCCTGAGGGCGGCTTCAGCCACGACGAGATAGAAGGGCTGAAGGCCGCCGGGGCCGCCACGGTGACGCTGGGAAAGACAATCCTGAGGACGGAGACAGCCGGACTTGTGGCCCTTGCCATGATAATGTACGAGCTGGAGCTGTGACATAAAAAATCGCGAAAAAACCGCCCCAAAAACCGCCGCTCAAAAACCGCCGGTCATTTCAGACCGGCGGCGGTATTTACATTTTAGTGAATTTGTGCTAAAATCATTTGATAGAGATACATGCAAAGGGTCGACAGAAGAAATGCGGACATAGTTCATTGGTAGAATATCAGCTTCCCAAGCTGAGGAGGCGGGTTCGATTCCCGTTGTCCGCTCCATTGTTTGAGCAGAGAAAAAGAGACAGAACAAAACTGTCTCTTTCCGTTATTTTTGCCTAAAGTGCGCTTTCAGTGCGCTGAAGGTATCCTCGCTTATAACATGCTCGATTTTGCAGGCATCCTCTGCGGCGGTCTCACGCGCAACGCCCAGAGAAACAAACATCTCCGTGAGCAGGGTGTGCCGCTCGTATATCTTTTCGGCGATTTGTCTGCCTGAATCTGTCAGCGAAATATAGCCGCTGCCGTCGGTGGTTATATATCCCGAATCCCTGAGCAACCCCATGGCGCGGCTCACGCTGGGCTTGCTGAAGCCCATGTGCTCACCAACATCTATGGCACGGACAGTGGGATTTTCTTTCAATAGTATGTAGATTGTTTCAAGATACATTTCCCCGGATTCCTGTAAAGCCATTGCCTGCTGTCTCCTTTCCAATGCCTCTTTACTATCTCTATTCCTCTTCCCAGGCGCAGAGCTTTCTGTATGTGCTGCACCCGAAGATGATTCCTACGATGAGAACTCCTGCCACAGCCACATTCCTTACGATTTTGGAAACATCCACATTTACTGTTACGTCAACGCTCTTGCCGTTGTTCTTTTCACCGGTTTTGTGTATCATATTAAAGTCCTCCTTTAGTTAAATCATCTGAATCAGCCCTGAGGCGTATCTCTATTTTATCAGATAATTTTCTTTATGTCAAAGGAAGGTGTGCGAAGATATCTGCCCAGGCCATAAAGGCTTTCGGGCTCCCCTCGGGTTACGGCGCTGGTGTGCTGATAGGAGGTGAAGGTCACCTCAAAGCCAATATCCTTCAAAATCGGGTCGCCGCTTTTGTCGGCTGGATAAGCACCGAAGGGCCATGCGAAAGTCAAAGGTCGTGCGCCTGTTGCGGCTTCAATAAGCTCCTGATTTTTCATGAGATCGCCTGTAAGCACCTGACGGTAAGCAGCCTCACTTTCTCCGGATTTTTTGTCTGCACCCTTGCGACCGCCTGAAATGGAGTGAAGGTCGTATGTATGACTGGCAAACTCGATAAATCCCGACCGCGCCATGACGGCCACTTCGCCCCAAGACAGGTTTCCGTATTCCTGATTGCGGTAGATATCGCCGGAGCCAAGGTCAGATTCAACTCCGATAAGGGCGACTGTGGCCTTCATATTATATTTTTCCAGAAGCGGAAAGGCATAGAGATAATTGTTGGCAAAGCCGTCGTCAAAGCTCAAAACAACCGGCTTTGCAGGCAGCATAGCACCCTCCTTAGCATAAGACACAAGCTGGGACGGAAAGATTGTGGTGTATCCGTTGTCACGAAGCCATTTCAGGTCCTCTTCAAACCGCCTCTGAGAAACGGTGTATTCGTTTTCGCCGGAAGAATCTTTGGAAATGCTGTGATACATGAGGATTGGGATATCCACTGAGGCTCGCGAATCAGAAAGGGAAAGGGGCGTCTGGGCTGAAGCCATCCTGCTGCAGGAACCTATATACGAAAGTATCCCCGCGCTCATGAGCAGAATTAAAAATGCCAGAAGAAGATAATCGGTTTTTTTCATAGACAAACCTCCGCCGGGCAGCTGACGGGCAGCTTAAGCACCCGGTCATGTAATACTTTATTCTCGCCGGGAATAAATATTACAGAGGACAGGTTATATATAACAAAACAGACAGACCGAAGGGGCCTGCCTGTAATTAATATTTAGCTTAAAATCTGAGACTAAAGCTTATGCAGCCATATCCTTCTTCATGTTCTTCTTTAACTGAACTTCAGGTTCTGTAGGCATCTTGAACATAGGAACGAATCTGTCAAGTCCTGTGAATGTTAAGATGAGAAGTGATGCAACAGCAATCATAGCCATGAAGTTGAACTTGATGAAGTCCATGTTTGTAATCGGTACCAGCGGATATACGCCCTTAACAATACCTACGTAGAAACCAAGGTATACGTGCCAAGGAATGAGCTGTGAACCGAATACGCCCATAGCGTCTCCGAAAGTAGCGTTTCTCAGCTTCAGCTTGTAAGCAGCTTCTTCTGATTCGCATACAACGTTGTCTTCTGTAACCTGCTTGATAACCGGTCCGATTGTAACGATCTGAGCCATTTCGTCAGCCAGAGCAGCATTTCCCAGTAAGGAAAGAACTGCGTTCCATCCAAGTAAGTGTCTTACCTTCTTTGACATCTTTGCGATGAGTTCTGCTAAAGGAGCGAAAGCATCCATCAGCTGCATTACACCACCGAAGGCTGCAACCCACATCATCATTGGAACTACCCATGAACCGGCATCTGCGATACCTTTATAAACATAATCATCTAAGAATGCCTTAATGCCGCAGCCGGTACCTGCAAAAAAGCTGAGAATATAGGATGAGATGATACCGCTTCCGATGCAGGCAAAGGTGTTGACTCCCAAAACAGCAAGGCCGATTACCAGTATCAGAGGAATTACCATATAGATAGGAACACCTGAGGCAACCTGGTTGAGAAGGTCGAGAGCTGTAGGACGTTTTTCTTCGAGGAAGGCCTGAATTTCAGGAGTGATGTTGTCCATTACTGTGGAAGCATCGCCTGTTCCGTTTAATCCCATTACTGTAGCAGCAACGAAAAATGCGATAACAGCTAATACAAGGCAGGAACCTGACCAAACACCCTGGTGTCTGATTCTGTCTGTAACCTGTACACCCTGAATACCGGATGATACGATAGTAGTATCGGAAATAAGACCGATGTTGTCGCCGAAGCAGGAACCACCGGCGATAGCGCAGACTGTGAGGTAAATGTCTCCGCCTACGATGTGTGATAACCATAAGAAAATTGGTGCGCATGCAGCGAAGGTTCCCCATGAAGTACCGGTAGCAACTGAAAGTAAAGCGGTGCAAACAAGTCCTACGCAGGCAACGGTCTTAGCAGTTACACCAAGCTTTAATGCCAGGTTTACTACTGCAGCACCTACACCGAAGCTGGTGAAGCAGTTAACCATAACGTAGGCTATCATGAGAATGAATAAAGCCACTAAGATGTTCTTTACAGAGTTCATGGCAGCATCTAAGCATTCCTGCCACTTTTTCTTTGCAACGGTCATTGCAACAATTACCGCACATATGAATGCGATGGGAGCTGCAATCATTGCGTCTAGTCCTGTGATCATCAACACAGCGAGGATAATTACAGGCACGAACTTAACAGAAGCCTTTAAAAAGTTCATTTAATAATTTCTCCTTTTCTTTTTCTTTGATATTTTGATATAAAATAAATACAACCACATTAAAGAGCAAATCCCGTGCCAAATCGTCAAAACTTTAGCAGATATTTAGCAAACCATTGAAATCAAGCGCTTTAACGCGGAAAAGCCATGACTATATTTTTCGATTTTGCCGCATATATTGACAAGGGTGACCCGTAAATGGTACAATAGAGCACGCGATGACCCGAAAACGGAACGAATCACCGGAAAAATTGGTCAAAAAAGGGAGGAAATATGAAGAATTTTGGTTTAAGCAGAGTGATTGAGCCTGCAGGCAGCCTGCCGGTAACGGCATGGAAGCTAGATAACAGCGAAGAACTCAGGCAGGGGGAAATCAGAATAAGGTTGAGCAGCATAGTATTCGAGAGAGAAAACTTCTTTCAGCTGTGCAGCATCTGCGAAAACGACGACGACAGAATACGAGAAAGAATAATCAAAATCGTAAATGAGCGAGGAAAGTTCCACAACCCATACACGGAAAGCAGCGCTCTCTTTGCGGGAACCATCGAGGAGACTGCGGCAGGCTTTGACCTGGGAGACCTGAAGGTTGGAGACGATATAATATGTCTCACGCCTATGGCGGGACTGCCTGCCTTTATTGAGGAAATCGGCGAAATAGACGAATACTACGGCAAAATACAGTGCACCGGATATGCCATATGCTTTGAAACGGTTCAGCTGGTCAAGGTGGAGGACCTCTATTCCAGAAGCACCATACATCTCATAAGAGCTTTGGAGGAGGAGGGAAGCATCTACGGCATCTCCTGCGAGCTGAGATCCCGGGAAATCAAAAAGGCGGCAATCATCGGAAGCAACATCGCCGAGGCCATATACTACTCTCAGATGGTAGCGGACAGCAATCCCCTTGAAAGGGTATCTGTAAAATTCGTCATCGACGGCGCCTACTTTACCGGAATAACTCAGGAGGACCTACGCATCATTTTCGGCCCTATGGTGGACGGAATATATTTTGTGGATTTGAGCAAGCCTATGGAGGCGGTGGAAAAAATCATGTCCGCAGAGGGAGGAGAAGCCTTCGACGCCGTAATCAATCTGGAAAACATAAAGGGCTGCGAAAGCGTTGCGTCACTCATATCAAAGGATAACGGTCTGGTATGCTATACTAGCATGAACAACAGATACTGTCACGGACTTCTGGTGGTGGACTGTCTGGGTAAGGACATAACCCACTATGGACTTGACGGCTACAGCAGCAATGCCTACGACTTCGCCCTTGAGCTTGTGGAGAAGACGGAGCCTGCCCTGCGCAGACTGGATGCTTTCTATGCTGGCAAAAAAAAGAGACCTCGCAAGGTGCGCACAGCATTTAAGGAAAGAACTCAGGCGGCGGCCCGCCAGATAGACGGCTTCATATATAAGAGTCAGGTTACGGCGGAAATGGTGGAAGAGGTCCTCAACGTGGCTCAGTACGACTGCAACGTGATTATACAGGGAGAAACCGGCGTGGGCAAGGAAAAGGTCTTCAACCTTATTCACCAGAACAGCTCCCGCAAGGACAAGCCCTGCGTCAAGATAAACTGCGCCACCATTACGGAAAATCTGGCGGAATCGGAATTCTTCGGCTATGAAAAAGGCTCCTTTACCGGAGCTCAGGCGGGCGGCAAGGAGGGCTACTTCGAGCTTGCCAACAACGGAACTCTTTTTCTGGATGAAATCGGAAGCCTTTCTCTGGCAATGCAGTCCAAGCTGCTTCGGGTTCTTCAGGAAAGTACATATTATCGCGTAGGCGGCACTCAGCCAAGACATGTAAACGTGCGTGTAATCTGCGCCAACAATATACCCCTCAAAAAGCTGGTGGAGGAGGGCTCCTTCAGAGAGGACCTTTACTACAGGCTCAACATCTGCCTCATAAACGTACCTCCTCTCAGATTCAGGAAAGAGGATATTTCCTGCCTTGCAGAGGCTTTTCTAAAGAATTACAGCGGCAAGTACGGTGTGGAAAAGGAATTTTCGGACGATGCCTACAGACAGCTGGAGGAGTACCACTGGCCGGGAAACGTCCGTGAGCTTGAAAACACGGTTCACAGGCTGTATATAGCGGAAAAGGAAAGAATCATCGACGGCTATGCGGTGGATGCGCTGATAAATCAGAACATGCTGGGCGAAGTGGTGCTGGACATCAGAAAGGAGGTCGGCGGAGAGGAAACCATAGACTTTAACCAGCTCATGGACGAGCAGGAAAAGAAGATTATCGCCTACGCCCTGCAGAAAAAGGGAACCACTAGGAAGGCAGCTGAATTCTTGGGAATACCTCAGACCACGCTGGCGAGAAAAAAACTCAAGCATAATCTGTAGCCCACAGAGCAAAAAAGCATAGAACAAAGGATGAAAAAAGGATGCTACCGCAGCATCCTTTTTCGCACCATTCTTTATGTCTTAACTTATTTCATTGTCCAAGTCTGGAGAGTGAAATCTTTTCCTGATTTTGCTAAAGTTTCAAAACCTGCAACGATTGTAGCGTGTACCTCTTCCTTTGTGAAGTCGTAACCCTCACGGGCAGCGTATCCCATCATAGCTGTTGCGATGGCTTCTTCAGCAACTTCCTTGGTAATTGAGTTTAAGTTGATGGTTCCGATTGCTTCTTCAAAAGCATAGTCTAAAAGCTGTTTCTTGTTAGTCATTTTGAGTACCTCCGTTTGTTTCATCTCTACGTTATTGCTTATAATCGCTTGTTTTTTCTTTTGTGACAACATACAATGCATAAGCCGTGCCAACTTTTGGATAAGGGAGAAAAATTATTTTTTTTCAGCGATTTTGGCCGTTTTTCAACGTTTTTTAGACTGAAGATATACAGCCCGCTGCGAAAAACCTTTAACGTCTCAAAAATATCTCGAAACTTCGAGCCAAAAACGGGTCGAATATAAGGAGGACATGACCCATAAATGGTGCAAAAACCTTTTTGCCGCTTCACATCCATCCATTTTCACCACATTTTCCGACGCAAACCCTGCTAAATCGGTTGGCACGTTATTTGCCTGTAATAATGGAGTATCAATTTATCACACAAAAGGAGTAAAACAACATGGAAATCATTTTAAACCCAATAGTAATCGCAGTAGTGCTCCTCATAGTGCTCTGCATACTTAAGATTAACGTATTGCTTTCCCTTCTTATTTCCGCTATGGCTGCCGGACTTTTAGCCGGAATGTCTATCGGAGACACCATGGGAGTGCTCATTTCCGGAATGGGAGGCAACGCACAGACGGCCCTCAGCTATATACTGCTGGGAATACTCGCCAGCGGCATGGCATATACCGGTATTACGGAAATCCTTTCTCAGAAGATTTCCCACGTGGTAGGAAAGAACAAGCTGGCGCTGATTATCTCTCTGGCTGTCATAGCCTGCTGTTCCCAGAACCTGATTCCGGTTCATATCGCTTTCATTCCCATTTTAATTCCGTCACTTTTGCACCTCATGAACGAGATGAAACTTGACAGAAGGAACATTTCATGTGCCCTGGCCTTCGGTCTTAAAGCGCCTTACATCGCCCTGCCTTTTGGATTTGGCTTTATTTTCCAAGGGCTTATTTCCGACAACCTGGGAGCCAACGGCATGAACATAGCCGTAGGCGATGTTTGGCATTACACTTGGCCGCTGGGTGCTTCTATGATTATAGGACTTGTAGCAGCAATTTTTGTATTCAGAAAGCCGAGAGAGTATGATAACCTTGAGGTTGTAGGCGCTGCACCTGTAGAGCTGGACGAAAATGGAAAGCCTGTGCAGCTTAAAATGAATGCGGCTCACTGGGTAACTCTGGTGGCAGCTGTTGGTACACTGGTTATTAACCTTCTTACAGATTCCCTTCCTCTTGGAGCGCTTGCGGGAATCATTATTATGGTTGCAGGCGGTGCAGTAAAGATTAAGGAACTGGAAACTGTAGTTAAAAACGGTTTTGCTATCATGGGTGTAATCGCATTCATTATGCTGGTTGCAGCAGGTTATGCCAATGTAATGAACGAAACAGGTGCTGTTGGCGAACTGGTTGAAGCTTCACTTTCTATAATGGGCGGAAGCAAGTTCATCGCAGCTGCAGTTATGATGGTTATCGGACTTATCATTACCATCGGTATAGGAACATCATTCGGAACAATTCCTGTACTTGCAGTTCTCTACGTTCCTCTCTGTGCACAGATGGGCTTCAGCGTAGGAGGTACAGTGATGCTTATCGCAGCAGCTGCTGCTCTCGGAGATGCAGGTTCACCGGCATCCGATACAACTCTTGGACCTACATCAGGTCTCAATGCTGACGGACAGCACGATCACATCTGGGATACTTGCATACCGACAGCTCTTTGCTATAACATTCCGCTTGCACTTTGTGCGATTTTCGTGGCACCGCTGCTGTAAAGGCACTTCCGCACCGGCGCAGGAAATACTGCTGACTGTACTTTTTGTGTAATGACTGTACTGGCTGTATAATAAACAAAAAAGGGGCCGAATCATCTGCGGTAAAATCCGCTGATGCATTCAGCCTCTGTTTCTTTTTTTGCTTTTACTTTGGTCTTTGCTTTTGCCGCTTAAGCCCTCACGTTGATTCGTCTCGCCTTCTTAGGCTTTCCGAAGTGTTTTTCCTCAAGCTCAAAGATTTCCTCAAATACCTTTTTCTCTATTTCAGCAATATCTATTTTCGTAACATCTATATCCTCATGCTTGTGGTCCGGCTTAGCCTCTGCCTTGATCTCCGATTTGATCTCTGATTTGATCTCCGTAGTCTCCGTAGCCTCCGGCATAGGAGCGGTCTCCTCTGTCTCCGCAGCGTCTTCTAACTCCGCCGCGTCCGCGCTTTCTGCCTCCTGAGAGATTTTAAGCTCTGCTTCACGCTTTTCTCTTTCTGCACGCTCTGCTTCGAGAATGTCCCTTTCCCTCGGTAAATCGCTATATTCGGTGCTCTTTGTAAATTTGTGATAAATCTCAACGGTCTTCGTAACATCTCCCAAAATGCGTCTCGCCTGTGCCAGCTTGGCACCTTTTGGGATATTGGGATTATTGAGAACGGAGCTTAGCCTTGACAGCTTGCCGTACATTGTGTTTACATGAAGTCTCTCCGCTTCATCCTTGGTTTTGCATTTTTTAAGCTTTTCTTCGTATGCTTTTCTTTCAATCTGATCAGCCTTGTACTCCATATAGGCCTGAGGATTTTTCTCCCGGAGAGCCTTTTCCTCCTCGGAGGTCAGCTCCTTGCCGCATTGCAGTTTGGTATAAATGGCATTGTATTTGCTGCTTTCCTGCTGCGTCTTCACTTCCTCACGAAATCTTTCCAGTTCACGTTCTTCGGCAGTAAGCTCTCTGTCCTGCTTGGCAAGCACCTTTCCCGATTCTTTTTTAGTTTCCCATTTTTGGGTCAGCTCCAGCATCCTGCCGGCATTGTACAAAGTGCCGTAAATCATCCCAAAGTTCCTTTCCCGATAAAGATTTGTATCTAATATATCGGCACGGAAAGGGAAAATGTTTAGAATTTATTTTAAGCTGCAGCTGTTCGCTTCGTCAAGCTTACAGCTTCTCGATCTCATCA
>JAEDNK010000026.1 GCA_016302545.1 Bacillota bacterium
AATGTGGTAGAAAATGTTCTTATTGACATCATTGCAATAATGACATATAATCAACTTAAGAGTTTACAACTCACGAGTTGATAAGTGTTGGAGTGGTGTGAAAATGTTTTATTGCAGAGAAAAGGAACTTGGAGACCTGAACAAGCGTTATAATAACGGCAATTTTGAGTTCGTTGTAATGTACGGCCGACGCCGTGTTGGAAAAACAGCGCTGATAAGAGAGTTTTGCAAGGATAAACCGACGATATTCTTTTCTGCACTTAACGCGACTGCTAAGGAAAATCTGGAGGCACTTTCTAAGGCTATTTTCGAAAAGACAAATCCGCAGGAAATGGCAGGTGCCCCTGTATACAGCAGCCTTGACGATGCCTTTGCTGCTATAACCCGATTAGCCGAAAAAGGAAGACTCATATTTGTTATAGACGAGTACCCTTATCTTGCCAAGGCAGATGAGTCGGTTTCTTCCCGTCTCCAGCATATTATAGATAAAGTATGGCAAAACACCGGTCTGTTTGTGATCCTGTGCGGTTCGTCTATGAGCTTTATGGAAAATCAGGTTCTTGGATATGAGAGCCCTCTTTACGGAAGGAGAACCGGCCAGCTTAAAATTCAGGCGCTCACCTATAGAGAAGTTACGGTTTTTAATCCCGGGCTGAGCTGTGAAGAACAGGCTCTGATATATGGAATTACCGGTGGAATCCCACATTATATAAACAAGCTGAATGTGTGTGACAGCATTGATGATGCCCTGAAAGAGAACCTTTTTAACACTTCGGGATATCTGTTTGAGGAACCGGAAAACCTGCTTAAACAGGAGCTGAGAGAGCCTGCAATATATAATTCTGTTATTGCGGCGATAGCCGGAGGTGCGTCACATTCAAATGAGATTGCCACAAAGGTGGGTATAGAGGCAGGAATATGTGCCAAATACCTGAAGGTTCTGGTAGATCTGGAAATATTAAAAAAAGAAACACCTGTAACTGAAAAGAAAGGTAAAAAAACCATATATACTATCGGGGATAATTTCTTCAGGTTCTGGTATCGGTTTGTTCCCCGTAATATGTCTGCAATCAGTGCCGGGAGATTTGAAAGATTATATGATGTGACGGTAAAGAAACATCTGCATGAATATATGGGACTGGTTTTTGAAAAGATGTGCCGTGACTATCTGCTCAGATATGCAGACAATCTGCCTGTTCTGATTTCGGATGCGGGTCAGTGGTGGGGTTCAGACGCAAAGAACCGAAAAGAAGTCCAGATTGATATAGTGGGCATACCGCCTGAAGGCAGTGAGTACATCATAGGCTCCTGCAAATATAGAAATGAAAAAATCGGGACAGGTGAACTGGAACTGCTAAAGGAGTACTCAGATGTCTTCGGCCGCGGCGAAAAGTATTATTATTATATATTTTCCAAAGGTGGATTTACCGAAGGTCTTAAAGAAGCTGCCGTAAAGGAAAATGTATGTCTGCTGACACTCGAAGATATGTACAAATGATAAAAGCTGAATAATGCATAATATGCCGTCTTTGGCAAAACCTAAAAATGAGTTTTGCTAAAGGCGGTATTTTTTATGGATTCAATATGGAAAAAAGATGTAAAGCTGCCGGAGTTTCCGGAGCTTAAGGAAGATAAAAAGACAGAAGTGCTCATCATCGGCGGGGGCATGACGGGAGTATTGTGCGCTTATTTTCTTCAGGAAAGAGGCGTGGACTATATGTTGGCGGAGGCAGAAAAAATATGCTCCGGCACCACGGGAAGCACCACGGCCAAAATTACGGCTCAGCACAGTCTCATATACGATAAAATACTTAAAAGCAGGGGCCTTGAGACGGCAGCCATGTACCTTCATGCCAACCTTGACGCGGTGGAAAGGTTTGCGGAGCTTTGCGCAGGTGTGGACTGCGATTTTGAAAGAAAAACTTCTTATGTTTACTCTGTGGACAGCCTGACAAAGCTTGAAAAGGAGGCCGACGCCCTTGCCAGAATCGGCTTTTACAGCGAACTCACCGACAGGACAGAACTGCCTTTTCCTGTGGCAGGAGCTCTTGCCTTTAACAATCAGGCACAGTTTAATCCTCTGAAGTTCGTCGCATCCATAGCCTCAGGACTTAAAATCCGTGAAAACACACGAATAACCGAGTTCCTCCAGACCGAAAAAGGTGAAAACATGGCGATTACAGACAGGGGCTTCAGGATTAAGTATAAAAAAGCCATCTTTGCCGCTCATTTTCCCATAAACAACAAGCACGGACTGTATTTTCTGAAGCTGTATCAGCATCGCTCCTATGTCATGGCTCTCAAAGGGGCGCCCAAAATCCACGGAATGTATGTGGACGAAAATAAAAAGGGGCTTTCCTTCAGAGGCTATGAGGATATGCTGCTTTTGGGAGGCGGCAGCCACCGCACGGGCAAGAAGGGCGGAGACTGGCAGGAGCTGAGGGATTTTGCCGGAATGTATTATCCTGACAGCAAGGAAATCGCCTGCTGGGCCACTCAGGACTGTATGAGCCTTGACGGCGTGCCCTATATAGGCGTTTATTCAAAAAATATGCCGGAATGCTTCGTAGCTTCCGGGTACAACAAGTGGGGGATGACCTCCTCCATGGTCGCCGCCATGCTCCTTGCGGATATGGTTACGGAGAGGGAAAATCCCTACGCAAAGGTCTTTGATCCGTCACGAGGCATGATAAAGCCGCAGCTTCTTGTCAACGGCTGTGAGGCGGTGAAGAATCTGCTGACGCCTACGGCCAAGAGATGTCCCCATATGGGCTGCGCTATTAAGTGGAACGTGACAGAGCAGACTTGGGACTGCCCCTGCCACGGCTCCAGATTTGACAAGGAGGGCAAAGTGCTTGATAATCCGGCAAACGGCAATTTGCCTGTAAAGGGAAAGTAGAAAGAAACGGATTAAGACAGCAAAAAGGCGGGTTATTCTCCCGTCTTTTCAAGCTCCGTGTATTTGTCGTCGATCTGTTTGAGCAGGTCGATGATTTTTATTTTCTGAGGGCAGTGGCTTTCGCAGTTACCGCAGCCGATGCAGTCCTTGCCGTTTGGCCCCAGCTCCTTATATATGCCGCTCAGCGAACCCCAGATGTAGTGGAAGCCCTTTGCAGCAGCCTCGTTGTAGGCACTGAAAATCTTTGGAATCTGTATTTCCTGAGGACATTCGAAGCAGTATCCGCAGCCGGTGCAAGGAATGAAAAGGTCGCTCTGGAGTGCATCGGCAGCTTCCTTTACTGCCTTAAGATGTTTTTCCTCAAGTCCCTCTCCGTTGAAAAACTCGATGTTCTCCTTCACCTGATTCAGAGCCGACATGCCGGAAAGAGTGCATATGATGCCGTCGAGACTGTCTACGAAACCGAATGCCATGTCAGCGTATGAAAGCCCTCTTTCTCTGCCTGCTTCATCCAGAATGCTGCGGCTTCTCTCACTGAGAGGATTAGCCAGCATACCGCCCCTGAGAGGCTCCATTATGATAACAGGTTTATTGTATTGGCGGCAGATGTGATAAAGCTCCTTTGCGTTGATGTAATCCCAATCCATGTAGTTGAGCTGTATCTGGACGAACTCCAGATCATCTCCGCGTTTTTCCATGATTTCACGGAGCAGAGCCGGTTCGCAGTGAACGGAAAGCCCCAGATGTCTGATGCGGCCCTTTGCCATTTCCTCCTTCATAAGGTCGATGATATCCAGCTTTTCTATAATGGGCCATACTTCCTCATCTACATTGTGAAGCAGATACAGGTCAAAGTAGTCCGTGCCGCATTTTTTAAGCTGGTCCTCGAATATATCTGCGGCATCCTGCTGAGTTTTGCAGAGCCATGAAGGCATCTTGTCAGCCAGATAAAAGCTTTCTCTGGGATATCTTTTTGTCAGAGCTTCACGGCAGAATATTTCGGCTTCGCCCTCGTGGTATTTGTATGCGGTGTCAAAATAGGTGATTCCGTTGTCAAGGGCGTAATCCACCATTTCCTTTCCTGCTTCGTAGTCTATGGTGCCGTCCGGATGCATGGGCAGCCGCATGGTGCCGAAACCCAGGCGGGATATTTTACAATCATTAAATTCAGAATATTTCATAGGTGCCTCCTGTTTTGCGGGCCTGAAAAGCCATATTTTATATATGATTATATAATATCAGTCCTGTTTCGTAAATAGCATCATTAAAACATTGCTTCAAAAACTAAAAAGCTTGTGTATGCTTTTGTTTTGTGATACAATATAAGGCATTAGTAACAAATACTAAAGTTTAGGAATAATTAGGAGAAAAGTAATATGGAAAACGGTCTTCATAAGAAATACGGACTGGTTACCGCCATATGCATGGTAGTGGGTATAGTAATCGGGTCCGGCGTGTTTTTCAAGGCGCAGACTATTCTGCAGAAAACAGAGGGAAACATGTCCCTTGGCATCATGGCGTGGCTTATCGGCGGAATTGTTATGCTTTGCTGCATCTGTGCCTTTGCCATAATGGCCACAAAGTATGAAAAGGTAAACGGCATAGTTGACTATGCTGAGGCAACGGTAGGCGGAAAATACGGCTACATAGTGGGCTGGTTTATGGCTCTTATATATTATCCGTCACTTGTATCGGTGCTTGCATGGCTGTCCGCAAGATATACTCTGGTGTTTCTCACGACGGCATTTCCGGGAATCACCCTCGCCATTCCTGCCGCAGAGGGCGGCTGCGTGGTAGGTCCTGAATGTATGGCGCTGTCTGTCTTTATGTTGTGTGCGGCATACGCAATGAACGCCCTTTCACCGAAGCTGGCAGGACGTTTTCAGGTGGGCACGACGGTTATCAAGATGATACCTCTGCTGCTGCTTGCCGTGGTGGGAACGGTAGTAGGAATCTTCGGAGAAAAGGGCACTTTGGTGGAAAACCTTTCATATACGGGACTTTCGGACACCCCTAACGGCAATCTGCTCTTCGGTGCCGTAGTGGCGACGGCTTTTGCTTATGAGGGCTGGATTATAGCCACCTCCATCAATGCGGAGCTTAAGGATTCAAAGAAGAATCTCCCGATAGCTCTTGTTACAGGTGGTATAATCATAGTTGCAATCTACCTGTTCTACTTCATCGGAGCAGCAGGCGGCGCAGATGTTCATACCCTTATGAACGACGGTGCAACAACCGCATTTATAAATCTCTTCGGAGGCACCTTCGGCAATATACTTAATCTGTTTGTGGCAATATCCTGTATGGGTACGCTCAACGGACTTATGCTGGCATGCACCAGAGGTCTGTATGCCGTAGCCGCCAGAGGTGAGGGACCTAAGCCTGAAATGTTCGGACAGATTGACAAGGCGACAAACATGCCTAACAATGCGGCGATATTCGGACTGCTGCTGGCGGCTTTCTGGTTCTTCTTCTTTTATGGCTCCAATCTGGCGCCGTTCCCGTGGTTCGGTGTTTTTGGCTTTGACTCCTCAGAGCTTGCCATCATCACGGTATACGCTTTGTACATACCTATTTTTATCAATTTCATGAGAAAGGCCGATGATCTGGGCGCTGTAAAGCGTTATGCAGTGCCGGCTCTTGGAATTTTGGGCAGCGTATTTATGGTCTTTGCAGCGCTGTACGCTCACGGCATACAGCCTTATCAGGCGGCGGCTGCAGAGGGCAGATTCGCCTGTCCGGTACTCTTCTATCTGATTATATTCGCAGCTGTTATTGGACTGGGAGTTTTTCTCAACAAGAAGAAGAGGGAAAAGTAAACTCGATAAATCGCGAACGTAAAAACGTAAATAAGTGTGTTAATTTCGGCATTGCTTGTGCAGTGCCGATTTTTTCTGGTGACTCAAGGTTTTTGGAACAAGCACAATGTTACGGTAAACCTCATACTTTTCTTTTTGTTGAGAGCATAAAAAGTATTGACAAGGAAAGTTGTCAATGGTATACTGCATTTGACAAGAAAAGTTGTCAAATTGCTAAAGACTGATGCAGCCTTGTGCAGGAAGGAGGCAGACATATGCCTTTATATAACAAACTGAAGGAATACCGGGCCATTATCGGCGTCAACCAGACCCGGATGGGAGAGCTTGCCGGTGTTTCAAGGCAGACTATCAGCCAGATAGAGCGGGGAGACTATTCGCCGTCGGTTACACTGGCGCTGAAGATAGCGAAGATATGCAATGCGAAAGTAGAGGATATTTTCAGCTACGAGGAAGATGAAGATAATGATGACAAGGAGAAGGAGGAGTTTTAGGATGAGAGAGAATAACAAGGCGGAAAATAACAAAAAAGAGAACAAAGCAGCATTGAAAAAATTCATACCCATGCTCATAGTGTGTGCTCTTATCGGCGGTCTGGTAGGCGGCGCCAGTTCGTTTATAGGATACAGTGATTTTTCGGGAAGCATAGTTGAGGCAGCGCTGCTCATAGTGAACATGGTGAGTCCCTGGGCTGTCATAATTCTGGGAGTATTAAGCTTTATCGTCTGCTGGGTGATATATAGAAAGGCCAGGGCAATGTATGAAGGCGCACTGACATCAGCCAAGGTGACCGGGGAGTCCGGGGAGCCCGATGAACAGATAATCGAGGCGGTAGAGGATAAATTATCTCAGGGAATGTTCATACTCAGCGTAATCATGATCGTTCAGATGCTTTTTTTCGGAATTATGATGGCTGATCTTGAAAATATAGCAGACAGCAGCTTCGCCCTAGCGATGGCAGCGGCAGGAGTTTTCGTAGCAGGCAATCTGGCCCAGCTCAAGCAGCAGCAGCTCATGGTGGACCTTGAGAAGGAGATGAATCCGTCCAAGAAGGGCAGCGTTTACGATGCCAAATTCCGCGACAAGTGGGAGGAAAGCTGCGACGAACTTGAAAAAATAATAATATATAAATCGGCATATAAAGCATATAAGACAACAGCTTTGACCTGTGTGATTCTGTGGATTGTTACGGCGACACTCAGTATTGCATTCAAAACAGGACCGCTGCCAAGCATTGCGGTATCTATAATCTGGCTGGTTCAGACGGTGTCCTACTGCAGAGAGGCAATGAAACTTGAAAGAGGAGGAAACAGGTAAATGGGTTTAGAGGTAAAGAATTTACATAAGAAATACGGAGACAAGGTGGTAGTGGATAACCTGAGCTTTGAGATGAAAGACCCCGGAGTTTACGCGCTCCTTGGAACCAACGGGGCAGGAAAGACAACTTCAATCAGAATGATGCTGGGCATGCTTGCAAGAGACGGCGGCGAGGTTCTCTGGAACGGACAGCCACTTACTACAGAAAACTGCAACGTAGGTTATCTGGCAGAGGAAAGAGGTCTCTACCCTAAGTATTCCCTGATGGATCAGCTGATGTATTTCGCACAGCTTCGGGGAGTATCAAAGGAAGAAGCAAAAAAGAGAATCAGATACTGGGCAGAAAGGCTGGGTGCGGAGGAATATCTTTTCCCGGAAAAAAAGTCAAAAAAGGCGAAGACGAAACCTAAGCTGGCAGACCAGCTTTCCAAGGGCAACCAGCAGAAAATACAGTTTATGATAGCCCTCATATCGGATCCGGAGCTTCTGATACTCGACGAGCCTTTGTCGGGGCTTGATCCGGTAAACACAGACCTTTTTAAGGGTATAATCAGGGAGGAAATCGCCGCAGGCAAATACCTCATAATGTCAAGCCATCAGATGGCCACAGTGGAAGAATTCTGCACAGACATCACCATTCTCGACCGCTCCAAAACAGTTCTTCAGGGACATCTTGGGAAAATCAAGAAAAGCTACGGCAGAGTCAACCTGAAGCTTAAGACGGAGCAGGAGGCAGAGCCTTTCATAGCTGAAGCCGGCGCACGGATTGTTACAAAAAAGGAAAACGAATACCAGCTAAAGGTGGAAGGCGAGGAGCAGGCAAACAAGCTTCTTGCAAGCCTCATAGGCGCAGGAGTCCAGGTGGTGACCTTCGACCTGAGAGAGCCCAGCCTGCACGAGATATTTGTGGAAAAAGTGGGTGATTACCATGAGTAAGGTTTTTAAGTTTACTCTGACACAGCTGTTTAAGAATAAATCCAACAAGATAGTTTTCGGAATACTATTTGCCGTGCTGATTCTGGCGGTGCCCGTGGCGTCCATCTTTCTGGGAGACGGCGGAGCCTCTGATATAGGCGGTCCGGCGGAGATCTACACCTATGCGGACACCCTGGAAAGCTACATGAAAAACGGCCCTGACGATTTTGGCACACGCTATGCGGTGCAGTACGGATATTCCATAGTGGTGATGATGCTCTGCGTATTTTCGGCAACATATATAGTGAGGGCAATTGTGGAGGAGAAGTCCTCCAAGCTGGTAGAAACCCTTCTTGTCAGCATCAGAAGCGAGGATATGATTTTCGGAAAGCTTCTTGCAGTCATGGCTTTCATGCTGGCTATGCTGGCGGCAGGTGTGGCGGCATTTGCGCTTTCCTATGCTGTGACAGGGATGTTTACCGACGTATCGTTTATAGGTGATTTACTTGCGGGCTTTGGCATTTCCGGCAGACTTCTCACCATAGGACCTGAGCTTATGCTGATAATACCGGTTTCGCTGGTGCTGGCCTTTCTGCTGTTTTCGCAGCTTTCGGCTCTTTCGGGAGCGGGCTGCTCCGCTGCGGAGGATATGGAATCAGCAAACATGGCGGGAATTATGGCAATACTGGCAGGCTACCTGATTTCCACGATGACCATGCCCATGGGAGGAAAGGTGCTTACCATAGCAATGACTTTGTGTCCTTTCGTGTCCTCATTCAGCGCACCGGTATACTTCGTAATGGGAGACATAGGCTGGGGTCTCATGCTGGGCTCATGGGCGGTGCAGCTTGCTCTGGTGCTTGCTCTTTACAAGCTGTCAGGCAGAGTATACGACAGGCTGATAATCTACACAGGACGGAGAATCAAGCTGGGAGAGATACTGGCAATGGCAGGAAAGGGGGAAAAATAGATGAAAAAGGAATTCAGAGGCTTCGGAAAGATATTTTCATTTACTTTCCTGCATCATGTGAAATCAAAGGGATATATTGCCTCGACACTTATAATTGCAATGCTCTGCCTCCTTATACCGGTGGGCGTTCTGGCAGGCCGTGAGCTTATCAGAGGAGGCGAACCGGAGCCCGAGCAGGGGATGGAGCAGGAAATGGAGTCGGCAATGGAGCAGGGGACGGAGTCGACAATGGAGCTTGAGACAGGGGACGAAACAGATTTGGAAAGAGAGCTTGAAAAGCTGCAGTATCTTTATGTGGTGGACCGCAGTCAGGACGGCATCGGCGAGCTGGCAGGTTTCGGAGATTATCTCAGGCAGGAAACCGGACTGGACCTTCAGGTAATAGATTTTGGAAATGATATGGAGAAAGCTGCAGAGCTGTCATCAGGCAAAAGGGATGTGATGGTTCTGACGGCGGATCAGGTGGGAAAGGATTTTGAGATTAATCTCCTGGTGCCGGAGGGAGGCGTTTCCGAGATGGCAGCGGAAAGCCTGATTCCTCTTCTTGATCAGTACATGGAAGGCGCAAAGGCGAGGATAAACGGTGCATCCGGGGAAGGAGACAATGCAGCAGATGGCGGAGCGGCCGGCAGCGGTGCTGCGGAGGCATCAGAAGAGGGAGATGATGGTCTCAGGGAGCTGGTGGCCATGGTGTTTACCTTCCTTAACATTATGGTGTTGTATTTCTTTGTACTCATATACGGCTCCGGTGTATCGAGCAGTGTGGTAACGGAAAAAAGCTCAAAGCTTATGGAAACCTTCCTTACATCAGTAAAGCCTTCCGCCATGGTAATGGGAAAGCTTCTGGCAATCTCACTTTCCGGTATGCTTCAGCTGGTAAGCTGGGTATTGTCACTGCTTCTGGGATTTGCAGCAGGAGGAGGGCTGGCACAGTCACTCAATCCTGAGGCGGTAAATCCGCTGACCGAGGTCCTTGAGCTGGCAGCATATATTACCGACGGCATGTTTTCTGCGGGAACGCTGATTGCTGCCCTTGTGATGGCGCTGCTGGGAGTGCTCCTGTACTGCTCTCTGGCAGCTATCGGGGGCGCTCTTGCGGGAAAGCAGGAGGACCTTTCCTCCACAAGCGTGGCATTTACCATGGTGCTTATAATAAGCTTTTTTGCTTCCATGTACGGGGGAGGTATAGAGGGTTTTGGTGCTGATACGGGCTGGCTCAAGACTATGCTGGACTGGATACCCTTTACGGCTGTAATGGTGACGCCTTCAAAGCTTCTGCTTGGGCTCATACCCCTTGGGTATGGCCTCGGCTCCATGGCCCTTACCGCAGTGGTCACTCTTTTGCTGGTGGCTGCGGCAGGCAGGCTTTATAAGGCAATGGCGCTTTACAGAGGCAAGGTGCCTTCGTTTAAGGATGTAATCAGACTGCTTCGGGCAAGGTAAGTTCAGAAAAGGGGATTTCTTGCAACCTTCCCCCATATCGTATATAATAAGAGCAGGAAAGCCTGCTCTTTTTTTATGGGCAGAGTCCGGATACGAAAGGGAAAAGAAAATGGATTTAAATTTAAATTTGATGCAGATGGTAAATAGCCTGGCGCGCTGGGTATTCGTCGCCTTGGCAGTGTACATACTGGCACGATGTATTCTGTCCCTCATCAGAGCGAAAAACCCGGCAGAGGTGTGGGCGTATATGCATATGGTGACTTATGCTTCTGACAGGGACGGATATGTGAGTCCTGCCGAAGAAATCAGCGTGCCCATAACCCATTGGGAAAATGTTATCGGACGTGCTAAAAGCTGCGACATACAGACCGGCGACAGTACCCTTTCCAGAAACCACGGTATACTCATGCGTGGCAGCAGCGGACAGTGGACCTATCGTGACCTGGGTTCAAAAAACGGGACCTATCTTGAGGACCTGAAGATAAGCAAAGAGAATGAAATGGGGCCGCCCATCAAACTGGAATACGGGGATACGCTAAGGGCGGGCCTCACGGAGTTTACGCTGCTTCCAATCAGCCTGGAGGAAAAGAACAACAACACGGCCATGCGAAAATCTGACACCAGGGTCATGTCGGCGGGGCCTACTCTGGCGGCTCTGACTCTTTTTCAGGTGCTGACAATACTCCAACTGTGGGTCACTCTGGGACCGGATTATCTTGATGAAATAGTTGTTTCTATAGGAGGCCTTTGTGCCGTTATGTGGATATACACAGGGGTGCTCAGGAGCATGGGCAGGACCGGTTTTGAAATGGAGACCATAGCTTTTTTCCTGTCCACATTGAGCCTTGCCGTGGTGGCAAGCTCGGCACCGGAAAAGATGTACAAGCAGTTCATCGCTGCGGCTTTGGGAGTGGTGATAATGTTTGTCATGTGTGTTTTCCTGAGAAATCTGGAAAGGTCTAAGGCTTTGAGATGGCTGCTTATGGGCGGCGCGGCACTGCTTCTCATAGTCAACCTGATTTTTGGAACCATAGGCTTCGGAGCTAAGAACTGGCTGGAAATCGGCGGCTTCAGCTTTCAGCCATCGGAGATTGTAAAGGTGGCATTTATCTGGATAGGAGCGGCTACACTGGATGAGCTTTTCCAGAAGAAAAACCTGTGGATATTCATGGGATTTTCGGCCTTCTGCTTCGGCTGCCTGGGCCTCATGGGGGACTTTGGAACAGCTATAATATTTTTTGTAACTTTTCTGATTATTTCCTTCCTGCGAAGCGGCGACTTTTCCAAACTGATACTTATTGTTGGAGTGGCAGCAGCGGGAGGTTTTATGATACTGCGGTTCAAGCCTTATGTGGCTCAGCGTTTTGCCACATGGGGGCATGCCTGGGACCCGGAAATAATGGATGCGGCGGGTTTCCAGCAGACGAGGACTATGAGTGCGGCGGCAAGCGGCGGTCTCATAGGCTCGGGCCCGGCGGAAGGCTGGCTGGAGCAGATTCCGGCGGCTGATACTGATATGGTTTTCGGAATGCTTATAGAGGAGTGGGGGCTGATAATTGCCGTGCTGGCGGTGCTTTCCATAGTGACTCTGGCGGTATTTGCCGTAGGCTCCATTATGGCGGGGCGGTCGACTTACTACACTATCGCAGCCTGTGGTGCTATGAGCATGTTCGTATTTCAGACCATACTGAATGTCTTCGGCTCGGTGGATATACTGCCTTTTACCGGTGTAACCTTTCCTTTTGTGTCCAACGGCGGCACCAGCATGATGGTTTCATGGGCGCTGCTGGCATTTCTGAAGGCGGCTGATACGAGGGTACAGGCCAGTCTGGCTGTGAAAGGAGGGGCAAGAGGATGAAAAAGCTTGAAGGAAGAGCAATTCTTTGTCTGACTCTGGCGGCAGTTCTCGTGATAGGGCTGGTAGTATTTGTATTTCGCCTTGAGACCAACGGAAGCAAGTGGGCATCCTTTTACGCCAACAAGCATATTTATAACGACGGGCAGCTTGCGGTAGGCGCCGTATACGACAGAGACGGAACCCTGCTGCTCAAAAATACCAAGGACGGTTCTCAATACAACGATGATCAGGAGATAAGAAAGGCAACTCTCCATGTGGTGGGGGATAAAGGCTTTAATATTGTGACGGCGGCAAATAATGCCTTCAGGGGCAAAATGGTTGGTTACAACTTCGTCACCGGCACCAATCCCATACTGACGGGTTCATCCAGAAGAGTTAACCTGACCATAGACGCCGACGCCAATGTGGAGGCTTACAGGGCGCTGGCAGGCAGAAAGGGCTTCGTCAGTGTATACAACTGGAAGACGGGGGAAATCATATGTCTGGTAAGCACGCCGACTCTCGACCCATCTGTGCAGGCGGATTCATCGTCGGTGCAGTCAGGCACCTATATCAACAAGGCGCTTTCGGCTAAGTTTACACCGGGCTCCACATTTAAGCTGGTGACCACGGCGGCAGCTATCGAAAATATAGAGGATCTGGACAAGTGGACCTTCAAATGCACCGGAAGTCACGTAATAGACGGGGAAAAAATAACCTGCCCGAAAGTCCACGGAACCATGGACATATACGGTGCTCTTTCAAACTCCTGCAACTGTGCCTATGCATCACTGGCAGTGGAGCTGGGGGGAGCTGTAATGACGGAATATACCGAAAAGCTTGGACTGACCGCAAGCTACGATGTAAACGGCATCAAAACGGCGACAGGAAGCTTTAATTTCGATACCTATAACATAAATCTGGGCTGGGCCGGCATCGGTCAGTTTGAAGATGAGGTTAATCCTCTTTCCATGATGGTATATATGGGCGCTGTGGCAGGAGGGGGAAAGGCGGCGGAGCCGTGTTTAATCAAGAGCACAGCCAAAAGTTTGCTGCCCGGTTCGGAAAGCAGCGCAAGGTCAGGCTCAGTGTCCCTGCTGGCTTCGGATACCGCTTCAAAGCTCAGTGATATGATGAGAAACAATGTGAAGTCAAACTACGGCGATTCTAACTATCCGGGTCTTGAGCTTCACGCCAAGTCGGGGACTGCAGAGGTTGGAAGAGGAAAAGCCCCACACAGCTGGTTCTGCGGCTTTTCGGGAGATTACGCCTTTGTGGTATGCGTGGAAAACGGAGGCTACGGAGCGTATGTGGCAGGTCCTGTGGCAAACAGGGTTCTGCAGCAGATAACAAAATAGCCATAAAAAATCCCGTCGGATTCTTTGCCTGAAGCAGGGAATCCAAGACGGGATTTTAAGTTTTTCTTTGAAGCTTATGCACCGGTAACACTGTTTATAAAGCCGTTAGCGTTCTTTTCACCAATATGGAATGTGAATGAATTACCGGAGGCCATCTTTACATAGAGATAGCCGTTGTCACTGACACCGAAGTCTATAACCGAACAGGTTGGATTTTTGCTCGACTTAAACAGGACATGTACATTGCCGTTTCTGTAAGAACTGTAGTCCGAAAGACCTGCCTTCTCACAGCTGAAAATGTACTTGGAAACCAGTGCGTCCACACCGTCCACATTAAATCGCTGGTATGAAGAGTAACCTATTCTTTCACCCTTGCAGTATACAGCCTTTGCAAAGGAAGTATTTCCTGTAAGACCTGCGTCGGCTATGAACTGCCCCAGAGAAGACGGGGTGTAATCCTTATTGGTGTAAAGCAGCGTATCCTTAAAACCGTTTGCATCAACTGCAACCATCAGCTCCTCAGACACATTCTTGACCTTTTTCACCTTGGCTTTAACGGTTGTGTGATTGGTGGTTGAGGTCGCGGGTATTTCCAAAGAAATCGTCTTGACCTCTGTGCTTGCAACTGATGAAGAAGCAGTTACAGATTCAACCACATAGTTTGTACCGGAAATCGTGATATTTGAAACCGTATTCTCGGCCAGTATCTCTCTGTCCCAGCTTATATCAGCCTCTCCGGGAGCTCCGGGAGTAACCTTGGAATCGTCTCCCTCAGGAGGAGTAACGATGTTGGAATTACCCGGGTCGTCAGATGCAGGCGGTGCCGGAGGATTAACCGTATCGGAATTTCCGCTGCCTGAATTATCATTTTCAGAAGGCTGATTATTAGTATCATTGCCGTCGCCCTGATTGCTGTTGCTGCCTGATTGCGTATCGGAATCATCGTCTTTATCATCTTTATTGAAAAGGTTAGACCAGAAGCTTCCTTTTTCGTTATCGTTATCTTTATCGTCTTCCTTGTCATTGTCGGTCACGGTTTTGTCACCGTCGGGATTCTGGGAAGGGTCGCTGTCCGTATTGTCATCAGGCGTCACAACAACATTTGGATTGTCGATAATACCGTCAACGGCATCCTTTATATCCGCAGGGTCTGAACCTCCGAGAATTGAAAATACGGAAAGAAGTACGATTACGCTGGCAGCTGCGGCAGTGCCATAGTACCATATTGATTTAGTTGTAAATTTTTTGGCTTTCGATGCTTTCTTCTCTGAAACCACAGCAGCGTCAATATCATCTGCCTTGTGGAAGTTTTCAAAGGAGTCCACATTGTCAATTGTTTCCGGGGAAGCTTCGAAAGCTGCGATTTTTGCAAGAAGGTCTGAAACCACATCATCCGACGGGACCATCTGTTCCTTCATGCTGCGAATAATATCGTCAGTCATCGGTAGTCTTCCTCCTTAAGTTTAGTCTTCATCATTTCGCGGCCCCTCATCAGCTGAACCTTCACAGTGCCGGCCTTAATATTAAGTGCATTGCTGATAGATTCAATTGACATATCCTCGAAATAGAAGAGCTGGAGAACAATTCTATATTTTTCAGGAAGCTCCTGCAGCGCTAAATAGACTGCATTCTCTTCCTTTGATTCGAACTGAAATGAGCCCTCTTCCATCTCATCCATGGGTACGGTTCGCTTGCGATATGTACTTTCAACCACACGCAGGGAGCAGTTGATGGTGGTTCTGATGAGCCACGCCTTGCGATGCTCTTCGTCATTGAACTGAGGCTTTACCTTGAAGTAAATAAGGAAAACCTCCTGGAAGATATCATCGGCATCCGCCCTGTTGCTGGTGTATGAAAGCGCTACGCTGTAAACCGTGCCTTTGTAACGCTGGATTACGGTCTCAATACTTTCGTTCTGAACAAAAGTATCACTCATTATCCGTTCTCCTTTCATTAATAACTCAAATTAACCCCTCAAAAGGTTACAAAAAATCTTTTTTTGCAGTCCGGAAAATTTTGGTGTGTTCCCCGAACGGATATCGTGCTACAATTATAGAAGCACATACTTTTCTCATTATAACAAAAACCGACAGCAAATACAAGTCGGAGAGAACCAAAGAACTTAAAGATTTCTTAAGAATTTAGCCCCTTTGTTTGTAATAAATGGGCTTTACCATATGAGCATAGAGAGTTTGAAAGGAGCAGAAATGTCTGTTATTAACATTCTGGTATGCGATGACGACAGAGAAATCGCAGGCGCAATTGAAATCTACCTCAGAAATGAGGGATATAACGTGTTCAAAGCCTTTGACGGTGTGCAGGCTCTTGACATTGCCCGCGGGCAGGAACTTCATCTTATCATAATGGATGTGATGATGCCTAATATGGACGGAGTGCAGGCAACCATGAAGATAAGAGAGGAAAAGAACATTCCCATCATAATGCTTTCCGCCAAATCTGAGGACTACGACAAAATCACTGGCCTCAATGTGGGGGCAGACGATTATGTGACCAAGCCTTTCAACCCTCTGGAACTTATAGCAAGGGTCAAATCCCAGATACGAAGATATGTGAATCTGGGCAGCATCCAAGGAGGGCAGCAGCAGGCAGAAGGGGTTTACTGCTCAGGGGGCCTCACTGTGGATGACAGACAGAAGCTTGTAACCGTGGACGGTGAGCAGGTGACCGTGACTCCTATAGAGTACGGCATCCTCAAGTTCCTGACGGAAAACGCAGGCAGGGTCTTCAGCATCGGCCAGATTTACGAGGCGGTGTGGAAGGAGCCGGCCTACAGTCCGGAAAACACCGTGGCGGTACATATCAGGCGCATCAGGGAAAAAATTGAAATCGACCCGAAAAATCCAAGATATTTAAAGGTGGTGTGGGGAATTGGATACAAAATTGAAAAATACTAATGATG
>JAEDNK010000140.1 GCA_016302545.1 Bacillota bacterium
TATCAAAATCCAAAAATACTTTTTTTGAAGGCTTTCTCATATAGTAAAGCACCCTGTCGGAAACATGCTCCGGCGCTACTTTCAAAGTGCCGCTTATGTGATATCGGCAGAGTTCATCTATGAAATCATCACATTTCGGGTCCGCCATAAGGTAATCATAGCGAATGCCGGACCTTATGAAAACTTTTTTAACTCCGTCTACAGCCCTCACTGCTCTGAGTAAATCAATGTATTCGCTGTGGTCAGGCGTCATGTTCGGGCAAACGGCAGGATAGAGGCAATCCCTATGAGTGCAGACTCCGCTCTTAAGCTGCTTGCTGCATGCCGGACCGCGGAAGTTTGCTGTAGGTCCTCCGATATCGTGGATATATCCCTTGAAATCTTCTTTTTTCGTCAGCTTTATTACTTCGTCAACGATAGCCTCCTTGCTCCTGCTTCGCACCTGTCTTCCCTGATGGTATGTGAGAGCGCAGAAGCTGCAGCCGCCGAAGCAGCCACGGGAACTTACAACGCTGAATTTGATTTCCTTAAAAGCGGATACTCCGCCCATCTCATCATACATGGGATGCCACTCGTTTTCAAAAGGCAGGCTGTAAACGTCGTCCAGCTCTTCCCTTTCCAGCGGCGGCTGTGGTGGATTCTGAACCACATAAACTGTGTCAGTGTACTTTTCTGCCAGAGTCACCGCAGATATGCTGTCGTTATTTTTAAACTGCACTGCGAAGCTTCCGGCGTAAGCCTTCTTATCCGACGATATTTCATCAAAGGAAGGAAGCACCTTAAGGCTTTCCCTTCCTGTGCTTTCCGCTATGGAAAGATCCTTCGCTCTGTAGCACGTTCCTCTCACCCAGGTTATATCCCTTGCCGCAATTCCCGAATCAAGGGCTTCAGCGATTTCAACTATTGCCCTCTCGCCCATGCCGTAAATAAGAAGGTCTGCTTTGGAATCCAGCAAGATTGAGCGCCTGACCTTGTCGCTCCAGTAGTCATAGTGGCCCAGACGGCGCAGGCTTGCTTCTATACCTCCGATAATTACAGGCACATCCTTATATGCCTCCCTTGCTCTGTTGGCATAGACTATGAGAGCTCTGTCAGGCCGGCTGCCCGCTTTGCCTCCGGGAGCATACTCGTCTGTCTTGCGCCTGTGCTTAAATACGGAGTAGTTGTTAACCATTGAATCCACCACTCCGCTGTTTATGAGAAAGCCCAGTCGTGGCTTTCCAAAACGCTGAAAATCCTCAGCCGATTTGTAGTCGGGCTGAGGAAGTACAGCTACCTTATATCCATATCTTTCAAGAAGTCTGCCGATTATGGCAGTGCCGAAGGAGTGGTGGTCCACATAAGCATCCCCTGTCACCAGGACAAAGTCCGCCTGCTGCCAGCCTCTTTCCCTCATTTCTTCTTTAGTTACAGGTAAAAACATAAAATTCTCCTTGGAATTTTCATACTATTATCTTTGGTCTTATCTTTGTCCTTTATCGTAAGGAATACCCTCTGCCTTAGGAACTCTGGAGCTCTTGGATGTAAATGCCAGCACTACAAGAGTAATCACATACGGAAGCATCCTGTAAACATATGGACTGATTCCTATTTCGGAAAGCATAAAAATACCGTCTCCGTTAATATCCAGTGTGGCATAAGTAGACGCAATACATTTGAACAGTCCGAAAATCAGACCTCCCGCCGCAATGTTTATAGGGGTCCAGTTACCGAATATCATTACAGCCAGAGCCAGGAAGCCGTATCCTGCAACATCACCGTTAGATGTACATCCTGCAGTGGTCAGGGCATAGTTGAATCCTCCCATGCCTGCCAGGAATCCTGAAAGCATAACCCCGGCATATCTCATTTTAAACACATTGATACCAAGGGAATCTGCAGCTTGTGGATTTTCACCGCACGAGCGCAGTCTCAGTCCGAACTTTGTCTTGTACAATATCACAGATACTATAACAAAGACGATGATGCAGATATATGTGGACAGATAAACCTTATTAATGAGTATATCAAGCAGAAAACCCCAGCTGTAGTCTTTTGGAAGCCCGAAGCTTGACGGTCTGAGCATAAACCAGCTTGCGGCACCGCCCTTAACCATTCCAAGGGTATTCTGTTGTGCAATCATTACAATCATGAATAAAACGATTGCAGGAGCCAGCATGTTTAATGCAGTACCGCCGATGGTCTGGTCAGCCTTTAGGTTGATAGCCGAGAAAGCCAGAAGCAGCGAGAAAACGCTTCCGCATATTGCCGCCACAAGCAACGCCAATACCATCAGTATCTGTCCCTGTTCCTTATCAAAGAGGTTCATTTCCTGCATTGTTCTTATAAAAAGTACTCCCACAAAGGCACCGAAAATCATAATACCTTCAAGAGCCAGGTTAATAACGCCTGAACGCTCTGCGCACACACCGGCCAGAGCCACTATCATAAGAGGAACTGCAAACAGTAAAGTCTGTTGAATCAAAAATACCATTATTTATTTCCTCCTTTCTTCTTTTCTCTGCCGTTCAGAAGCTGTTTGATGAACATTGAGAAAGCACTCAGATATACGATGACTGCTATGATAATATCGGCGATATATTCATTATACGCAGTCAGGTACTTTAGCTGCATACCTGCCACATTGAGCATTGACATGAATATTCCGGTAAAAATTACTGCCACAGGATTATTAGCTGCCAGAAGTGCTACCGGTATACCGTTGAATCCTTCTGACGGCAAGCTCATATATGTCGACCAGAAGAACTCAGTGTTTCCTGACAGATAATACAGAGATGCTCCGCCGGCTGCCAGTGCACCGGATATAGCCATGGAAAGTATAATATTCTTCTTGTCGTTTATTCCCGCATACTTGGCCGCATGTCTGTTGGAACCGCATGCCTTCAATTCATAACCGAAAGTGGTCTTGTTAAGCAGTATCAGCATTGCCACGGCGATGATGCAGGCAATCCATATGCCCCCGTTGGCCTGTGAGCCCGGGAACAACACATCGGTTCCCATCTTAGGAGTAACCACCCCTACATTTTTAAGAGGAATGATGTATCCTACCTTACCGCCTTCTGCTGAGTTTTTAAATATATCATGAGCATCGAACCACCAGGTTACCAGATTTGCGGCAATCCAGTTAGTCATAATGCAGGTTATTACCTCGTTGATATTGAGGAATGCTTTAAAAAGTCCCGGAATAGCTCCCC
>JAEDNK010000027.1 GCA_016302545.1 Bacillota bacterium
GGAGGTAAAAGATGATATACCTTTTGGAAGATGACACCAACATAAGAAATTTCGTTGTTTATGCTCTGAACAACTCGGGCCTTGAGGCAGAAGGATTTGAGCGCCCAAGCCGATTCTGGGCGGCAGTGGAAAAAAAGAAGCCATCCATGGCCATACTGGACATAATGCTCCCGGAGGAAGATGGCCTGAGCGTGCTCAGGAAGCTGAGAGAAAGCAGCGAAACGAAGGACCTTCCTATTATAATGCTTACCGCCAAGAGTACGGAGTATGACAAGGTCATAGGACTGGACGGGGGAGCGGATGATTATGTTACTAAGCCTTTCGGCACCATGGAACTGATGGCAAGGGTAAAGGCGCTGCTCAGACGTGCCGAACCGGTGTCAGACGGAAAGGAGTATTCGATCGGACCTCTTTTGCTCAATCCTGACAAACATATCATTAGGGTTGACGGACAGGATGTGGCATTGACCCTTAAAGAATTTCAGTTGCTTTGCTATCTGATAAGGAACAAGGGAAACGTAATGACCCGTGACCAGATTCTTCAGGAAATCTGGGGATACGAGTTTGACGGAGAGAACCGCACTGTAGATGTACACATAAGAACTCTGAGGTCAAAGCTTGGCAAAGCGGGAGATCTGATTGAGACAGTAAGGGGCATAGGATACAGAATAGGTGGCAAATAAAGACGGAGGAAAGCAATGACTAAAAAAATACTGGCAGGTGTAATCGGAGTATCACTGGTTATCATGCTGGTCTGTGTTGGGCTGGTAATGGGAATCATGTACGATTACATGGGCGAGAAGATAGATGAACAGATGGCCAGCGAGGCTATTCTGGCGGAAGAAGCATGGCTTACAGGCGGCGAAGCATTTCTTGACCGGATGGAGGACCGCCCTGACATAAAAAGCAGAATCACGCTTATCGACAGCCAGGGGAAGGTGCTGTACGACAGCGTAGCTGACCAGTCTTCAATGGAAAACCACATGGAACGTGAAGAAGTCAAGGAGGCTCTCACAGAAGGTGTAGGAAAAGCGTCGAGAACTTCCTATACACTGGCGGAGGATACGAGATATTATGCGAAGAAAACAGCTGACGGAAACATCGTCAGAATTTCCACCAGTCACTACTCCCAGCTGGGACTGCTCCTTGACACATTTGGCATGATTATAATAACCGTGGCAGTGCTGATAATGCTTAGCGTGTTCATTTCGTATCGGGTGGCACGGGCCATTATCAAGCCGATAAACGATATTGATCTGGATAATCCGGATATAAACGAAAACTATGAGGAACTTGGGCCTCTGCTTCACAGAATTCATCAGCAGAATAACAGAATAAAGCGCCAGATGGAGAAACTGCGCAAGAGCAGAGAGGAATTCAACATTATAACGAAAAACATGAGCGAGGGTCTCATAATCATAGATAAGGATACGGAGATTCTCACATATAACCGCAGCGCCACGGAGATGCTGGGCGGTGGAGACGGCAGGCAGATTGAAGGTTCCGTGCTGAAACTCAACAGGAGCGAGCCTTTCAGGAAGGCTGTATCAGAGGCCCTTGAAGGCAATAATTCTCAGGTTTACCTGACAGAAGGCGATGCTACCTACGAAATTATCTCCAATCCCGTAAGGGAAGAGGAAGAGGTAACGGGGGCAATCCTTATCGTCATGGACGTTACCGAAAGAGAAAAGGGTGAAAAACTGAGACGTGAGTTTACATCCAACGTATCCCACGAACTTAAAACTCCTTTGACATCCATATACGGCGTGTCCGATATGCTGGCATCAGGCATGGTTAAAGCTGAAGATGTAGCCGGATTTGCAGGTACCATAAAGGAAGAGTCAGCAAGACTCATCTCCCTTATAGACGATATAATCAAGCTTTCGCGTCTGGATGAAAGTACAGTCCCGCAGGAAACAGAGATTATAGATGTATCCGGCTCGGCACGGGATGTTGTAAGCAGACTTTCCGGCAAAGCATCCGAAAACGACATAGAACTTTCCTTTAGCGGAGAACCGTCGGAGATAAAGGGTGTTCAGCACATACTGGATGAGATAGTTTACAATATCTGCGAAAATGCTATCAAGTACAACAGACCGGGAGGTTTCGTCAAGGTTTCTGTAAGAAATGAGGGCAGTGAGAGTCTTATAACTGTGGCTGATAACGGCATAGGTATTCCTAAGGCCGACCGAGAAAGAGTTTTCGAAAGATTTTACAGGGTGGACAAAAGCCACTCCAAACAGATTGGAGGGACAGGTCTTGGGCTTTCAATCGTAAAACATGGTGTAATATACCTTGGGGGAAAAATAAATCTGGAAAGCGAGGAAGGCGTCGGGACGGTTATTACTGTAGGGTTCCCGCGTGCTCGCTAATGTGTGCATAAAATAAGGTGCTGCTTCATTAATTTTTGTTTAATGAAACAGCACCTTTATTTTAATTCATTTTTATCTGCCGCGTCTGCCGGCACCGCCGCCTCTGCTGGAACCGCCGCCGCCCCGGCCCATTCCGCCGCCTCTGCCGCTCCTGCTGCCTCCGCCAAAGGATGAACGGGAACTGCCGGACCTGCTGCCGGATACCGTGGTACGTGAAGGCCGTGACGACCGTGATGACCCGGACGGTCTTGAAGGTCTTGATGTCGGTATAAAAATCGGGCGAGCTCTTTTGCGGGACGTATGCGAGCTGTCATAGGGAGATCTGTCGTACTGCGGTCCGCTATAATCACTGCCGCCGGAGAAGCCTCCGCCTCGTGAGCCTCTGTTTTTCCTGCCGAAGAAGATGGAAGTAATTATGAGCAGCAGCAATACTACAAGAAAAACGATCAGAGTCATCTTGATGATACGGGCGAAGTTGCTTGCCACGGATACGTAGCCGTAGTCATGGTCTGAGCTGCCGCTTCCTGAAACGTCATACTCACCGCCGGTGCCATATATATCGGCAACACTGTCGTACAGCGCGTCGAAAACCGAGCGGACGCCGCTGTCGTAGTCACCGGAAGCAAAGTCATCCTCAAGATAATTCCATAGAATATCGTCAATATCACCTGAGGTAAGGGCACCTTCGAGACCTTTGCCCTGCATGCACCAGTAGTTTTCCTCGCCGATAGCGAGCAGGAGGAGAATGCCGTTATCTCGGTCTTCATCTCCTATCTGCCAGTCTTTGAACAGTTTGTATGCATAGTCCTCTATGTCCATGCCGTCCAGAAAATCCACAGCGACCACTACAATCTGCCCGCCGCAAAGATTTTCAAGCTCGGCGTTTTTTTCTATTATGTATTTTTCGGTATCTGAAGATATTACATCAGCTTCATCAGCCACATAAAATGAATCTGACTGAGAAATCACACCGCCGTATGCAGCAGATGCAAGCACGGGCAATGACATTACCAGCAGAATTATCAGCACAAGAACAATGGCTGATGCAGACCGCAGGACGTGACGATTTGCCTGGCATTGTTTCAGTTTCATATTCATAGTACTATATCACTTCCATTCCTGACCGCGAAAGTCGTAAAAAACTAATAGAAAATCACAGCAGCTTTTACAGGTGTGACTGCAGCTATCAGGCTGGCCGGAAATCTGCTCAGAGTCTCATTGTAATCCTGAGCATATCCGTTATACGGGTCATGGCTGATAGTATCTGCCCGTGAGCTGAAATCAGCGTAGAGCCTCTGTCTGTAGGCGTCATCCTTTTCTGACAGGCTGCTGTCTTCAAGACTTCTGTATAGAGCCGTCATGGCAGCCTTCAGTCTGTTATCGGCAGACAGGCGCAAGGCAATATCCTTGCTGCCGGATGCAGCAGACAAAGCTGAAGAAGCTTCAGAGAGCTCTTTTACTTCAGCACTTTCGCCGACATATTTTTTTGCCACGGTAACCAGATTTACAGCGCAGGCTGCACGCTCGGAAAGATCATTTTCTATGCAGATACCGTCACCGTCCTCACCTGTGAAAAAGACTTTTTCCACATCGTTATACAGTCCGGACAGGGACTTGTAGCCACCCAGCCAGAAGCCCCCTATTATGAGGACTATCATAATGACGATTGACAGACCCTTGTTTTCCAGTAATTTCATATCAGTTTGTCACCTCTTAGTTTTTTACCTCAAGAAGCTTGCTCTTAAGTTCGCCTTCGATTTTAAGAAGCTCAACCTCAGCAGCCTTTCTCTTTTCGCGGCCTTCCTTCTGAATTGCCATAACTTCGTCTATGGTTTCGATGAGCTTGCGGTTAGTTTCCTTTAAGGTTTCGATATCCACGATGCCGCGCTCCGATTCCTTGGCCACACTTACAGTAGTCTGCTTGAGAGCCTCTGCGTTTTTCTTCAGCATTTCGTTGGTGGTGTCTGAAACAGCCTGCTGAGCCTTCACTGCAGCTTCGCTGTTGGCAAGACCCAGGGCGAGAACCATCTGGCTCTTCCAGAGCGGAATGGTGTTTATGAGGGTGGTCTGAATCTTTTCCACCATAAGGGTGTTGTTGTTCTGCACGAGGCGAATCTGAGGCGCCATCTGCAGGGAAACGGTTCTTGTAAGATCCAGATCGTGAAGTTTCTTTTCAAATCTGTTGCACATCTGAGCAAAGTCATTGGCTGCCTGGGCATCTTCGGTGGAACCGCTGGCTTCTGCCTTGGCCTTAAGTTCAGGTAGTGTGACGTTATATGCTTCCTCAAGTTTCTTCTTTCCGGCAACTATGTACATGGAAAGCTGCTTGAAGTTGATGGTATTGGCTTTGAAAAGCTCATCCAGTACTGCGATGTCACGAGTGAGGGTGACCTGATGACCTTCGAGAATTTCAACAACCTTTTCCACATTGGATTCTGCTTTATCGTATTTGGTCTTAAGCCTTGCGATAGGGTCTGCTGCTTTGTGGAAAAGCTTCATGATGCCCTTTTTTTCCTCCAGAGCGTCGAAGCCTTTAAGCTCTGTTACCAGACCTGTCAGCGTATCTCCAACTGTGCCCAGATCCTTGGTTCTTACGCTTTCGAGAGCGCTGTCGGAAAAGTCGGCCATCTTCTGCTGAGCATCGGCTCCGTACTGCAGGATGTGGGTAGCGTTGGAAAGGTCGATTTTGTTTACGAACTCATCTACGGCCTTCTGCTCCTCCGGCGTGAGCTCGATTTTGTCTTCAATGTCAACCTCCTGGAGAGGTGCTGCTTCATCGGCTTTGACTTCTTCGCCGATTGTAAGGGTAGGGACTTCTAATTTCAATTCGTCACTCATGTCATATCCTCCTTGTTATTTAGGTACTATTGATTATTCTTGTTCTTTATCTAAACCGCTGAAATCCATCTTGTTTTCGGATCCTTCGGTTTTTAACAGCTGTTCCAGTACGGTGATGTCTGCCGAGATTTCCATGGCGTCGTCAGAGAACATATCGTCCAGTATGCGTTTGAGAGCTTTGTCGGCACCGGAAAGCCCTTCTTCGATACGGGCCATGCTTGCGTCGATGTTTCCTCCGCCTGCAGGCTGGGCTTCAAGTTTTATGTATTTATCCACCAGCTCGGTAATCATTGCCGTGTAGTGATTGGCAAGCTTGCGGACCTTGTTTCTGTCCTTAGGGTCCCTTTCCAACTCGTCGGCGATGAGGTCTAAAGTCTTCGCTATAGAGCCTGCCACCTGAGAAACCTGCTCGTTTTTTATCTGAGGCTGTTTGCTCAGCAGGGCATCTCTGCACTGATCGATCTTCTTTGCCATTTCATCTGCCCGCACCTTAACAGGCGGAGCCGGCGGAAGTTCGGCAATCTGTTTCCTGCGCTTTAATGTCAGCAGAACAAAAGCGGCTGCAGCGGCTGCGGCAGTAATAATCAGGGCATACAGTTTGTAAACAGGCAAAATCAGCGCCAGAATGAACCATACCGCACCTGCAGCTATAAAAGGCAGTCCGGAAGGCATTACTCTGTTCTCCTGTTTTGAAGTCATTTCCTTGCTCATAAATTTCTCCTTATGCGTAATTGACAAGATAATTGTACCATTTTTTTCATTAAAAATAAAGAACTATAGTTAAGGATGATTAAAAAAATTTTGGTGGGGTATATGAAAGGTACAAGATTAATTCTATCGGATATCGGAGGAAAAGAAAATGAAATATTACGTATGTGAACATTGTGGAAATATTATTGAAAAAGTAAACGATGCAGGCGTGCCTGTAATGTGCTGCGGACAGAAGATGACAGAAATCGTTCCGGGCTCTGTGGACGCTGCTGTTGAAAAGCATGTTCCGGCTGTAACTGTTGAAGGAAATCTTGTAAAAGTTGCAGTTGGCGAGGTTGAGCATCCTATGGTGCCTGAACACTTTATCGGCTGGGTTGCTATCAAGACTGAGCAGGGTCAGCAGAGAAAGACTCTTAAAGCAGGCGACAAGCCTGAGGTTGTGTTCGCGCTGGCAGAGGGCGACAAGCTTGTTGAAACTTATGCATGGTGCAACCTCCACGGACTTTGGAAGAAATAGGTAAAACGGAAAAATACCGGTGGCAGCTTATGGTGAATTATCATAGGCTGCTTTTTAATGTTTCCTCTCCCCTTCTGCCAGAAAATCTATAAAAACTTTATATTTACATATGTTGAAAATAAGTTTTTAAAAATGTATTGAACTTGTTTTCAACATTTGTTATAATAAGTTTGTACAGCACAAGAGGAGAGTTTTTATGAATGATTTCGCATTATGTACAGATATTGAAATAGTAATGGAATTATTGGATATAACAGCAAAAGATCTTGCAGACAACATTGGCGTTACACCGACAACGATTTCCCGCTGGAGAAAAAGAGAAGAACAAGTTTCATCATCTAACCTGAATGCTTTTTACAATTTTGCTTTTAGGAAAGGTATTCGCCTTAATAAAATTAAAGAACAGTTATTTAAGGAGGATTGCGGGAGAAATTCCATCATACTATTTCACGGGGCAAAAACATATATCGACGGGCGAATTTCAATTGAAAAATCAAAGAGTACCAATGATTTCGGCAGAGGTTTTTATTGCGGAGAAAGTTTGGAGCAATCGGCTATGTTTGTTGCAAACTATTCGGAATCTTCGCTCTATATTTTAGAGTTTGATAAAACGGATTTGAGCTATACGCAGTTGAATGTTGACAGAGATTGGATGCTTTTGATTGCCTATTTCCGAAATAAATTAAATGACTATGCCAAGCATCCTGTTATACTCGATTTGCTTTCAAAACTAGAAGGTGTTGATTACATTGTTGCTCCCATTGCTGACAACCGAATGTTTGAAATTATCGACAGTTTTATTGACGGTGAAATTACAGATGTGCAGTGTCAGCATTGCCTTTCGGCAACCAATCTGGGCAATCAATATGTCTTTGTCACCGATAAGGCATTGAGCCAACTGCAAATATTACGCCATTGCTATTTGGCTTCCGATGAAAAAAGTTATTATCTCTCGTATAAACAAGAGGAATCACGCGTGGGAAATGACAAGGTGAAAGTTGCCCGTAAAAAATACAGAGGACAGGGCGAATATATAGAGGATATTTTAAAATGAGAAAAATTGATGAAATCGGTTTGAAATTATGTAAAATGCAGGCGGATGTATTTTCTGCTTCTGCAAATGAAACAAATTGCAGTTCGCCAATATTTATGAGAAGATTTATGAACTCTCAGGTGGCACAGCGTATGGATCTTGGCGGTTTTTTGTTTGAAGCCTGCGATGTTAACCGGATTTTTGAAGAAATAGACGCCGAGTTTGGCGAAAGCTCTTACGGTAAAGAAAAGTATTCCGAAGCAGAGCTGTATTGGATAGGATACATTTATCGTTATTGGTCTTACACATATCAAAAGACAAGCAAGCAAATATATAAATTTATTAAGCCGAAGGAGCTTCGCAGTCTTTATTACCCTTACCACTCTCTTGATCCGGCACAAGCCATTGAGAGAATATTAGAGGCTAAAGGTGTGGACGAAAAAGATATGACCGCACGAGGGGTCAAGATTATGAGAGAAATTATGAAAAATGAGAGAAAAAACCCGCCCGTTGGCTGAAATCACCGATTGGCGGGATTTAGTGTTTTCTTAGATATGTATCTCGCCTTCTGCAAGAATTACGGCATTTCCGCCTACCTTGATGAGGCAAGGTCTTGCAGCGCCTTCTTCACAGCCGTCAGCGGAGCAGTCAACATCAATGTGGCTGCGGATTTCTGACGGTCTCTTCATCTTTTCTCCCTGAATGAAGCAGCAGTCGTCGCCGTCTTTAACGAATCCGTTGAGATAACCGTAGTAGGTAAGAGCCCCGTTGGAAGTTCCCGTTGCGGCTTCTTCGTCAATTTCGTAAAGGGGAGCGAAATTTCTCACATGGCAGGTTTCCCCTTCTTTGCCGCCGCAGTCCAGAGTAAAGGCGTGGACACCTACGACCTCATATCTTTCCGAAAGCTTGGAAAGTGCAGGGAAGTTAGGAGCGATAGCATCCAATGCTTCCAGAGAGGCTACAGGCATCATTATATCAGGAAGTCCTGTTGAAATCATCTGCGGAGTCAGAGTAACTCCGGCCGCCTTCTGCTCTGCATAGCTCAATCCCATGATGCTGTAAAGCTCTTCTAAGGCAGCGGCATCATTGATTTCGTTAATCTTTACAGGAGCAGCCATATCCATCAGAATCGAGCCGTCTTTTACTGATATTTCAAGATCTCCTGACAGAGTGTGATTGATATACTTGCTGTTATCCTTGATAATGCCTGCATAAAGGAGTGCTTTGAAGGAGCCGATGGTGGCATGTCCGCAAAGTTCAACTTCAGCAGCAGGTGTAAAATATCTGATATTGAATTCGCCGCCGCCAAGGTTTTTAATAAAGGCAGTTTCTGAGTAACGAAGTTCTGCGGCTGTCTTTACCATAACCTCATCTGATGGAAAATCCGCTCCGTCAGGAAGAATTACTACTCCGGCTGGATTACCTCCGAATACTTCTGTTGTAAAAGCGTCAACGATGTAGAATTTCATTTTTTTACCTCCTAGTAAATAAAGCAATTAAATATTTGACCTGTGTTGTATATGATAAATGCTGCCAGCCAGGCTAAGGCAGTCTGAAAAACGAAAGTGAAGAAAGCATGTTTGATGCTTCCCGAGGTTTTTGCCATTGCAGCCATAGACGCAGCGCAGGGTGCGTACAGCAGGCAGAAAACCAAAAATGAGAATGCCGACAGAGGTGTAAAAATCTGAACAAGCATTATGGGCAGACTTATGCCTGTGCTTCCGCCCATGGAGACTCCTTCTGCCATAACCGTCAATGTACTGACTACAGCTTCCTTTGCGGACAGACCTGTAATAAGGGCGGCAGCAGCTCGCCAGTCACCAAAACCAAGAGGAGCAAATATTGGTGCAGCCAGCTTTCCCGCCGCAGCCAGAAGGCTTTGGTCAGGACTTGCAGCAGGCGCAAGTCCCGTGCCGTAGTTTTCCAGAAACCAGATGATTACCGATGCGGCCAGAATGACTGTGAATGCTTTGCGGAAAAACCCGCAGATGTTTTCCCACATGCAGGAAACAACTCTTTCCATATCAGGAAGCCTGAATCCCGAATGCTGCGGACAGCAGACTCTTTCCCAACCGGATGATGCAGGTAAAAGCTTTCCTGAGAACACTGCTGCAATAACCGCCAGCAATATTCCGATTATATAGAGAAGGCAGGTTACAAGCCCGGCATTTTCGGGAAAGAAAACCGAAGTCATCATGCCGTAAAGAGGCAGCTTGGCACTGCAGGACATGAAGGGGGTCAAAGCAAGAGCCAGACTTTTTGCTCTTTTGTCCTTGATTTCATCGGCAGCCAGAATTGCGGGAACGGAGCATCCGAAGCCCATTATAAGGGGCACAATAATCTGTCCGGAAATTCCGAATCTGCACAGAAATTTATCCATAACCCTCGCAAGCATTTCCAGATACCCGATTTCCTCCAGCAGTGAAAGGCAGAAAAAAAGCACACCTATAACAGGTATAAAGGAAAGCACACTGCCCACGCCTGAGCATATTCCGTCAATTACAAGACGGTGCAGAGCTTCCGGAGCGTCTAAGGCGGTCAGAAGCCGGTCCAGCAGATTAATCCAGTAATGGATCCCGGCAGACATAATTCTGCTCAAGGCAGGACCTGCCGCCGAAAAGGTCAGATAAAAGGTAAGCAGCATGTTTTTTTGCATTTCCTATCTGCCCTTCGGGGGCGTGTTTTCCGTATTGTCATCTTTTTTGTTTACACCTAAAGTATATTTCAAAATCAGCCGTATATCAACATTTGCCCTTGAAAAACTCCAAAAAATTGTTACAATTATTTCTGGAAAATATCTGAAGACATGATTTAGGAGGAAAATATGGAGAATTTAAAACTGGCACTCCTGGGATTTGGAAATGCGGGGCAGGCATTTTGCCGACTTCTTCTGGAAAAACAGGATGAAATCAGAGACACATATAAGACGGATGTAACAGTCACCGCTATTGCAACGGCGAGCAAAGGAAATATCCATGATCCGGAGGGGATTGACCTTGAAGCAGCGCTTGAGGATGTATCCACTGAGGGCAGATTTTCCGAAAGGCACAGACTGACTCAGCTCAGCACCATGGAGCTTGCCCGGCAGGCGGATTACGATGTGCTGGTAGAGATGACACCTCTTAACATTTTTACCGGTCAGCCTGCGGCAGACCATATAAAGACTGCTTTTTCACGAAAAAAGCATGCTATTACAGCCAATAAAGGACCTGTGGCATGGTTCTTCAGAGAGCTTGCTGAAATGGCTCGCGAGGCGGGAGTATGCTTTTTCTATGAGACTACGGTAATGGACGGCACGCCGGTGTTTAACCTTGTGGAAAACACCCTGAAGATGGCTAAGGTTACCGAGGTTTCAGGCATACTTAACAGCACCACAAACTTCATACTTGAAGAGCTGGCACTGGGAGCAGACTACGATGATATAATGGAAAGAGGCCGCAGCCTCGGGTTTATCGAGGCGGACCCTGCCATGGATATAGAAGGCTACGATGCGGCAGCAAAAATTACTGCATTGCTCAATGTGCTCATGGACGCGAGGATTACTCCTGACCAGGTAAAGCGCAAAGGCATCGAGGATATTACAGTAAATGATATTAAGGATGCTGCTTCAAGAGGAAAGGTTATCAAGCTTCTCTGCAGAGGGGTGAGAAAGGATGACGGCAGCGTGGAAGCCACTGTAGGTCCGGCGGAAGTTTCAAAGGACGATATTCTGGCCGGAATAAACAGCACCACATCAATCGTATCCATAACTACAGACCTTATGAAGAAGGTTTCCATTATAGAGCATGAACCGGAAATCGAGCAGACCGCCTATGGTGTTTTTGGCGACCTTCTCAGGGTGCTTGATAATGCGGCAATTAAGAAATAAGAGATAAAACCTGCTTTTCTGTGTGGGCGAAATATGGTATACTTATAAAGATATAGAATTAATCGTTGCAGTGGTGTTTGGGAAAAGAGGTAAAGGATGGATAAAAGCTATTATTGCAGAGTTCTTGGAGTCGGAGAGGATGCGTCTGTACAGCAGATAAAGAAGGCCTATGAAGAAAGGGTGAAGAGGCTTAAGTCAGCCGACTACGCCGACGAACCGGAATATGCGTCACGGAAGCTCAGTGAGGCGGCATACGCATACAGGGTGCTTTTGGGAGGCGAGGTGCCGTCAGCAAAGGAAGGACGGAAACGCAGCAATGCATCTAAAAATGCGGCGGCGACCAAAAGCGCGGCAGGAGAAACGCTGAAAAAGAAGGCCGGAAAGACTGTGGAAAGCGTCACCGGTTCCAAAGAAGCAAAATCGGTAGCAGGCATAGTTTTTTCCATAATAATAGCCGTAGCCAGTCTGGCTATCGGCTCCTGTGACTCATCGCCTACACCGGAGTACAATTACGATGATACAGCTTACATGGAGGCCAACTCCCAGGCTGTGGAGAGAGTACTGGAAAGAAGTATGGAGTACGACTTTTACGGCAATCTGGACGGAAGCAGTACTGTTTCCGATGGCGAGATAAACTGGGAGATTGAGAACGACGAGGAAGTTGTGGGCGAGCTGTGGGGTTTTAATCAGGATTTAAGCTATGCCTTGGGCATAGAGGGACTTTCCTACGGCATAGATTTCTACTCGGGAGTTGAAGACTATTATTATCGGATTTCCGATTATGAGGTATCCTTGATGCTGGCGGAAATGATGGGGGCGCCGGCTTTTGAAGATATAGCGGGAATGGTAAACGAGTACAGAGGAGAGGCTATACTGGATTACAGAGACTACATGGTTTTTCTCATAGATACTGCGGAGAATCAGACCGATGAAATCTGCGGTCCGCCTGTGGAGTACTATTACTGATAGGAGATTGACGCAGATATTCGCCAAGGAGGAAAATATTGAAAGTATTTGACATAGCACCTGTGAAATTTACAGATGACAAAATGATGATTCTCGACCAGACCCGGCTGCCCGGGGAGGAGGTCTACATAGAAGCAAAGACTAAAGAGGATGTGTGGGACGCCATATATCACCTTCGCGTTCGGGGCGCACCGGCAATAGGCGTTGCCGCAGGCTACGGGCTTTATGTTTCCGTCCGGGGCTATGAAGGCGGTGACATTGAAGGTTTCCGAAAGCTTGTAAAGGAAAACTCGGAGTACCTTAACAGCGCAAGGCCTACGGCAGTTAACCTTTCCTGGGCGCTGAAGAGGATGGAAAGAGTTTTGGACGAAGCTATGGAAGCAGCAGGCAGTACGGGAAGTCTGACCGTAGAAGAAGCCAAGAAGCTGATGCTTTCCGAAGCGGAAAAGATAAGAACCGAGGACGAGGAAGCCTGCAAAGCCATGGGGGAATACGGACTTTCTCTGCTGAAACCGGGCATGGGAATTCTCACCCACTGCAATGCGGGCACCATAGCCACAGCCAAGTACGGGACATGCCTTGCGCCTATTTATCTGGGTCAGGAAAGAGGATATGGCTTCAAGGTTTTTGCCGATGAGACAAGGCCTCTGCTTCAGGGTGCGAGACTTACCAGCTGGGAACTTCATAAATCGGGAATCGATGTTACCCTCATCTGCGACAACATGGCTTCCATAGTCATGAAAAACGGCTGGATCGATGCTGTGGTAGTGGGCTGCGACCGCATGGCTGCCAACGGAGACGGAGCCAACAAGATAGGCACCTCAGGCGTGGCTATTCTGGCAAAGGAGTACGGCATACCGTTCTATATGTTCGTGCCTACCTCAACAATCGATCTTGACACCCCTACGGGAGAAGATATTCCTATCGAGCTTCGCAAGGGTGAGGAAATATATCAGATGTGGTATGAAAAAAATATGGCACCGGAAGGGGTCAAAACCTACAACCCGTCCTTTGATGTGACAGACCATAAGTACATAACGGCTGTCATTACGGAAAAGGGCGTGGTCAGGCCGCCTTACGATGTGAATTTAAGGAAGTTGAAGAATGAATAAATTAATAGCAAAGCACGCCAAGATCGCCACGATTTTAGCGGTTGTCTTCGGTGCGACCTCGGGGATTTTGGGAACGCTGACACAGGCGCCGTCCATGGCCATCGGCTTTTGGAGACTGACCATGGCTCTGCCTTTCTTTGCGGTGCCAATACTTATAAAAAAAGAAGACAGGGAATTGTTAAAATCCATAGAAATAAAGGATATTATATGGTGCTTTATTGCAGGGGCTTTTCTTTTCGGACATTTTTACAGCTGGTTTAATGCCGTAAAGTCCACCAATGTGGCAAGTGCAGCGGTTCTGGCGTCTCTCCATCCGCTGGTGGTGCTTCTTGTAACGGTCTTTGTATATAAGAGGAAGATTTCGTGGAAATCCGTCATAGCAATTATTTTGGCGCTTATAGGCGGAGCCGTAATAATGGGAGCTGATATAGACGATATTGCCGGCGGGCAGATGAAGGGAAATATTTATGCCTTGATGGCGGGTATTTTTATGGGACTGTATTTCTCCGTGGGAGATTCCGTAAGAAAGCGTGTCGAAGGGCGTTTCTATGTGCTGCTGGTCTTTTTCAGCTGCTGGATATGCTTTTCTGCGGGAATGCTCATTACCGGCACCTCAGCCGTAGATTACACGGTGATGGATTTTGTTTACATAGCTATTATGGCAGTGCTTTGTCAGATAGGAGCCCACGCTGTATTCAACATGTGCATAGGTCATGTAAGCTCTCTCTATGTTTCCACATGGGAGGCGGGAGAACCTATATTCTCCACACTGCTGGGAATTGTTTTTCTAAGCCAGATTCCAACTTCAGATGAAATCATAGGCTGCATTATCGTAGTGGGAGCGCTTTTGTATTACAACAGACAGGAGAGCATGAGGGAAAATGAGCTACAAAGTTAAACTTCAGTCCTTTGAAGGACCTTTTGACCTGCTGGTGTACCTGATAGAAAATGCGGAAATGAGCATATACGATATCAGAATCAGCGAGATTACAAATCAATACCTTGAGTACATCAGAGCCATGGAGGAAAACGATATCAATGTAGCCACCGAGTTTATGGTGCTGGCTTCCACCCTTATTGAGATAAAATCCAAGATGATACTGCCTAGGATGAGCATTGAGGGGCAGGTTATGGAGGAAGAAGATCCGAGAACAGGTCTGGTGGAGAGAATCCTGGAGTACAAGAGATTCAAGAAAGCGGCGGAAATCCTGCAAGACAGACAGGAACATTCCCAACGCATCTTCGAAAAGCCCCAGGAGGATATTTCGGGGTACCTTGAAAATCCGGACGAGTATCTCAGCCTTGACCTGAAGCAGTTTGCTTCGGCTTTCAGCCTTTTCATACAGAAGAAACAAAAAGTGGAGGCTGTCAGAAAGCATTACACCAGAATCGAGAGGGAACGTTCAACTATGGAGAGCCGTATCAGAATGATTCTGGGTGCTGTAAGGCGTAAAATCGGACAGATTTTCAGTTTCCGCGAGCTGGTTCCAAATAAAGACGACCGTTACGATGTGGTAGTTACCTTCATGTCTCTTCTGGAAATGGCAAAGGAGAGGGTCGTGCGTGTGGACCAGAAATCCCTTTATGGAGACATAGAGGTGTCAGCAGGTGAGAGGGTTGATGAAGACGCTGTTCTGGAAAAGTACAGCAAGGAAGTACAGGAGGCTTAATATATGGCAAGCAAAAAGACAATTAAATCGGCTTTCGAGTCAATGATGTTTACCTGGGGTGAGCCTCTTGACGCAAAGACAGCCGGAGATGTTTTTGATATAACTAAAAATGAAGCATATGAATACTTCAAGGAACTGCAGACCGAATACGAGCAGGAGGGCCGCGGTATTGTAATTCGCGAGGTAAACGGAGCTTTCCAGTTTGTTACCCGTGAGGAAAACGCCGACTACATTGAACGTCTCTGCACACCGGTAAAGGCTAAGAGGCTGTCACAGTCTGCCCTGGAGGTTCTGGCAATCGTGGCATACAAGCAGCCTGTGACTAAAGGCGAAATCGAGGCAATCAGAGGCATCAAGTGCGATCGTGTTATGGAAGGCCTCATGAATAAAAATCTGGTGGAGGCCGTAGGACGCTCCGAGGCGGTGGGAAGGCCGGTGCTTTACGGCACTACGGATACTTTCCTTAAAAATTTCGGTTTTGCTTCCATTAAAGAGCTGCCGGAAATCGACGATATCGAAAGTGCCATCAATGTGGATGTGGAGGCTGACGGCGCAGAGGCTGCAGGCGGCGAGGCTGACAGCTGCGAAGGCCAGATGAGCATAGAGTTTTAGGTTGACTTACCGGGCTTATCTCATCCGGACCGGTATCTGTATCTCGGAGAGCCAGTCCTCTTCCCGGTCTTTGTTCCAGATGCCGTCGATATAGTTTTCGCGGATGTTTCCGCATATTTCATAGCCGCTGTCTTCTATGAAGCTGAGAATTGCGGCGTAGGTCTCGGGGAAATTATCATAAGAACCCTTATGGAAGATGCAGGCTGCTGTAATTTCCGGAAGCTCACGGAACTTTACCAGCGCTGAGTCTTCCTTTTTTTCTGTTACGGCCTCGCAGGTTTCGATGAGTATATGGTCCTCTTTGTAACCCGGCTCCAGGTAGTGGGTGAAGCAGTATTCCGGCAGGGCGCACCGGCAGCCCAGGCGTTCCATTTCGGCGCCCATTTCGGGCATGAAGGAAAAGAGCTCGTCATAAGAATCAATGCACTTCTCCATGGAGGCAACTGTGACGGCGGGGATTTTTCTGATGAGGACGGGGGCGTCAAGGACTCCGGTCTGTCCCGACAGAAAGCCGTCGATGGCGGCAATCTGGGATGTCAGCTCGGCGATTTTTCTCAGGAGAGCGGCTTTCTTTGAGGTCAGAAGAGATGCTGAGTCAGCGCCCTGATTAATAAGCTTGATTTCTTCCAGCGTGAAGCCCGCCTGCTTCAGTGCAGTTATTCTTTGGATTTCTGCCATCTG
>JAEDNK010000141.1 GCA_016302545.1 Bacillota bacterium
ATGAGCAGTGAAGGTCAGGCAGTTATCGCAGAGGACGGATGCATTGCTGTTGATGACGCAGCACCAGCCTACGAAACCAAGAGCGGCCTTAAGGGCAAAATCGCAGTTGGCGGTTCCACATCAGTTGCTCCTGTAATGCAGAAGCTTGCAGATGCATATAAGGCAATCAATCCGGACGTTGAAATCGAAATTCAGCAGACAGGTTCCGGCGCAGGTATCACCGCTACTATAGAAGGAGCTGTAGACCTGGGAATGTCCTCAAGAGAACTCAAGGACGAAGAAAAGGATAAGGGAATCGAAGGCCTTACAATCGCAATGGACGGTATCGCAGTAATAGTGAATAAAGAAAACACAGTAGAAGATCTGACTTCAGAGCAGATCAGACAGATTTTCACCGGTGAAGTAACAGAGTGGTAAATAAAATGACTAATCTTTCTGAGAAGGTAATGAGAATAATATTCATGCTTTCCGCTACAGTATCCATACTTGCAGTAATAGTCATCTGCTACTTCCTTGCAGGCCAGGGCCTTCCGGCAATGGTCGAAATTGGTGTATCTGACTTTCTGACGGGGACTTTGTGGAAGCCTCTGGAGGGACATTTCGGGATTTTCCCGATGATAGTGGGAAGCATTTACGTTACAGCAGGTGCGATTATACTGGGAGTGCCTGTGGGGCTGTTTTGTGCCATATTTATGGCTAAGTTCTGCCCGAGGCGACTCTACAGCGTGCTGAAGCCGGCGGTGGATCTGCTGGCAGGAATACCGTCTATCGTTTACGGTTTCTTTGCCCTGATGGTAATAGTGCCGGTGGTGCAGGAGCTTACAGGCACCAGTGGAAAGGGAATCCTTACAGCATCTATAATGCTGGCGATAATGATACTGCCTACCATAGTTAGCGTTTCAGAGGCCTCCATAAGGGCCGTTCCGGAAAGCTACTACGAGGGTTCTCTTGCTCTGGGGGCAACTCATGAGCGGAGCGTATTCTTTGCCACAGTACCGGCAGCAAAGTCGGGAATTATGGCAGGAGTGATTCTGGGAGTTGGCAGAGCCATCGGAGAAACCATGGCGGTTTCCATGGTGGCGGGAAACCAGCCTATACTGCCGGATTCCATCCTTTCCGGGGTACGAACTATGACAGCCAATGTAATTATTGAGATGGGGTATGCCGAAGGGCTTCACAGAGAGGCGCTTATTGCCACCGCAGTAGTTCTCTTCGTGTTCATACTCATAATAAATATTTCTTTCTCTCTTTTGAAAAGGAGGGATAAATGATGAAAAACTATATAAATCATCCGTTTTCACTGCTGCTGCGCATACTGGTGATTCTCAGTGCGATTATAACGGCAGGGGTGGTGCTCTTTCTCATAGGATATATTCTTTATCACGGAGTGCCTAATCTGGCTATGCCGGGGTTGTTTTCCTGGAAATTTACAGCTGAAAACCAGTCCATGCTGCCGGCAATTATCAATACTGTGATTATGATTGCTCTCACCTTGATGCTGGCAGTGCCTATAGGTGTATTTGCGGCCATATATCTTGTGGAATATTCCAAGAGAGGCAACAGGTTTGTAAAGATAATAAGGATTACAGCAGAAACTCTTTCCGGAATTCCGTCCATAGTGTATGGACTTTTCGGATACATCGTATTTGTAATTACCTTGGGATGGAGCTTCACTCTGCTTTCCGGTGTAATAACCATGGCTATAATGATACTGCCTCTCATAATGAGAACAACGGAAGAAGCGTTGATGGCTGTGCCTGATTCATTTCGCGAGGGAAGTTTCGGACTGGGGGCAGGCAGACTGAGGACAGTATTCCGTATTGTGCTGCCGTCATCAGTACCGGGGATTCTTTCGGGAGTAATCCTCGCCATAGGAAGAATTGTAGGAGAATCGGCGGCCCTTATATTCACTTCCGGAACTAATCCGGTGGTGCCCAAGAGCCTGTTTTCATCGGCCAGTACCCTTTCGGTACACCTTTACACCCTGCTCAACGAGGGAAGATATACAGACCAGGCTTATGCTACGGCGGTGATCCTGCTGATAGTGGTAATAATTATAAATGCCCTTTCGTCGGTGGTGGCGAAGAAGCTCAGCCGGTAACACCGGTTATATGGAGAAATAAGAAATGGATAAGATGACTATACATGATATGAATCTGTTTTACGGGGACTTCCAGGCATTAAAAAACATCAATCTGGACATTCCCGAAAACAGAATTACAGCTTTTATCGGACCGTCAGGCTGCGGCAAGTCCACGCTGATAAAATCACTTAACAGGATGAATGATCTTGTGGAAGGCTGCAGAATAACAGGAGATATACGCCTGGACGGACAGGATATTTACGGAGACATTGACATAAATAATCTGAGAAAGCGAGTAGGAATGGTTTTTCAGAAACCCAATCCTTTCCCGATGAGCATTTACGACAACATTGCATACGGGCCGAGAACCCATGGTGTACGCAGCAAAGTAAGGCTCGATGAGATAGTGGAAAACTCCCTCAAGGGAGCAGCTATCTGGGATGAAGTAAAGGACCGCCTCAAGACCAGCGCTCTGGGGCTTTCGGGGGGACAGCAGCAGCGTCTGTGCATAGCAAGGGCTCTCGCTGTAGAACCTGAGGTTTTGCTTATGGATGAGCCGACTTCGGCCCTGGACCCTATTTCCACTGCTAAAATAGAAGACCTTGCGGCAGAGCTGAAAAACAAGTATACTATAGTCATGGTGACCCATAATATGCAGCAGGCTGCCAGAATTTCCGACAAAACCGCTTTTTTCCTTCTGGGAGAGGTTATCGAGTATGCAGACACGGAAAAACTCTTCTCATTTCCGCAGGATAAGAGGACAGAGGACTATATCACGGGAAGATTCGGTTAAGGAGGAAAGTAAAGATGAGAAACAGATTCGATCAGCAGCTTGAGAAGCTCAATGTGGAGCTTGTAACCATGGGCGCCCTGTGTGAAGACGCCCTGACATATGCCATCAGAGCTCTGTTTGACAGAGAGAGCGATATGGCAGAAAGAGCGGAAGAGGCAGAGAAGCAGATTGACCAGATGGAAAGAGAAATCGAGTCCATCTGCATGAGACTTCTTTTGCAGCAGCAGCCGGTGGCAAGAGATCTGAGAGTAATATCGTCAGCTCTTAAGATGATAGGCGA
>JAEDNK010000028.1 GCA_016302545.1 Bacillota bacterium
GGTTCCGATGTTAATATGCGGTTTGGTTCTTTCAAACTTCTGTTTTGCCATTTTGATTTTCCTCCTAAATAAAGGTTATATAATTAGTTATTTGTTAATCTTTTCAACCATGTGGTCAGGTAACTTTTCGAAGTGATCCATCTGCATTACATAAACGCCGCGGCCCTGAGTCTTAGATCTCAGGTCAGTAGCATATCCAAACATTTCTGACAGAGGCACATATCCTCTGATTGCTACTGCACCCAAGTTCATGTCGGAACCTTCGATTCTTCCTCTTCTCGAAGAAATGTCGCCGATTACATCTCCCATATAATCTTCAGGAACCGTAACTTCAACCTTGAAGATAGGTTCAAGAAGTATCGGAGCCGCCTTCTTGCAGGCTTCTCTGAATGCCATGGAAGCGGCAATCTTGAATGCCATTTCTGAGGAGTCGACTTCGTGGTATGAACCGTCGTAAAGCTCTACGCCTACGTCTACAACCTGATATCCCGCAACAGGTCCAGTCTGCATAGCCTCTACGATACCTTCCTCGATCTTAGGAATGTATTCCTTAGGAATAGCACCTCCCACGATGGAGTTCTTGAATTCGAAGCCTGAGCCGGCTTCTCTCGGGTAAACTCTGATCTTAACGTGACCGTACTGGCCCTTACCGCCTGACTGCTTAACATACTTGTTGTCGATGTCCGCAGTAGTAGTGATAGTTTCCTTGTAGGATACCTGAGGCTTACCTACATTGGCCTCTACCTTAAACTCCCGAAGAAGTCTGTCAACGATAATTTCAAGATGAAGCTCTCCCATACCTGCAATGATTGTCTGACCTGTTTCAGGATTGGTGTAAGTCTTGAAAGTAGGGTCTTCTTCTGCTAACTTGGCTAATGCAAGTCCCATCTTTTCCTGACCTGCTTTGGTCTTAGGCTCGATGGCGATTTCGATTACAGGATCAGGGAAGTCCATGGACTCCAGAATAATCTCATGCTTTTCATCGCAGAGAGTATCACCTGTGGTAGTGTCCTTAAGACCTACTGCCGCAGCAATATCTCCGGCATATACCTCCTGGATTTCCTCTCTCTTGTTTGCATGCATCTGGAGAATACGACCGATTCTTTCTCTCTTTCCCTTTACAGAGTTGTATACATAGGAGCCGGACTGTAATGTTCCGGAGTAAACTCTGAAGAACGCAAGCTTACCTACGAACGGATCAGCCATAATCTTGAATGCGAGAGCCGAAAACGGTTCTTTATCGTCGGCTTTTCTTTCGTCTTCTTCACCTGTATCAGGGTTAACACCCTTTATTGCAGGGATATCAAGAGGTGACGGCATGTAGTCGACTACTGCGTCAAGCATCATCTGTACACCCTTGTTTCTGTATGAAGAACCGCAAAGAACCGGAACCATTCTTCCCTCTATAGTTTCCTTTCTGATAGTGGCCTTTATCTGCTCTATGGAAGGTTCTTCGCCTTCAAGGAACATCATCATGAGCTCCTCATCTGTCTCACAGACAGATTCTACTAGCTTCTCTCTCCATTCCTGAGCTAAATCCGCCATATCTGCAGGGATGTCCGTAATTTCGAATTCCTTGCCCAGCTCATCTTTATATATCTCTGCCTTCATTGTAACTAAGTCAATAATTCCAACGAATGTATCTTCAGCACCGATGGGCAGCTGGATAGGCACAGCATTTGCCTTCAGCCTGTCCTTAATCATTCCGACAACTCTGAAGAAATTTGCACCCATAATGTCCATCTTATTAACATAGACCATTCTTGGAACATTGTACTTATCAGCCTGTCTCCAAACTGTTTCGGACTGAGGTTCAACTCCGCCCTTTGCACAAAGCACTGTTACGGAACCGTCCAGTACTCTCAATGATCTTTCTACTTCAACTGTGAAGTCTACGTGTCCCGGTGTATCAATAATGTTAATCTTTGTACCCTTCCACTGTGCTGTCGTAGCGGCAGAGGTAATAGTAATACCACGTTCCTGTTCCTGTTCCATCCAGTCCATGGTAGCTGCGCCTTCGTGGGTTTCGCCCAGCTTATGGGTCTTACCTGTGTAGAACAAGATTCTTTCTGTTGTAGTTGTTTTACCGGCATCGATATGAGCCATGATACCGATATTTCTCGTCTTTTCCAACGGAAAACTTCTTGGCATCTATTTCTCCTCCCTTCTACTTTTTTTATTAGACATATTAACCTGCCTTAGGAAGACTACCATCTGAAGTGTGCGAATGCTCTGTTAGCATCTGCCATCTTATGGGTGTCTTCTTTCTTCTTAACGGATGCACCTGTGTTATTAGCTGCGTCCATAAGCTCCTTGGCAAGTCTTTCAGCCATAGTTCTTTCGCCTCTGGCTCTGGTGTATTTAGTAAGCCATCTTAAGCCTAAGGTCTGGCGTCTTTCAGGTCTTACTTCTACCGGAACCTGGTAGTTTGCACCACCGATTCTCTTTGCTTTTACTTCTAATACAGGCATGATGTTGTTCATTGCCTTTTCGAATACTTCCAAAGGTTCTTCGCCTGTCTGCTCCTTTATCATGTCAAATGCGCCGTAAACGATTGACTGAGCAGTTCCCTTTTTACCGTCAAGCATAATGCTGTTGATTAACTTAGCAACAACAACGCTTCCGTAAACGGGATCCGGAAGTACTTCTCTCTTTGGTACGTTACCTTTTCTTGGCACTTCTCTTCCCTCCTCGCCTGATAGCCTTCGTTTCTGTCTTATCTAGTACGAGACTATCTGCACAATATAGTATTTTAATTAATTGCACAATTCTTCACCCTCGCAGGTATGCGGTTTCCTTCGGGAAAGCCTCTCGGTGCGGGGATTACTCCTGCCCATCCCGCAATTAAAAGATGGCAGTTTTGCTGACGGGGTACTCGGTCTGTCTTATATATGATGACCGCGAGCGCTTCTTTGTATGACAAAAGAATGCTCTTCTACCGTTCTTTTAGTTTCTCGGATGCCACAGGCACATCAAAAAACTCTACTTCTTTTTAGGTCTCTTAGCACCGTATTTGGAACGTGCCTGAAGTCTGTTGTTTACACCGGCTGTGTCGAGTGTACCTCTGATGATGTGGTATCTTACACCGGGAAGGTCCTTAACTCTGCCGCCTCTGATAAGAACTACAGAGTGCTCCTGCAGGTTGTGACCGATACCAGGGATGTAAGCTGTTACTTCAATACCGTTAGTCAGACGAACTCTCGCTACCTTTCTCAGCGCCGAGTTAGGCTTCTTAGGTGTTACAGTCTTTACAGAAGTGCATACGCCTCTCTTCTGCGGTGAATGAGTGTCAGTAGCGACTCTCTTTAATGAGTTCATTCCCTTGTTCAGAGCAGGAGCTGTTGACTTCTTAACAGCACTGGTTCTACCTTCGCGTACTAATTGGTTGATAGTAGGCATTCTTTTTCTCCTTTCTTCAAAAAATATCTTTTATTTTTTCAAGCCAAATGACCTAAAACGCTTTCATTTTAGGTCAAATGGGCTCAAAACCAACATATAGTTTAGCACAGATTCATTCTCTGTGTCAATCTAAATCTTCCCTGAAAGCTAATCGAGCTCCACAAAATCTGCAATTTCACCAGCTTCGATCATCTCAGGCGTCTCATAAACCTGCTCTCCGAAAACCTCTTCTGTATCAAGTGCATCAAGGTCTCCGTCCTGCTCTGCCTCCATGTCAAAGTTTTCAGCGTTCGCCCTTGCCATTTCCTCTTCCATTCTGAGTCTTTCCTGCTCGCGCTCATAGTTTTCCATGATTTCCGCGTTTACACCGTAATCGACTTCGATATTCTTGTATCTCTTCATTCCGGTACCTGCAGGAATCAGCTTGCCGAGGATAACGTTTTCCTTAAGACCGAGAAGCTTGTCGTTCTTTCCTTTGATAGCCGCATCTGTCAGAACTCTTGTTGTCTCCTGGAAGGACGCTGCTGAAAGGAATGAATTTGTGGCCAGAGAAGCCTTGGTGATACCAAGAAGGATTCTCTTTGCTGTGCAAGGCTCTCCCCCTTCTTCGGCCGCCTTCTGGTTTGCTTCTTCGATTTCGAATTTGCCGTAAAGTCCGCCAGGAAGCAGGTCTGTGTCTCCGGAATCCTCAATCTTATACTTGGAAAGCATCTGGCTTACGATTACCTCAACGTGCTTGTCGTTAATATCAACACCCTGCTGTTTGTATACGCGCTGTACTTCCTTGAGCAGGTACTGATATACACCCTCTACGCCGTTTAATCTGAGTATGTCATGAGGGTTCAGCGGTCCGCGGGTAATCTGTCCGCCTGCGTATACCATATCGCCCTCTTTTACATTTAATCTTGCTCCGTAAGGGATTATATAGGTTCTGTCTTCCTCTTCGCCTCTTACCCTTACTTCTGTCTTGTTGTCTTTTCTTGCTTCAATGGAAATTACCTGTCCGTCGGCCTCGCAGATTTCTGCAAGTCCCTTAGGCTTTCTCGCCTCGAACAGCTCTTCAACTCTAGGAAGACCCTGAGTGATGTCGCCGCCGGCAACGCCGCCTGTATGGAAGGTTCTCATTGTCAGCTGAGTACCCGGTTCACCGATGGACTGTGCTGCTGTAATACCTACTGCTTCACCGATGTTAACCTCTTCTCCTGTAGCAAGGTTTCTGCCGTAGCACTTAGCGCAGATGCCTGTTCTGGAATGACAAGTCATTACTGATCTGATTGCTACACTCTCAATACCGCACTCTTCTACTCTTGCTGCCGCATCTTCAAGAATCTCTTCATTCTGCTCTACTATAACCTCTCCGGTGTCAGGGTCAGTAATGTCGATGAGTGCAGTCCTTCCTACGATTCTCTGTCTCAATGGCTCAATTACTTCCTTGCCGTCAGTAAAGGCTCTTACTTCAACACCTTCGTCAGTTCCGCAGTCGTATTCTCTTACAATTACATTATGAGATACGTCTACAAGTCTTCTTGTCAGGTAACCTGAGTCGGCTGTACGAAGAGCTGTATCTGCAAGACCTTTTCTTGCACCGTTTGAGGAAATGAAGTATTCCAGTATGGAAAGTCCTTCACGGAAGTTTGACTTGATAGGAATTTCTACCGTCTTACCGGTTGCGTTAGCCATAAGTCCACGCATACCTCCGACCTGTCTTATCTGGTTCTTGCTGCCCCTGGCTCCGGAGTTGGCCATGATGAACAGGTTGTTCAGGGAGCCCAGAGAATCCATCAGTGCGTCTGCTACATCATCCGTAGCCTTTGACCAGATTTTTATAATCTGCTCGTAACGTTCCTGATTGGACATAAGACCCATACGATAAGCCTTTTCGTATTTATCTACGTCTTTTTCAGCCTCAGCTACGATATCCCACTTGTTTTCAGGGATTTCCATATCGCTTACGCTGATGGTAACTGCTGCCTTGGTGGAGTACTTGTAACCCATAGACTTAATGTAGTCAAGCATGATTACAGTACCTGTATTTCCGTGCTTTCTATAGCACTTGTCAATAATAACTCCCAGTTTCTTCTTGTCGCAAAGGAAATCCACCTCAAGTGAGTACGGATCTTTTTCCCTGTCAACAAAACCTAAATCCTGAGGAATTCCCTGGTTGAAGATGAATCTTCCCACAGTGGACTCAACAAGCTTTCCTTTGGTATCACCATCAGCATACATTCTTACCTTAACCTTGGCGTGGATTCCCACTGTGCCGGTCTGATAAGCCATGAGCATTTCGTCAAGATCGGTGAAGACCTTGCCATCGCCCACTTCCGCATAGGTATCTCTTTCCTCAACACCCGGATGAGTCAGGTAATATGAACCCAGAATCATGTCCTGTGTAGGAGTGGTGATAGGCGAACCGTCCTTAGGTGCGAGGATGTTGTTTACGGAAAGCATAAGGAATCTTGCCTCAGCCTGCGCTTCTACTGAAAGCGGTACATGAACTGCCATCTGGTCACCGTCGAAGTCGGCGTTGAAAGCTGTACATACCAGAGGATGAAGCTTGATAGCTTTACCCTCTACCAGTACCGGTTCGAATGCCTGAATACCAAGTCTGTGAAGTGTCGGCGCACGGTTGAGCATTACAGGATGTTCCTTGATAACACCCTCCAGTACGTCCCAAACCTCAGGTCTTACCTTTTCAACCATTCTCTTTGCGCTCTTGATGTTGTGAGCATAGCCCTGCTCCACAAGCTCCTTCATGATGAAAGGCTTAAAGAGTTCCAGTGCCATCTTCTTAGGCAGTCCGCACTGGTAGAACTTTAATTCCGGTCCTACTACGATAACGGAACGTCCTGAGTAGTCAACACGCTTACCTAACAGGTTCTGTCTGAAACGGCCCTGCTTTCCCTTAAGCATATCAGATAATGACTTAAGCGGTCTTGCCCCCGGGCCTGTTACAGCTCTTCCTCTTCTGCCGTTGTCTATGAGCGAGTCAACAGCTTCCTGAAGCATTCTCTTTTCATTTCTGACGATAATGTCAGGAGCGCCCAGCTCAAGGAGCCTGTTAAGTCTGTTGTTTCTGTTGATTACTCTTCTGTATAAATCGTTTAAGTCTGATGTGGCAAATCTGCCGCCATCCAGCTGTACCATCGGTCTGATGTCAGGCGGAATTACCGGAATCACATCAAGAATCATCCATTCAGGTCTGTTGCCTGAAAGTCTCAATGCCTCGATTACTTCCAGTCTTCTTACGATTCTTATCTTCTTCTGTCCGGATGCATCCTTCAGCTTCTTTCTTAAATCTGCTGAAAGCTCTTCAAGGTCGATGTCTGACAGAAGCTTTTTGATTGCCTCTGCCCCCATACCGGCCTGGAATCTGTCGCCGTACTGCTCTTTAGCGTCTCTGTACTGCTGTTCGCTTAATATTTCCTTGTAGCCAAGTCCCGTATCTCCCGGTTCGGTTACGATATAGGAAGCGAAATACAGAACCTTTTCAAGGTTTCTCGGGGTGACATCAAGGCAAAGACCCATTCTTGACGGAATTCCCTTGAAGTACCAGATATGGGAAACGGGAGCCGCAAGCTTGATGTGGCCCATTCTTTCCCTTCTTACCTTGGCCTTGGTTACCTCTACTCCGCAGCGGTCGCAGACGATACCCTTGTATCTGATTCTCTTATACTTACCGCAGTGGCATTCCCAGTCCTTCATAGGTCCGAAGATTTTCTCGCAGAAAAGTCCGTCCTTTTCAGGCTTGAGAGTTCTGTAGTTGATGGTCTCAGGCTTGGTTACCTCGCCGTGAGACCACTCAAGAATCTTCTCAGGAGATGCCAGATTGATCTGTATAGATTCGAAATTATTTAATTCATAATCGTTGTTTACGTTATTATTCAAGGAGCCCCTCCCCTTTCTATTTACTCATCTTTAAAATCATCAAAGGCGAAGTCGTCAGGTTCTTCGGTGTCAAAGCTGAAGTCGTCTTCCTCCTCCGGATTCTTTTCCTCACTGTAGCCTGCGCTGAAAAGCTGTTCATCGCTTTCCCTTTCGGTTTCAATGTCCATAATGGATTCCAGATTCGGAATATCGTCATCGTATTCGGATGATTCCTTGATTTCGATTTCCTCATTGTCCTCCGAAAGAACCTTTACGTCAAGACCCAGAGCCTGCATTTCCTTAATCAGTACCTTAAAGGACTCAGGTATTCCCGGTGTAGGGATGTTTTCGCCCTTTACGATGGCCTCATAGGTCTTTACACGTCCTACAATATCGTCGGATTTAACCGTAAGGATTTCCTGCAGAGTATATGCTGCACCGTATGCTTCAAGGGCCCATACCTCCATCTCACCGAAACGCTGTCCGCCGAACTGAGCTTTACCGCCCAGAGGCTGCTGTGTTACAAGTGAGTAAGGTCCTGTACTTCTGGCGTGAATCTTGTCATCTACCAGATGGTGGAGCTTAAGCATATACATGTAGCCTACGGTTACAGGATTGTCAAAAGGTTCTCCCGTTCTGCCGTCACGGAGGCAGAGCTTTCCTGTCCTCGGGTATCCGCACTCGTCGAGAAGCTCGATAATGTCTTTTTCGTTAGCGCCGTCGAATACAGGAGTGGAAATATACCATCCCTTCTTCTTTGCTGCAAGACCGAGATGAACCTCCAGTACCTGTCCGACATTCATTCGGGAAGGTACGCCCAGAGGGTTAAGCATTACCTGAAGTGGCTGACCGTTTTCAAGGAAAGGCATATCCTCCTCAGGAAGTATTCTGGAAATAACACCCTTATTACCGTGGCGTCCCGCCATCTTGTCTCCAACGTTGATCTTTCTCTTAGTGGCGATGTAACACCTTACCAGCTTGTTAACTCCCGGCGGCAGCTCGTCGCCGTTTTCTCTGGAGAAAACCTTAACGTCTACTACTATACCGGTTTCGCCGTGAGGCACTCTCAGTGAAGTATCTCTTACCTCTCTGGCCTTCTCGCCGAAGATTGCACGGAGCAGTCTCTCCTCTGCGGTAAGCTCTGTTTCGCCCTTAGGGGTAACCTTACCTACCAGAATATCGGAGGAGTTAACCTCTGCACCGATTCTGATGATACCTTCTTCATCCAGGTCCTTCAATGCGTCCTCACCAACATTAGGAATATCTCTGGTGATTTCTTCAGGTCCCAGCTTGGTATCTCTCGCTTCCGATTCATACTCTTCAATGTGAAGTGAAGTCAGAACGTCCTCCATAAGAAGTCTTTCGTTAAGGATGATGGCGTCCTCGTAGTTATAGCCCTCCCAGGTCATGAAGCCGATGAGAAGGTTCTTGCCCAGAGCGATTTCTCCAAGGTCGGTGGACGGGCCGTCCGCAATAACCTCTCCCGCCTCGATATGCTCGCCGTGAGCTACGATAGGACGCTGGTTGATGCAGGTTCCCTGATTGGAACGCTTAAACTTCAGAAGGTTATAGGTATCCTTTTCGTTGTTGTCATCTCTTCTTATTATGATAGTGTCGGCGTCCACAAACTCAACAGTACCTGAATTCCTTGCCAGAATTACTACGCCGGAGTCTCTTGCCGCCTTGTATTCCATTCCGGTACCTACTATAGGGGCTTCGGTTACCAGAAGAGGAACTGCCTGACGCTGCATGTTGGAACCCATGAGGGCACGGTTGGCGTCGTCGTTTTCCAGGAAAGGAATCATTGCTGTCGCAACGGATACTACCTGCTTAGGAGAAACGTCCATGTAGTCAATCTGCTCTCTAGGCATGAGGGCGATTTCGCCGTGCTCACCTCTTGAAGCAACCTTGGCATTTACAAAGTGACCCTCGCTGTCCAGTGGCTCGTTAGCCTGAGCGATTATCATCATTTCCTCTTCGTCAGCAGTCAGATAGTGAATCTCGTCTGTTACGATGTGTGTTTCCTTATCCACAACTCTGTACGGAGTTTCGATAAAACCGTACTTATTTATAATACCGTAAGTGGTAAGTGAACCGATAAGGCCGATGTTAGGACCTTCAGGAGTTTCGATAGGACACATTCTGCCGTAGTGGGAGTGGTGTACATCTCGAACTTCGAAGCCGGCTCTTTCCCTGGAAAGTCCGCCCGGTCCCAATGCGGAAAGTCTTCTCTTATGAGTAAGCTCTGCCAGAGGGTTGTTCTGGTCCATAAACTGTGATAGCTGGGAGCTTCCGAAGAACTCCTTGATAGCTGCCGTTACCGGTCTTATATTCATTAATGCCTGCGGAGTAGTAACGTCGATGTCCTGAATGGTCATTCTTTCCTTTACTACTCTTTCCATTCTGGCAAGACCGATTCTGAACTGGTTCTGGAGAAGCTCTCCCACAGTTCTCAGTCTTCTGTTGCCCAGATGGTCTATATCGTCAATTGATCCGATGCCATAATTCAAATTTAAAATGTAGCTGATTGAAGCGATTATATCTTCGATAAGGATGTGCTTAGGTGAAAGGTCGTTCTTTCTCTCCACAAGCATTTCCTTTAACTCTTCATCAGATGAAGCTGCAGCCAGTATCTCCTTTAAGACAGGATAAAATACCTTGTCAGCCACCTTCAGCTCAGAAATGTCAAAATTGACATACTTCTGAAGATCGACAAAGTTGTTTCCGATAACTTTTGTTACCTGACCTGCCTTTTCCTTTTCAGGGCTGTAGGCAAAGATATACTCAACGCCGGCGTTCTCGATTTCCATAGCAAGAGTGCGGTCGATTTTCTGATCTTTTTCGGCCATTATTTCGCCTGTCTCAGGATTTATTACATCTTCGGCTGCCACTACGCCTACAATTCTGTTTGATAAACCCAATTTCTTGTTATACTTATATCTTCCCACCTTTGCAAGGTCATAGCGCTTAGGGTCGAAGAACAGGGAGTTCAAGAGAGCCTTCGCACTTTCCACCGTAGGCGGCTCGGTAGGTCTTAGTTTCTTGTAAATTTCCTTAAGACCTTCCTCATAGTTTCCGGCAGTATCCTTATCCAAAGTCTTCATGAGACGAGGATCTTCGCCGAAAATGTCGATAATCTCCTGATCGCTGCCAAAGCCCAGCGCCCTTAAAAGGGTGGTCACCGGCTGCTTTCTGGTACGGTCCACTCTCACGGAAATAATTTCGTTGGAGTCGGTTTCGTATTCCAGCCATGCTCCTCTGTTAGGGATGATTGTGGTTGCGAACAGTTTATTGTTGGATTTATCAACGCTTACGTCATAGTACGGTCCCGGGGAACGAACCAGCTGAGTTACCACAACTCGCTCAGCACCGTTGTAGATGAAGGTTCCTTTTTCGGTCATAAGCGGAAAATCCCCCATGAAAACTTCCTGCTCTTTAACCTCTCCCGTTTCCTTGTTGATCAGTCTTACTCTGACCTTTAACGGAGCAGCGTATGTTACATCTCTTTCCTTGCACTCCTCCTGCTCGTATTTCGGAGCGTCGGTAAGTGAGTAATCAATGAACTCCAGAACCAGATTGTCTGCATAGTCCTTAATAGGAGAAATGTCTTCAAAAACCTCCCTAAGACCTTCTTCGATGAACCAGTTGTAAGAGTCCGTCTGGATCTGAATCAGGTTGGGCATTTCGCAGACTTCGTTGATTTTGGCGAATGTCATACGTTCTTTTCTACCTACTTGTATAGGTTTTGGCATCTTTATCACTCCTTAATTTCTATAACAAATTACTTTGTGTGGCAGTCTAATATTATATAACATTCTTGTCAAATACGCAAGTAAAAGTTTTTGAATTCAGGAAAAAGATTTTGGCATGTGCTTCTGACATCCTGCGCCTTAGCGGAAAGGGGGTAGCTCCAAGCCGGAGTTTTTTTCATTTTCCCCGATTTTCTTTACAAAAATACAAAAAAATCAATAGATATGAAAATAATCCGGCCCCATACATAGCTGAGCTGAGCCGGATTTCCAATTTTTTAAATAATCTTACAGGAAAACATCAGTAATTTGACATCACCTGCCATTCAAGAGTAGATTTTTTTCAAAAAGGGCATTTTTCTTTGCAAAATGCAAAGAAAAACGGAAAAAAAGAAAATCCTATCTTTAATCCCCCCGACTGTCAGAGTGAAAATTTTGAAGTGGCTTTTGCTTCACATATTTTCTATGTCGGCTATCATCTTTTTGCATTTAAAGCAAAGTTGCGCCTTGAGAGTTGCGTTTGGCTTAATCATTGCCGGCACTACAGCTATGCCGCCGTTCTTCAGCAGATCTCCGCGCGACCAAAACCACTTTAGCTTAACCTTTAATTGTGCAACATATTTCTAACAAGATACGCTGGTGATTTTATGCTGGCCATAACCTTTCCTTTAATCCATTCCGAAGATTCTTCATCTGCACTCTCCGGTTCAAGTTTCACATCCAGGTTTGTAAGAGGCACCGCTTTTATGAGCTGACCCTCCCTGCTTACCGCCGCAATCTGTCCAAAAGAACCTGTGAAGTATCTGATATTCCCATCTTCTCCCCTCTGCATTCCGCCGGCCATTATAACATCATCATTGGCTTTCATAAAATAGTCATAGTCAAAAACTTCCACCAACAAATTATCCGCTATATGAAGATCAAACGACTTATAAAATGATTCTAATTCAAACTTTGAGACTGCTTTATTTCTTTTCATCCAGTAATCGAAGAGCGGTTTTGTCGTGTTTTTTAAGACCCCTGAATATTTTTTCAGGTAAGTCTCTTCAATCGTGCCTCTCTCCTGAGGTGTAGAAGAAATTGCATCGTTTTCAGGCTCTGCTGCAGCTTTTTTCATATCGTATTTTACACTTTCTGCCGCCCGAACCATCTCATCCATGGAAACATTTCCACCCAGCAGGCACAGTGCCTTGTTGTCCTCATCCTCCCAGGCGATGATATTGATGCGATTGTCATTGTCGGACAGGTTTTTATAAACCGTAGCTTCCTTGTCTTTTATGGTAATCTGCTCTGTGGATTCTGCATAATTCATAAGGAAAGCTATATCAAATGTCCCCGACTCATAGCAGTCCAGAGATAAAAAATCTCCGCTGCTGTTTTCGTAGGTTATCTCGCACCAGTCTCCCGTGTCTATGGATTTTGCATCCACGGAAGAAAATCCGCCCGGCACATCACTTAGTGATGGAAACCCCATGCTGCGAATACTTTCATCGGTGGCATTTTCGGAATTACATCCTCCTGCGATTAGTAAAAGCAGAAGCAAAATAACAAGTATTACGATTTTGTTCTTTTTCATTGAACTACCCCTCCTTTGATTCTTCTTCAGCTTCTCCTTCAATGTCAACATCATATTTATGGCTAATATCCTTTACATCCAGTAAAGAATTACCCTTCTATTTTATAAGATTTTCCATTGCTTCATGTTGTAGATAAAAAAGATATCTTTCTACAGATAGCTTGGTAAAAGCGGATTCTGACATAAGAGTAGTTTCTGAAATACTCCCTCCACGTCCCATCATATCACTATATTCAGCCATATACTGATTAAAGTCAATCTTTCGAGTTACATCAATTCCACTAAGAAATGATATACAAGCCGATGAAGCAGTGAGATTTGTCTGTATTCCCTGCTCTTGTAAATGTTCTCCTAAAGCAACCATTTCAACGGTCGAAGCATTACTTGGATCTATTTGATTTACATGGATTTTCCTATCAAATTTATTTCCTTTTGAGTCTTGTCCCCATACCCGGATTACAGGATCTTCTTCTGTAGAGCTTTCATCGTAATCTCCGCTGACATCTCCACCTCTTGAAGCAAAGGTAAATAAACTCCCTATAGTCATTTTATGGTCTAAGTTATCAACACCAAGCTTGGAGTAGAAGATGCTTTCTTCCAAAATGCTTGATGTAGGCTTTTTAATTTGGTGAAACATACTCTTTGACGGTTTGTAACTATAGAAATTATTATAATTAGAAATTTCAAACATTTTTTCCTCCATATCATATACCTACTGGTAGTCTCTCAGAAACTTTAGCGTTGAAGGTTCAACGCTATAGATTCCGAGCGACTATTACTAAAATGTAAAGGTTTTCTTAGCAGTAATTACTTTTGTTGGATTATTTCTTCCGCGTACCGTGATTTCAAAAGTATGTGTCCCCGATTCGGGTGCTTTTCCACAGTCATAAAGTTCTTGCCATCCTATTGCTTCTTGAGTTCCCGGACGCAAAATTCCCTTTGAACCAACAGCGTTTCGTCTTGTGATTTCTTCCCCATCATATTTTATAGAAGTAGCATAGCCATACCCCATTGTTGTTACCCAAACTCCTACATGTCCATTACTGCTAGGATATACTATGATACCTTCTATTGTAACAGCGTTGTTAATAGTGACGCTTGTAAGAGGTGGCGCAGCCCCATAAGTAGATAGGTCGTTACTTTCAGTTTCAACATTAGTATCAGCAGCAAAAGCAACTGCTGAAACTGAGAACACAAGACAAAGTGCCAATAACAGTGATAAAATCTTCTTCATAATTTTCAACCTCCTTGCAATATTTTTAGAAAATTAATCATAATACTTATTTAGTGTTTGCAATCACTCTCTTACCTCCACATCAGCCTCACTCCCTTCATCTATACATTTACAATATCAGATACTCACTCACAAAATATTATCTTTCATTTAAATCGAAAGATAACAATGACGACGCAGCACATGCATACACTGTTCCTATACTTCCTTTTTTGTAAAACACAAAAAATAATTTGGTAAAAGAAGGAAGAAAAGTGTTGCAGTAATATCATAAAAAAACATATACGTATACATCATCCAGAAATCTGCAAAGGCATTCTTACTTAGATCAAAGTATAGACCCGGTATCGGCAGATCAATGGAATAAAATCCCATCCCTATATTTTCCCTTATCCAATACAAAACAACGATGTAAAGTATGTAATAAAAGTGATGCTTTTTCCAAAAGTTCAAAAAAATCCTTTTACTGTTCTGTAAACCAAAACGTAAAACAAAGATAATCACCGGCGCAAAAATAAGGGCAAACCGTAATAGATTCACACCATGTTCAATTATTTCTGTAATGATTGAGTTTTGTTCCTCTGCTATCATGTGACTTATTGTGTATACAATCTGTACCATTGCATAGCACATTGCAGCAATTACAAAAAAAGCGTTGCTTTTCTCCAGTTTTTCATTACCATCTTCTCCTCGTATTATAAAGTAATAGTGTTTATAGACCCTCATATGTACTTCCCGTACGGTATTCAGCCGGAACCGGAATCTGTTTGACTTCAACATCTGTAATATCAAGTTCTATAGTGGAGTAAATACTCCCTGCGAATGCTGTTGATGTCATTAACATAATTAATAACTCACTTCCGCACTGTACTTAGTCACATGCTCCGATTTGCTGCCTGCATATGCGTAGCATGATGCTTTTGCGCGGTGCTTATTTCCTTTTCTCCTTTCTGTGGTTTACCCTTCGGTTATAACGTTCATATATAATAACCGTGAAAAAGCCAAAAAGGGGACAAGAATTTTAATTTCCTTAAAAATTTTTTCAAAAAGGCACTTGTGAGTTCACTTCACCATATTTCACCTAGACTAGCCGATACTCCTCGCCATTTCCTGCAATACTTCCATATCACAATCACCATTAATTTGATATAGCGAAGTTTCATCAGCCCAAATCAACATGTTATTCCCTAGCTTAGAATAGGAGTATCCTTTTTCCCCGTTTATAATAAATTCATGAAATTCTGCGTCCTCATTATCGATGCCTAATCCCATACTGTCAATATCGCCGGTTTGAGAATACAATACCGTTTTATTGTTTGAATTTACATATTGTACTCTATATGCTGTCGGGTATTTCTCCTCCCGCACAATCTCATATCCCTCCGGAGTTTCCGGTTTTATATATGAAAATTCCCCTGCGGTTCCATTAGGATCATCCACGTCGAAGGTCACATCTAGAGTACCTGTTTTATCATTTTGGGTTTCGTTCCAGCGGACTACGGCACGCCCCGCTGCCACCGCACACACGCTCGCTGCCATAATCATTGCCGCAATCAAAGCCACAGCCAATGCCTTCCTGATTCGTCTGCTGCCCACGCTCACATACTTGTAATCCGCCGACTTTATGATCTTTTCCAAAGCACCTTCGAATTCTGCGGAGAATGTGTATTCGTAACAGAGGTTTTCCGGCTCAGGCACGTCCTGATATTCTATTGACATAGCTTCTGCAAGTGCCATCTTTAATTTATCTTCCATTTATGCATGCCTCCTCTCTGTCCAGTTTTTCGCGGAGGAGTTTTCTCCCTCGCTGCGTTCTTTTCTTCGCCGCATCTACTGTGATTCCCAGCAGTCCCGCGGTCTCCCTTAGAGTATACTCGTACACTCCCTGTAGATAAAGTACATTACGGTATATTTCAGGCAGGCTTAATATAGCCTCCACCAATGCCTTATAATCTGCACTTTCAAAGCTCTCATCTGCTGCTCCCATGGAATGTGCACCTGTCCCCACCCCTTCTGATACGGTTTCAGATGCTTTGCCATGCCTTAATTCTGTTTCTGCTATTGTAAGAGCCATACGTCTTGTAATAAGTACGGCAAAATTCTTAGTTTCGCTGCTTTTCACATCCCCCACCTTGTGAAAATTCCGGGCGATTCTAAAAAATGCCTCCTGCACTGCTTCTTCAGCTAATCTGTCATCTGCCAGTATTTCCCTCGCCGCATAGTGCATAAGTCTGGCATATCTTTCGTAAAGCTCCTCAAAACGGCTCTTGTCATTTTCATCGTCTATAATTGTAAGATATATCTGCAGCATTTCTTTCCCCTTTTTTTCATATAATTTCTAGTATTTATATTTTAAAGGATTAATGATATGCTGTCAAACCTAATCAAC